>SCTG01000102.1 GCA_004298335.1 Nitrospirota bacterium
CAAAACGTGGTCAAACATCCGGTGGTGCCCGATGCTGCCAGCCGCGCCAAACTGGTGGAGCGCCAGAGCGCCAAGTACACCGAGAAATACACTGATTACATTCACCTGGGCGTAATCGAGTGGCGCAAGGCGTATGCCGAGCACGAAAAGATGGGCAAAAAGGCCATCCTGTTTGTGATGACCGACGACACCCGGAATTGTGATGATGTGGCCGAGTACCTGAGGGGACACTACCCCGACCTGAAGGGTGACGCAGTGCTGGTCATTCACACCAAGAATAACGGCGAGATTTCCGAATCGACCGCAGGAAAGGGTAAAGAGGAATTGGATGTCCTGCGCCGCCAAGCCGGTGAGATTGACGGACTGGACAGCCCCTACAAAGCCATTATCTCCGTGATGATGCTCAAAGAGGGCTGGGACGTGCGCAACGTCACCACCATTGTGGGACTACGCGCCTATTCCGCCAAGAGTAATATCTTGCCGGAACAAACCCTAGGGCGCGGACTGCGCAAAATGTACCCCGGCGGCCTGGAAGAATACGTCAGCGTCGTCGGCACGAATGCCTTTATGGACTTCGTGGAATCCATCCAGGCCGAAGGTGTGGTGCTGGAGCGCAAGCCGATGGGCGAAGGCACGCAGGCTAAGACGCCGCTGGTGGTGGAGGTTGACAAGGAGAACGCGAAGAAAGACATCGACGCGCTGGACATTGAAATCCCGGTGCTGACCCCGCGCGTCTACCGGGAATACAAGAACCTGGGCGCGCTGGATGTGGGCGCGATGGGGCATCAACGTGTGGCCTATCTACAGTTTAGCGAAGCGCAACAGCGCGAGATTGTCTTCAAGGACATCACCACTGGCGAGGTGACGCATACGACCATTCTCGACACGGCGGGCATCGCCGATTACCGCAGCGTCATCGGCTACTTTGCGCAGACCATCATGAACGACTTGCGCTTGGAATACCGCAAGGGATCTGCTCCGCGTGGCTACGACGTGCTGTACGGCAAGGTCAAAGCCTTTGTGCAGTCTGAGTTGTTTGACCGACCGGTAGACCTGGAAAGCCCCAACACCCTGCGAAACCTGTCAGAACTGGCTGCTACCAAGACCTTGATCGAGACCTTCAAAAAGGCGATCAACGCTCTCACCGTACGGGACAAAGGCGACGCCGAAATCCACGACACCATCAAGCTGCGGCAGACGCGCCCATTTGTGGCCAAGGATCAGGGCTACCTCATCCCGAAAAAGAGTGTCTTTAATCGCATCATCGGGGACAGCAACTTTGAACTGCTGTTCGCTCGCTTTCTGGAAGATTGCGACGACGTGATTTCCTACTGCAAGAACTACATGGCCGTGCATTTCAAGCTGGATTACGTGAACTCTGACGGAGACATCTCCAACTACTACCCGGACTTCATCATCAAGCTGTCCAATAAGAGAGTTGTCGTTGTCGAGACCAAGGGGCAGGAAGACCCGGACGTTCCGTTGAAGATGGAGCGGTTGCGGCAGTGGTGTGAAGATATCAACCGGGTCCAGTCAGATGTGACGTATGACTTTATTTACGTGGACGAAGAAAGCTTTGAGAAATACAAACCCACCTCTTTCCGGCAATTGGTTGATGGCTTCAGAGAATACAAAGGGAAAATATAACAACCGGCCGGAGACTCCGCGTCCTTTCCCCTCACCCAGCCCTCTTCCTCAAGGGGCGGGGGACGTAAGGCGCCTCTTGGGAAATCAAGACCGCCCCGAATCCTGGCGGCGAGCTGGCATTAAGAGGAAGGGCATCGCGGGAAGGTCGCTGCCTTCTCACGTCATTTTCTTCCCCAGGATGATTATCAATGTAACCACAATGAGTGCAACCGCAAACATATGGTTTCCAAACCAGACTGACAATTCAGACATCATCGTGGCACTAACCCCCAACCGTCGCGAGCGCGTTTATTGAAGTATTGTATCTTATGATAGCAGCTTGACAGCTGCCACAGTTGGAATCTGTTCCAAATTGCTCATCACGGATGACGGCGTGAGGCAATGATGAATGGCTACGGGCGAGTAGAAACCGGCCTTACGTCTCCACCAACCCCAGCCGGTAGAGGTGAAAGTACAGGCCTTTCTTGTCGAGGAGGGTGGTATGGGTGCCTTCTTCGACGATCCGTCCTTTCTCCAATACGAGGATCCGGTCCGCCTTCTGGATCGTGCTCAGGCGGTGCGCGATCACGAACGTCGTCCGCCCCTTCATGAAACGGTCCAGCGCGTCCTGGACCAGCAGTTCCGATTCGTTGTCAAGCGAGGACGTCGCCTCGTCGAGGATGAGGATCCGCGGGTCTTTGAGGACGGCCCGCGCGATGGCGATCCGCTGGCGCTGCCCGCCCGAGAGATTGATCCCCTTTTCGCCGACCAGCGTCTCGTAGCCGTCCGGCAGGGCCGTGATGAAGTCGTGCGCGTTCGCCGCGCGCGCCGCGGCCGTGATCTCCGCCTCGCCGGCGGAGACGCGGCCGTAGCGGATGTTGTCCCGGATCGTGCCGCCGAACAGGTGCGTCTCCTGCGGCACCAGCGCGATCTGGCCGTAGAGGCTCGACATCGTGACCGTCTTCAAATCATGGCCGTCGATGGTGACGGCGCCCGCCGCCGGGTCGTAGAACCGGTGGAGGAGATTGATCAGCGTCGTCTTGCCGGAGCCCGACGGGCCGACCAGCGCGACCAGTTCGCCCGGCCGCGCGGCGAAGGTGAGGTCGGCCAGCACGGGCGTGCGCCCGTCATAGGAGAAGCTCACGCCTTGCATGGACACGCGGCCCTCGACGGAGGGGAGCTGGCGGGCATCAGGCGCGTCGGCGACCTCCGGCCTGGTATCGAGGATGGCAAAGACCCGTTCGAGCGCGCCCTGGGCCTCCTTCACCTGGGAGAAGAGGCGCGCGAAGGTTCCGAAGGGACCGATCAGGAGGCCGGCATAAAGCACGAAGGCGATCAGGTCGCCGGGGCTCATCGTGCCTTTGATGACCTGAGTGCCGCCATACCAGAGGACCGCCGCCGCCGAGGCGAAGGTGGCGAAGGTGATGACCGGCACGAACACTGCCATGATCCGCGCGCGCGTGAGCACCATGTCCAGCGTGCGGCGGACCTGGGTTCCAAACCGTTCCCGTTCGTAGTCTTCCCGCACGAAGGACTTGACGACCCGGATGCCGGACACGACTTCCTCCAGAATCGTCGAGGTGCGCGCCGTCTCGTCCTGGATGCCGGTGGACAGCGCCTTGAGGCGGCGGCCGAAGAAGCGGGCCACCAGCACGATGGCGGGGAGCAGGAACAGGATCAGCACGCACAGCCGCCAGTTCATGACGAACAGGATGGCGAGGCCGCCCGCCAGGGTGACGGCTTGTTTGGCGACGTCGATCGGGACCTCGGTCAGGGCGCTCTGCAGGGCGCCGACGTCGTTCATGAGCCGCGACATCAACTCACCGGTCCGCCGCGTGGCGAAGAAGCTCAGCGAGAGAGACTGCAGGTGCTCGAAAAGATGCGTCCGGAAGTCCGCCAGGATGCGCTGGCTTGTCGAGGCGGTCAGATAGCTGTGCCCCATGCCGAGGGCGCCCTGGCAGAGAAACAGAACGCCGAGTTCGGCGATGGCGATGTTCAAGGCGGCCGGGTCCTTCTGGACGAGCACCGTGTCCACCAGCCGGCGGATCACCCAGAGCATGGCCAGGTTGATCCCGGCGACGCCCATGACAAGCAGGGCGGAGGCGGCCATGCGGCTGCGGTACGGGCGGAGGTAGGGGTAAAACCGGCCGAACAGGGTGAAGCGGGACATCAGGAAGGGGGGCGAAGCAGGGGCCCTCGCGCGTCGTTAATCGGCGAGGGAGATGGATTCGATCATGTTCTTGTTGAGGCAGACGAATTCCATCTCTTCCTTCGTGTGCTGGATCCTCACATCGGTGAGATTGAAGAAGGTTTGCTTCTCATCATTGAAGTAATCGGACACGCGATTGCGCATGGCGGGCAGCAGGATGTCGCCGATGTAGACGGCCTGGGTTGTCTGGACCTTGATGCGGACTTTTTTGCCTTCGGTGGCCATGCTGTGCCTCCTTTCGAAGGGTGCCGGCTAGGCTTTCCGGCGCGCGAATTTCATGCGCCGGCGGAGCTTCCGATGCTTGTGCTTCCGCATTTTCTTCCGGCGCTTTTTGACGACACTCGACATGAATTTCTCTCCAAGGCTTCCAGCAATCTACCTAATCTCACCGGCAATAGCAAGCCGGTCTCGTCGAAAAACTGGCGGAGGGTATTCTATTAGGGCCGCCTTGTCAAGAATGCTATAATTCCGCCGTCATGTTCGCGCAGAACTTCAAACTGCTCCGTTTCATCATGAGCGCAGGGCTTGTCGGGTTTGTGGGGCTCGGAGCCGTGGCCTGCTCGAAACCCAGCGCCGTCAATCCGGTTGACGCCGAACGCGTCCGGAAAATCGACACCACGGTGGAACAGATCCGGAAGGCTTACACGGGCAAGGACCCGAGCGTTTTTCAGAGTCTGTTCATGCCGCTGGAGAGTCTCCGCAAGATGGAGGCCGCCATCCGGCAGGACTTCGCCTTTTACGATCAGATCAGCCTGGACTTCACGATCGACCGGGTGATGGTGGAGGGGCCCGACGTGGCCGTGTATTTCCACTGGCAGGGGCAGTGGAAGGCCCCGGACGAGGAGCAGCCGCTCCGGGAGCGGGGCCATGCCGTGTTCCGGATGGTGGGGCATCAGACCCTCACGCTGAGCGGCGTCGACGGCGACGCGCCCTTCGGCATGTCAGCCCGCAGGATTCCGGTTGAACGTCCGGGGGGGCGGTAGCATGGTCGCCGACTTTCTGGTCATCGGCAGCGGGGTCGCCGGACTGCGGGCGGCCATCGGCTTGAGCGGGGCCGGGCGCGTCCTGATCCTGACCAAGGGAAGCCCCGCCGAGGGGAGTTCGATCTATGCCCAGGGGGGTGTGGCCGTCGCGTCCGAGGAAGACGACATCGCCTTGCATCGCGACGATACGTTGCGCGCCGGCAAGGGGCTGTGCCGGGAGGCGGCGGTCCAGGTGCTGGTCGAGGAGGGCCCGGCCCGGGTCCAGGAACTGATCGGCTGGGGGGCGTGTTTCGACAAGGCGGGGGAAGGGTATGCCTTCGCCCGCGAGGCCGCGCATAGCCGGGACCGCATCATGCGCGCCGGCGGCGACGCCACGGGCACCGAAATGGTCCGGGCTCTGCTCGCGCAGGCCCGTTCCCTTCCGCAGATCGCTTGGCGCGACCACCATTTCACCGTCGACTTGCTGAAAGACGGGGAGGGTCGCTGCAGCGGCGCTCTGGTGTTGGACGAATCTTCGGGGGCGGTCAAGCCGGTCACGGCGCGGGCCGTGGTGCTGTCCACGGGGGGCGCCGGGCAGATCTACGCCAGAACGACCAATCCTCCCGTTGCGACCGGTGACGGGATCGCGATGGCCTACCGCGCCGGCGCGACCATGGAGGATATGGAATTCGTCCAGTTCCATCCCACCGCCTTGTACCTGCCGGCCACCCCGCAATTCCTGCTCTCCGAGGCCATGCGGGGGGAAGGCGGCATTCTTCGGAACATCAAGGGGGAGGCGTTCATGGGGCGCTACCATGAAATGGCCGAGATGGCGCCGCGTGACATCGTGTCCCGCGCGATCTGGAACGAAATGGTGGCGACGTCCGCCCGGCACGTCTATCTCGATGTGACTCACCTGGACCCGGGCTTCATCCGGGAGCGCTTTCCGACGATCTACGCGACGTGCCTGCGCTACGACGTGGACATCACGGAAGAGATGATCCCGGTCTGCCCCAGCGCGCACTTCATGATGGGCGGTGTCTGGACGGACACGCATGGCGCCGCCAGCATCCCGGGTCTGTTTGCCGCTGGGGAGGTGGCCTGCGCCGGCGTCCACGGCGCGAACCGCCTGGCCAGCAATTCCCTGCTGGAGGGCCTGGTCTTCGGCGCCCGCGCGGCCGAGGCCGCCGCCGCGTATGCAAAAGGGACGGAGTCCTTGCGCGACGGTTCCAAGGCCTGGAAGGCGGCGACCGACGCGGAGTCGCGGAGCGACCAGCTTGCCATGGAGAAACTGCTCAACTCGCTGCGCCGGTTGATGTGGGCGAAAGTCGGCATCATCCGGAACAGGGAGGGGCTGCTGTCCGCGCTCGTCCAGCTTGAGAAGTGGGAGGAGCGTCTCAAGGGCCGGCGCCAGACCCGGCGCGAACTGGAGATTCAAAACATGGTCACGGTGGGCCGCCTGGTCGCGACCGCGGCCCTGCAGCGCGAGCATAGCCTCGGCGCCCATTTCCGGTCGGACTTTCCGGACGAGTTTTCAGCGGGATGGGACCGCCACATCCAGCTCTCGGCGTCTGCCGGCGGTGCGGTGCGGGTGGTTTAGTTGGGGCTGAGGTAGTTGACGAATCGCCGCGTCACCAGCGGCGGAGTCTCGGCGTCGTAGGTCCGCGCGGGCCGCGCGACGCTCCCCCCGCTGGAGAGATCCGTATAGAAACGGATGACCTTCCGGACGTATTGCTGGGTTTCGCTGATCCGAGGAATCCGGTTCTCGCGCAGCACTCGAGTCTCTCCGGAGTTGTAGGCGGCGAGGGCCAGCTCCAGGTTCCCTCCGAAGCGGTCCAGCAGGTAGCGCAGGTAGCGCACGCCGCCCGAGACGTTTTCCTCGGGATCATACGGATTCATGACGTTCAGCAGGGAGGCCGTGCCCGGCATCAACTGCATCAGGCCCATGGCGCCCTTCGAGGAGACGGCGTTGGGGTTATAGGCCGATTCGGCGCGGATGACGGCGTGCACGAGCGCCGGGCTCAGGCTGTGCTTGTGGGAATTCAGCAGAATCGTCTCGTTCAGCCTCGAAGACGAAAGCGTCGGTTTCAGGCGGGCGAGCGTCCGCTCTCCACGAATCTTCTTGTAGCGGGGATTCGTCGGGACGTTGGAAAAATGCACCACGCCATCGGAGTCCAGGTACTGGTAGATCGTTTCTCCGGTCCGTTCCTCCGCGGGGCTGCTCGGAACAGAGGCGAAGGATGGGCTCGGGCCGGGCAGTTGCGCGAGTGCCTGGGATTGCGGTTGAACGGAGGCCGCAGGCCTGGCGGCCGCCGGCGAACGCTCGTCCCGCACTTTCTGGTAGCGCGAGTCGGTCGGCGCATTGGACAGGTGGACCACGCCGTTGGCGTCCACAAACCGGTACAGGGTTTCGGCGAAGGCGTCCTGGGAAGAGACGCCCAGGAGCGCAAGGCCGGCCAACCCCCAGATGCAACCGTACGGGCGAACGTGGCGTAACATGAGACCCACGATACCCAACCCCTTCCGACCTGTCAACATTTACCTGCGATGGGGAGGCGCGAATTGGCCGATTGTGTATTTGGACGCCGCTTCGTATACAATACCTGGTGTTCGAAAGGCCTGACAGCAAAGGGGTGTTTCGATGTGGATGGAGTTCATCGCCATTGCAGTCCTGATCCTCTTGAACGGCTTTTTTGCGCTCGCCGAGTTGTCCATCGTCAACACGCGGCGGAGCCGGATCAAACAGCTGGTCGAGGAAGGGGATGCCCGAGCCCGGTTCGTCCAGGGCTTTCAGGAGGACTCGGAGCGCTTTCTGGCGACGACGCAAATCGGGATCACGGTCGCCGGCGCGACGGCCGCCGCCATGGGCGGCGTCGTCGCCATTGACCATCTCAAGCCCATCATTGAAACAATCCCCGTGGCGTTCGTGCATGCCCTGGCCGAGCCGATCGCGGTCGGGACGGTGGTCCTCATCATTTCGTACTTTGCCCTCATCTTCGGCGAGCTCGTCCCCAAGATCCTGGCCATCAAAAACCCCGAGCGGCTGGCGCTCTTTGCCGCGCATCCGCTGGAGTGGTTCGCACGGGTGGCGGCCTGGGGCATCAAGCCGCTGGCCTTGTCGAGCCGGAGCATCCTGCGCCTGCTGGGCCGGGCGGCTCCGGACCAGAAGGTCTTCATCTCCGAGGATGAGATCAACATGCTCATGAAAGAGGGGCAGGAGACCGGGGTCTTCGACAAGACCGAACAGGAACTCATCCGCAGCGTGTTCGAGTTCACCGATACCTCGGTGAAGGAAGTCATGGTCTCACGTCCCAAGATGTGCGCGATCGGGATCGATACGCCGGCGCCCGACCTCCTTCGCTACATCGATGAGAACAAATTCTCCCGGTACCCGGTGCATCGCAAGGGCCTCAATGATCTGCTGGGCATTCTCTATCAGAAGGACCTCCTGAGCCAGGTCGCGTCCGGCAAGCCCATCCGCCTCGCGGACCTGCTGCATCCGGTGTATTACGTTCCCGAGGTCATGAAGGTCAGCGTCCTTCTGAAAGAAATGCAGCGCCGGCGCATTCACATGGCCATCGTGGTCAACGAGCATGGCAGCGTCGAGGGGCTCGTGACGCTGGAAGACCTGATCGAGGAGATCGTCGGGGAGATTCAGGACGAGTACGATACGGAGGAGAAGCCCGTCGAGCGTCTCAAGGACGGCGCGTTTCTCGTCGACGCCTCCATGCCGGTGAAGGACCTCATTGCGGAATACGCGCTTCCGATCCCGCTCTCGCCCGAGTACGAGACCCTCAGCGGGTTCATCACCTATCAGATCCAAGGGCTCCCGCGCGGAGGCGAGGTGTTCTACCACGGCGACTACAAATTTACGGTGGTGGACCTGGGAGACCGGCGGGTGGCCAAGGTGAAGGTGGAACGGATCGCGGATCGGTCACTCCCTGTCAAGGAAGCGGTCAAGGCCGGCCCGAAATGACGCGTGGAGCCGGCGGGTGATCCCGCCCGGCCGGCCATTGCCGATCAGTTGTCCATCCACGCGGGTCACCGGCAGCACTTCCTGTGTCGTGTTGGTCAGAAAGCACTCCTCGGCGCGCAGCAGATCCTCGACGGTCAGCCGCGTCTCTTCCGACGGGATGCCCAGCTCGGCTGCCAGTTGCAGCACCCACCCGCGGGTAATGCCCTCGAGGATGCCATATTCGACCGCCGGTGTCCGCACGCGTCCCTGTTGAACCACGAACACGTTGCTGGTTGTTCCCTCGGTCAGTTCATCCCGGTGGTTCAGCATCAGGGCCTCATGGGCGCCGGCCGCCTTCGCTTCCATCTTCGCCAGGATGTTGTTCAGGAAATTGAGCGACTTGACCTGTGGCGGAAGCGCTTCCGGCAGGTTCCTCCTGGTCCTGGCGACGATCACCAGGACGCCCTCCGTATAGAGCGACTCGGGGTAGGGCTGAAACGGCCTGGCGATGATGACCAGCGTGGGGGCTTTGCACAGCGTCGGGTCCAGCCCGATTTCGCCCGCGCCGCGCGAGACCGTGATGCGCAACGAGGCTTCCTGCAGGTGATTCCGCTGGAGGAATTCCCTCACGAGGCCGGCCATCTGGTCGCGGCCGGCCGGCAATGCGAGCTGGATTCGCGCCGCCGACCGCTCCAGGCGATTGAGGTGCTCGGAAAGTTGGAACACCCGGCCGCGATAGGCGCGCAGCGTTTCAAAGACGCCGTCGCCGTATAGAAAGCCGTGGTCGAAGACCGACACGACGGCCTCCTCCTGCGGCACAAACCGGTCGTTCAGATAGACCCACATGGCTACGATTCCCGCAGCGCCTTCAGCAGGGCTTCGGCCTTAAAGAGCGTTTCCTGGTATTCGCGGACGGGATCGGAGTCCGCAACGATGCCGGCGCCGACCTGGAGAGAGGCCCGCCCGCCCGCGATGACCAGCGTCCGGATGATGATGTTCAGGTCCAGATCGCCGCTCGGGCTGAGGTAGCCGATGGAGCCGGTGTAGGGGCCGCGGCGAACCGGTTCCAGCTCGTTGATGATCTCCATGCAGCGCACCTTCGGCACGCCGGTCACGGTCCCGCCGGGAAAGACCGCGCGGAGCAGGTCCAGCGCGTCGCGCCCGGGCGCGAGGTGGCCCCGGATGTTGGACACGATGTGGCTCACGTGCGAGTAGCGCTCGACGGCCATGAACTCGTCCACGCGGACGCTCCCGTACTCGCACACGCGCCCCAGATCGTTCCGCTCCAGGTCCACCAGCATGATGTGCTCGGCCCGTTCCTTGGGGTTCATCAGCAGGTCTTCAACCAGCAGCCGGTCCTCGTCTGTGGACGAGCCGCGCGGCCGCGTGCCGGCGATGGGCCGCGTGTCCACCTCGGCGCCCGAGAGCCGCACGAGCCGTTCCGGCGAGCAGCTGACCAGTGTCACGTCGGGGAGCTCCAGCAGGGCTGAAAAGGGCGAGGGGTTGATCTCGCGCAGCCGGCGATAGATGGAGCGGGGGGAGCGGCCGCCCAATTCGACCGAAAACCGGTGGGACAGGTTTGCCTGATAGATGTCGCCGGCCGCGATGTACTCAAGGCCTCGCCGGACCTTGGCCGCGTAGTCCGCTTCGGACATGCCGGGTGACACGCGGGGAGGGACTTGCGGGCTGGTGTCCGGCAGGATCGGGAGCAGGCCGGTCAGCCGGGTTTCCAGTGCCAGGAGGCGCGCCGTACCTTCTTTATATAAGTGCTCGCGCGGCTCTTTGAGGAACCGCTCGCCGAAGGGACAGAAGATGAGCCACAGGTCTTGTCGTTCGTGGTCCACGACCGCCGCAAGGTCGAGGAAGGCCAGCTCGACGTCGGGGAGCGCCTGGTCATCGTCGGGAGGATCGGGCAGGCGCTCAAACCACCGGGCCACGTCATATCCGAAGTACCCGATGGCGCCTCCATAAAACGGCGGGAATCCGGCGGGGCGCGGGACGGCCATGCGGCCGAGGAGATCCCGGAGCACAGGCATTGGATCGCCGGCGCGGGTCACCCAGTCTTCGCCCCGCACGCTCCAGGCCAGGCGGGACCCGGTGCACCGGAACAGGAGCGCGGGGTCGGCGCCGATGATGGAGTAGCGGGGCCCGGCGCCGGGCCCGCCCCGACCGTGCCCGCTCTCCAGCAGGACGGGGCAGCGCACGTCCCCCGCGAGCCGCTGGTAGAGCTCGAATGTGGAATAGTCCGGCAGAGGGAGGACCGTGGCCAGGGGAACGGGGGGCGATGCGGTCAGGAAGGACTCCTTGGACGTTCGCTGCACGGTCAAAATCCCTCCCGTTCACGGCATCTTAACCCACCGCTTCAAGGCCCGGCAAGGCATTGTGCACGCCTTGACTTCGCATGGCAATTCTGTTTAGATGGCGCGGTTTTTGGCTATATGGCAGATCAGCCCGATGCGTTCCGGAAAGGCCTCTCGATCGCCATGCGGATCGGCGTCGAGTTGGTGGCCGCTCTGGCCGTAGGCGGGGGGCTGGGCTACCTGGCCGATTCGTATTTCGACTCCAGCCCGACCGGTCTTCTGATCGGTGTGTTCCTGGGCATGTCGGCGGGACTCTTGAACGTGTATCGAATGGCATCGCGTTTCTGACCATGGCAAACACCGCAGACAGTCACGCTGAGAGCAATCCGCTCCACCCATTTGAATTGCATTCCTACGGGGATTTTTCTCCGTTCGGGCTCGACCTCTCCCTGAACAAGGCCGTGATCATGATGTGGGTCATCATCGCCCTTGCGGCCCTGCTGCTCATCAAGGCGGGCGGCGGACGGCGGCTGGTGCCGACGAGGTTGCAGAGCCTTGCCGAATTGCTGGTGGAGTTTATCCGGGGCATGATCCTGGATACGATGGGGGAGAAGGGCATGCGGTTCTTCCCCTTCATTGCCACGCTGTTCGTCTTCATTCTGTTCTCCAATATCCTGGGGCTCATTCCCGGCACGTACACGGTGACCAGTCAGATCGTCGTCACGGCGGTCTTTGCGCTGTTCGTCTACGCCATGAGCATTGTGGTGGGGTTCGTGATCCACGGCTTCAAGTTCCTTGGGATTCTGATTCCGCCGGGGACGCCTGTGCTCCTCCTGCCGCTGATGATGCCGATCGAGCTCATCAGCCAGCTGGCCAGGCCGGTGTCGCTCGCGGTCCGGCTATTCGCCAACATGACGGCGGGGCATACGATTCTGGCCGTCCTGTTCGGGATGGCCATTTCGCTGCCTCTGTTCATCGGATGGGTGCCGTTCGCGTTCACCATCGCGATGAACGGCCTGGAAGTGGGCATCGCCTTCATTCAGGCCTACATTTTCACGATTCTGACCTGCGTGTACCTCGGAGACGCCATCAACCTGCACGGTCATTCCGAGGGCGCGCACTAGCGACGTAGTTTGCGGATCATGCGGAGAGAAAGGAGAATTTGAATGGATGCTGCATCGGCTGCGCTTATCGGGATGGGATTGGCGGCCGCCGGGTTTGCCGGCGCCGGCGTGGGAATCGGCTATGTCTTCGGCAAGATGATTGAGGCGGTCGCGCGCCAGCCGGAAGCCGAAGGACGGGTCGGCAAGTACATGTGGATCGGGTTCGCCCTCGTGGAAGCGATCGCGCTTTACGGGCTCGTCATCGCGTTCATCATCATGGGGAAGGGCGGGAAATAGGCGGCCATGCCACAGTTTGACACACACTTTTTCTCGTCGCTGATCTTCTGGGAGATCGTCTCGTTCGCGGTCCTGCTGTTCATCCTGGCGAAGTACGCTTTCCCGCCGATCCTCGAAACACTCGACGCGCGGGAACGGAAGATCCGCGAGAGCATCGAATCGGCGGAGCGGCGGAGCGCGGAGGCCGAGCGGCGGATGGCCGAGTACGAGGCCAAGATGAAGGCCTCGGCCAAGGAAGCGGAGGAGATGATCGCGCAGGCCAAGGTCCGGGCCCAGCAGATGAAGGAAGAGAACGAGCGGCAACTCTCGGCGGATGCGGAGCGGATCAAGGCCGCCGCCGCCCGCGAGATCGAGCAGGAGCGTCGCAAGGCGCTCGATGACGTGCGCCGCTACGCCGGCGAGCTGGCGCTGCAGGTCGCCGGGAAGGTCCTGGAGCGGAGCCTGACGGACGCGGACCACAAGCGCCTGGCCGACGAGTCCCTCGCCGCCGTCGCCAAGGATTTCGGGAAGTCGTAAACCGCCCGTCGGCCTGTACTTGCGTTCCTCCTGTAAGTGTGGTACATTGACAACGTTACACAACCGCTTCGTCGCCGCGGGGCCGGGCGAAAAGGCGGATAACCCATCAGGCCCTGAACCGATATTGCCTTGCTGGTAGGAATCTGAACGGAACGTCTGTCCTGAGCGCTGCCTGGTACCATAGCACCGTCCTCGATATCATTCCTTCTTGTTCCCTGACTCTCAAGACAATGTCACAATCGAAGGAGGTACCATGAGTACCAAGTTGTATGTGGGCGGTCTGCCCTATTCCGTCACCGAGCAGCAGCTCAACGAGCTGTTCGCCCAGCAGGGCACCGTGTCCTCGGCCAAGGTGATTACGGACAAGTTCACCGGCCAGTCACGGGGCTTCGGGTTCGTGGAGATGTCCACGGAGGAAGAGGCGAAGAAGGCCATCAGCGCGCTGAACGGCACGCAGATGGACGGACGGCCGCTCACGGTGAATGAGGCCAAACCCCAGGAGAAGCGCACCGGCGGCGGGGGCTTCGGCGGGGGCGGCGGCGGTGGACGGAACCGCTTCTAAGACCGGTCGATAGACGACGTGCGGAAGCGGGCGCCTCAACAGGGGCGCCCGCTTCACCCAACCTCGGAGAATCTCGCCTATGACTTCCACCGCTACCACGGCCCAGGTTAAGCCTCTCGCCCAGGAGTGCAATTATTGGATCGTGCTCCTCTTTAGTGTCGTCACTCTTGGCGCCCTGGTGGGACTGCCTGTCTTCGCCTATTTTTACGATTACTCGTGGGTGGATTGGGCCATGTTCGGTCTCCTGTACACCGTCACGGCCATGGGGATCACGGTCGGCTATCATCGCCTGATTGCGCACCGGAGCTTCAACTGCTCGATATGGGTCAAGGGATGCTTGCTGATTGCCGGCGGGTGGGCGTTGGAAAACTCAGCGTTGAAGTGGGCGTCCGCGCATATTCGCCACCATGCCCGGTGCGACCAGGACGAGGACCCCTACAATGCGCAGCGGGGGTTTTGGTACAGTCACGTCGGATGGATCTTTTTCAGAGATCCCCTCTCCTATGATGAGAAATATACCTCGCGCCTGCGGCAGGACCCGGTGGTGCTCTGGCAGCACCGGTATTATGTGCCCATCGTGCTCTCGGGCCTGGCGCTGCCGTTCGTGGTGGGCTTTCTCTACAACGGCTGGATCGGCGGTCTCGGCTGTTTTCTCCTGGCAGGCGTGGGGCGCACCTTTTTCGTGCTCAATTCCACCTTCTGCATCAATTCCATCTGCCATCTCTGGGGCCGGCAGCCCCACACGACGGCGGATTCCAGCCGGGACAGTTGGATCGTGTCGCTCCTGACCTTTGGCGAGGGGTACCACAATTATCACCATGCCCACCAACGGGACTTCCGGAACGGCCCTCGCTGGTACAACTTCGATCCGTCCAAATGGCTGATTTACGGACTCTCGATGGTCGGGCTGGCTTGGGATCTCTCTCGGGTGGAGCCTGAGCGGACGCGGTTTGCGTCCTAGCCTGCTTCCGGTCCTGGGAGAATGGCCATGAAAACCCCGTATACGCCGGGCCCCTGGAAGATGGAGATCTACCTCAACGAGAAGGACGCGCAACAGCCGCCGCATATCGTCGGGCTTCGCGACAATCATCAGGTGGCCGATTGTTGCGGGGCGGATGACATGGACATCGCCAACGGCCGGCTGATCGCGACTGCTCCGGAACTTCTGCAGGCGTGCGAGGCGGCCCTCGTGGCCTTAACGGAGAATTCCCCCGACTGTCCGCCATCTGAGGCCAACCTCAAGGCGGCCGGCCTCTGCCGTGCCGCTCGCGACAAAGCCCACGCCGCGTAGCGTAATAGATCCCCCCGTTCTTCCCGTTTCCCCTAGTCCCACGCTCAACGCGCCACAAGGCACGATTCAGACCAGTTTAAAGTCGCCTCTTTCGCGGAAGCCCGCATGGGGGTAAGATTGACTCCTATGAGTGGCGCCATGCGAAAGACGCAGTCGAGTCCGGAGACCATTCTGCTGGTGGATGACGATGAGCCGATCCGGGTTCTGGTCCGTGAGCGGCTCGAGCAGAGCGGATACACCGTACTGGAGGCCTGTTTTAATAGCGAGGCGCTTCTGATCGCCAGGCGGCATGAGGGGCTCATCCACTTGATGATCGCGGATGTCATGATGCCCGGGATCAATGGGCGCGAGTTGGCCTATATGCTGGCATCGTCGCATCCGCACATGAAGGTACTGTACATCTCCGGGTACCCGCTCGAAGTGGTCCGCGAGAAGTTGCGGGCTCCCGACATGGCGAATTTTCTCCAAAAGCCCTTCCCGATCGAGACCCTTGTCAGTAAAGTGCGGGAGCTGCTGAAGGCCGACCCGGCCTCCTGAACGGGTTGCGTCACTTGGCGCCGAGGACGGCACTCGCGTCGATTTTGGCCTCGGACTGCTTGGCGACGACCACGAGCGCGTAAAGGTCGGGGTTGATGTACGTCTGCGCCGCGCGCAGAATGTCTTCTTTCGTGACCGCCGCGATGGCCTTGGGATAGTCGTCGAAGTAGCTCAGCCCCAGGCTGTGCAGCTCCACGACGGCGAGGAGCCCGGCCAGCTTGCCGGTGGTGTCCAGGCGCAAGGGAAAGCTGCCGATCAAGTACGCCTTCGCGTCGGCCAGTTCCTGCTCACTGACCGGTTCGGTGCGGATGCGCTTGATTTCCGCCAGCGCGGCGGCGATGGCCTGGTTGGCCGCCGCGTTGCGGGTCTGCAACGTGACGGTAAAGCGTCCCGGCATGACGTGGGCCTCGAAGGCGCTGTCCACGTCGTACGCCAGGCCCTGCTCGTCGCGAATCCGGTTGACGAGCCGGGACGAGAATCCGCCGCCGCCGAGAATGTAGTTCATCACCGACACGGCATAGAAATCCGGATTTTTCCGGTCAATGCCGATGTGGCCGAGGGCGACGGTCGCCTGCGTGAGGTCCTTGTCGATCAGCTTGAGCACGGACTTGTGCAGGGGCTCGGGAGCGGGGGCGGGCGGGACCACCGTCTCTTTTTTCGCCCAGCTCCCGAAGTGCTTCTTGACCAAGGCCAGCGCTTCGGACTCGCGGATGTCCCCGACGATGGCCACGATCGTGCGGTTGGGGCGGTAGAACCTGTCATGAAAGGCGACGATGTCCTGCCGGGTGACCTTGGCGACGGTCTTGTCGTCCCCGTTGATGGGGCGTTGGTAGGGATGGCCTTTGAAGACGATCTCGTCGAACGCCTTGCCGGCGACGGTGCCGGGATCGTCCTTCTCCCCCTGGAGCTCGCCCTGGAGCTCGCTGCGCAGGCGGACGACCTCCTTTTCCGAGAAGGCGGGGTTCCGGAGAATGTCGGCCAGGAGGGTGAAGCCGCGGTCGGCGTCTTTCTGCAGGACCCGGAGGGTGGCGGTGGTGAAGTCGTTCGTCGCCTTGGCGGCGAATTCCGCCCCGAGGAACTCGATCTCCTGCGCGAGCCGGGTCGCGCTCCTTGTCTTGGTGCCTTCATCGAGCATGCCGGCCGTCATGTAGGCCACACCCGCCTTGGCGTCCGGATCGAGCACCGCGCCCGCTTTGATCAGCACGTTCACCGTGACGATGGGAAGCGAGGGCTGGTCCTGGATGAGCAGGGTCATGCCGTTGTCCGTGACGACGCGGATCGGCTTGATGTCGGCGGCATGCGAGAATGCCGGCGCAATGCAGAGAGCCAGGAGTGCCGCCGTCAGAAGTCGCCTCATTGGGCACCTCCCGCCGCCTGCCCGGACGGGGGTTTCTGCGCCGCCGGAATGAGGATGCCGATGGTGCGGGTGTCCTCGTTGAGGTAGGTGCGCGCCACCCGCTGGATGTCCTCTTTCGTGACGGCGCGGACCTTGTCCACGTAGTCGGCGATGTACTGCCAGCCGGCGCCCGCGGTCTCGGCTGTGCCCAGGAGCATGGCCTGCCGGAAGATGGAATCCTGCTCGAACAGGTAGCGCGCCTCCACCTGGTTTTTCGCCTTCTGCAGTTCCATGTCGGAGGGCGGTTCCTTCTTGAGCCGCTCAATCTCAACCAGCACGGCTTTTTCCACGTCCGCGATCTTCACGTCCGGTTTGACGACCGCGTAGAAGGTGAAGAGCTCGGGGGACGCCGCCAGCTCGTTATAGCCGGCGCCGACCTGGAGCGCCAGTTTCTTTCGGTACACGAGGGCGTCGAAGAGACGCGCGCTCTTGCCCGCCGAGAGGATGGTTTCCAGCACCGCCAGGGCGCGCACGTCCGGGCTCTTGAAGTTGGGCACCTTGTACCCGAAATAGATGAACGGCAGCTGGGCCTCCCGCTTCACCATGATCCGGCGCTCGCCTTTCTGTTCGGGCTCGACGACGGACGGCGGCGGAGGAGGGCTCCCCATGGGAAGGCCTTCAAAGTATTTTCTGATCAGGGGCAGGGCGGTCTCGGCCTTCACGTCCCCGACGATCACGAGCGTGGCGTTGTTCGGCGCGTAATGTTTTTCGTAGTAGGCCTTGAGGTCCTGCCGGTTCATCGCGTCCAGGTCGTTGAACCATCCGATGATGGGCCAGTGATAGGGGTGGGTCATGAAGGCCTGGGCGTACATCTGCTCCACCAGGTAGGCCGGCGGGACGTCCTCGATGCGGAGGCGGCGTTCTTCCTTGACGACTTCACGTTCGAGCTGGAACTCCTTGTCATCCAGCAGGAGCCCCTGCAGGCGGTCCGCCTCCAATTCGAGCGCGAGCGCCAGCTTGTCGGCGGCCAGGTTTTCAAAGTAGGCCGTGTAGTCCTGGCTGGTGAACGCGTTGTCGTTGCCGCCGTTCTTCTTGATGAGCTTGGAGAACTCCCCCTTGCCGTACTTGGGCGTGCCCTTGAACATCATGTGTTCGAGCATGTGGGAGAGTCCGGCCCGCCCCATGACCTCGTTGCGGGAGCCGACCTTGTACCAGATCTGGACCGTGACGACGGGGGCCTTGGGTTCCTCCACGAGCAAGACTTTCAGCCCGTTGGCAAGAGTGAATTCCTGCACTGGCAGGCGGCCGGCCACCGCCGGCCGAACGTCATGCACGGCCACGATGAACGCAGCAATGATCGCGAGAGCGAGGAGTCGTGTGAGCATGGTGCCTTCCTTTACGCGGTTGAACAACGCTGTGGGACCGGGATCAAGGGCAGGGACTCGGACAGCGTCCCGAGCTGGCCGCAGGCGCCGAGGATGTCCCGGCCCTTGCTCTTGCGGATGTAGGCGTCGACCCCGTTTTTCGTCACAATGGCCTGAAAGCGCAGGACAGTCTCATCGGCCGGCCGGCGAAAGGGGCTGCCCGGAAATTCGTTGAACGGGATCAGATTGATCTTGCAGCGCATCCCGCGGATGAGCTTGACGAGCCGAGCCGCGTCTTGCGCACTGTCGTTCTCGTCCCTGAGGAGCACGTACTCGAAGGTCATCCGCCGGTGGGGCTTCAACGGAAAGGCGCGGCAGGCTTTCATGAGAGCCTGCAGGGGATAGGCCTTGTTCACCGCCGGCATGAGCCGGTCCCGCTGTTCGTTGGTCGTGGCGTTCAGCGAGACGGCCAGGTTGACGCCCATCTTCGCCACCCGCGTCAGCCGCGAGGTCAGGCCGGCGGTGGAGAGCGTGATCCGGCGCGGCGAGAGGCCGACGCCCCAGGGCTGATTGGTGAGGCGGCGGACCGCTTCTTCCACGGCGTCGGCGTTCGCCAGCGGCTCGCCCATGCCCATAAGCACGAGATTCGTCAACCGAAGGCCGGGGGCCAAACCCCTCTGCACCGCCAGCACCTGGCCGACGATTTCATGGGCCTTGAGGTTTCTCAGCAGCCCCATCCGGCCGGTGAGGCAGAAGGCGCAATCCAGCGTGCAGCCCACCTGTGTTGAAAGGCAAAGAGTCAGGCGATCATTCTCACGGGAGGAGGTGTTGGGGATGAGCACGCTTTCGACGGCCTTGCCGTCCTCCAGATGGAAGATGAACTTCTGTGTGCCGTCTTCCGAGGTCAGGGTTTCCACGGGGGGAAGCGCGCTGATGCGCGTCTCCGCGGACAGCTGCATGCGGACCGCCTTGGACAGGTCGGTCATGGCCTCCACGTCCGTCACGCGATGCTGGTACAGCCAGCGAAGAATCTGGTGGGTGTGAAAGCGGGGCCAGCCTTTGTCCCGCACGAGGTCGGCCGTTTCGCCAGCGCTCAGGGTCATGAGGTCGGTGGTGGACATCACCGGCAAAGCGTAACATAGCGCCTGGATTCGCGGCAAGCGATGGAAAATGATATAATCCACACGATGCAGTCGGGTTGCGAGCCAAACCTCATGCCCTCCTTCATATCTCACCAGCGGAGCCGCAGGATCTCCATGCGCATGATCGCCGTCGGAGTCCTGGCGGGTGCCGGCTTGCTGCTGCAGCAGGTTATCCCGGCGGCCGGCCAGCCGGCGGTGACGTCCTGTGTGGAGCCGGCCGCTTGTCTCGCCCAGGCCGTCGAGGCGCTCAGCCGGCGGGATTACGAGAAGGGGATCAGCCTGCTTCAAGGATTGATCGAGCAATATCCGAACACCCTCTGGGTGGGCCGGGCCGAACTGGCGCTGGGCAAGCAGTTCCAGGAACGGGGCGACCGGCAGGCCGTTTCCTACCTGCTGGCGGCTCAGCAGCATCTGCCGGTCTTGGGAGACTATGCCCTCTTTTACCGCGGCGAGGCCGATCTGAAGGCATCCGATTTCAACGGAGCCGCCACGGCTTACGACATCCTGGTCGAGCGCCATCCTGACAGCCTCCTGCGGCCGCAAGCCCTGGCCCGTTCCGTCGAGGCCTGGTTCCTGGTGGATGATTGCGGGCGGGCGCGCGAGCGACAGGTGCGGTTCATGGCGGAATATGCCGGCCATGCGTCCGCGCCAGCCGTGCTCCTGCGGCAGGGCGATTGCCAATACAAGGGAAATGACGCGAACGCCGCCGTCACTTATCGGAGGATCTGGACTCAATACGCGGCGTCGCCCCAGGCGGATGAGGCGGCGATGCGGCTCGAGCGCTTGAAGGGCGAGGGCGTCGCAATTCCGGAGTTGACGCCGGAAGACCGGTGGCTGCGGGCCAAGACGCTGTTCGATGCCGCGCAGTATGCCCGCGCCGTGAAGGCGTTTGAAGACCATCTGAAGTCATCGCCGGTTCTCAACCGGGACCGGTCCAGGCTCAACCTGGGAATTTCCCACGTCCGGCTCAAACGCTATGACGAGGCCCGGGCCAGTTTCGAGCAGGTGATCAAGGGGGGCTCTGAGAGCGCCGTCCAGGATGCCGTCGTCTGGCTGGGCCGGGTGTTTCTCCGGCAGGGCTTGGATGAACCGTTCCTGGCCCTGGCGCGGGAGGTCGAGGGCGGACGCCTTTCGGGCGAATCCAGGGCGAAATTCCTCCTCCTGCTGGCCGCCCAGCATGCGGACCGGGGACGGCTCGAGAAGGCGGTCCAGACCTATCAGCAAGTCGGAGAGAGCGGGGAAGGCCCGGCCCCTGAAGGGTATTACCGTGCCGGCTGGCTGTTCTACAAAAACGGCCGCTTCGAGGAAGCCGCCCGGTCGTTCGATCAGGCCATCCGTGTACAGCCTGGCGGCCCCTTCAGCGTCCCGGCGCTCTATTGGAAGGCCAGGAGCCTGGAAAAATCCGGGGAGACGCAAAAAGCGGCGGTGGTGTTCCGGGCGCTGTGCGGAGACGCGCCACTCTCCTATTACTGCCAGATCGCGCGCGCGCGGCCCGTTGCCGCTCTTACCAATGGCGTGAACGGCGCGTCTGACGGCGTCTCGTTCGCCGGGCTCGACCCGAAGGAGAGGCCGGTCGCGGGCGACGCGCACTATCAGCGCGCTGTGGAATTGCGCATGGTGGGCCTGCTGCGCGAAGCCGGCGAGGAAGCGGCGGTTCTGATTGGACAGATCGGCGGTGACCGCGGCGAAATTCTCTGGATGGCCGGCCTCCTGAAGGGCTTCGGTGAATACCATCGCGCCCTGAAACTGGTGCAGCTCACGTTCCCCGACGTGCTGGAACGCGGTGCCAGCGGCGTGCCGTCGTCATTCTGGGAACTGGCGTATCCGCAGGGCTTGCTGCCGACGATTCAGGCGGCGACCACCAACGGCGTCGATCCCTATCTCGTTGCGGCGGTTATCCGCGAAGAAAGCGTGTACAATCCGGATGCGGTCTCGCCGGCGGGCGCGCTCGGGTTGATGCAGGTGATGCCGCAGACCGGCCAGATGGTTGCGGGCCGGCTGGGCGGCGAATCGTTCAGCCGGGAACGCCTGTTCGATCCCCGCTATAATATCCGGCTGGGAAGCTGGTACCTGGGATACCTGGCCGAGAAGTTCGACCACAATCCCATCTATATGGTGGCGGCGTATAATGCCGGCCCTGAAGCCGTAGCGAAGTGGGTCCAGCAGTTCGGAGGCGTCGAACCGGATGAGTTCATCGAATCCATCCCCTATACGGAGACCAGGCTGTATGTTAAACGTGTGCTTCGAAGTCACCGGGAGTATCGGCGGGTGAGCGGGCGGGAGTGCGCGGCGCCGTTTGAGAAGGTCTGCTGATGGCGAGCGGAAACAAAGTCGACGCCCTTGAAGCCAAGGTCAAGGAGATCATCAAGCACTCCGCCGAATTGAAGCGGCGGACGGCGACGCTGGAGACCCGTCTCCGGGACGCCGATGCCAGGGTGGCCCGTCAGGCCGCCGACGCCCGGCGCTGGGAGAAGGAGCGCGACTGGATACGCGGGCGCCTGAAGAAAATCCTCGGTGAGCTCGCATTGATTGAAGGCGACGGCGACAAGGACGAGGGAGGTGCGCGGTGAGCCAGACGTTTGAGGTCGAGATCTACGGCCAGCGGTACGCCGTCCGGGGGGAGGCCGATCAGGCCTACGTGGTCGACCTGGCCCGCCAGGTTGATGAACAGATGCGGACGCTGGCGGCGGGCATGAAGACGGCCACGCCGACGAAGGTGGCGGTCCTGACGGCCCTGAATCTCGCGCACGAGCTTCATCAGGCGCGCAAGCTTCAGCAGGAGAACGCGGAGAGCGTGGAAAAGCTTGCTGAAGGGCTGCTCGAATCGATCGAGGAGACGCTCGGAGGTTCCCGGTAGGGTCTTTTGTCTTGAAAGGCGGCAGGCGTTTTGTTACACTGCGAATGAACGGGGAAGTGGAGAATTCCGTTGGTGAGACGCCCTGCGAGAGCGGGGCCCCGAATGAAGGCAGATGAGGTTGACGTACTGAGCGCAAGCGGCTTTCGACAGACTGAACGGCGAAGTTCGGATACGCGAAGATGGTAAGAGGGTTCGAGCCTGAGCGGTCGCAGGTCCCGGCAGGGGTCTGTGGCGGGCATGATCAGGGTCCGGAAAACCCGCGGGGTGGCGTGTGCGGTTCGATGTGGATGCGGGGGAATCGCTGTTGATGGCGTTCCCTCAAGAGTTCAAGCCACCTCCTGAAATGTCTCGCGGCGTATCTTTTTGCGCCTTTGGTCGGTCGGTCGGCCCGCTGTCGTAATCAACCGTCCGTCTGCTTTCCCGCCAACGCATTCTATCTCCCGCTCCTGGTCTGTGTGCGCCGGGCCTGTCGGCGACGTCCTGAAGGACGGAGCCGCTGTTCTCGGCACGAAGGGGGGTGGACACCATTACGGAACTAGCCATCATTATCGTTGCGGTTGCGGTGGGTGCGGCCATCGGAATCGGCTTGCTCTGGCTCGTTCAGGGCAAGGTGGTCGCGTCGCGGCTTCGTGAAGCTGAAGAGCGCGCGGCGCAGATCGTCAAGACGGCCGAGAAAGAGGCGTCGACGCGCGCCCGGGAGGCTCAGGTCGAGGCCAAGGGCATGATCGTCCAGGCCAGGGCCGATTTGGAAAAGGAGATGCAGGCCCAGCGGGCGGAGATTCTCGCCCTGGAGAAGCGGCTGTTGCAGAAAGAGGAAGCGCTGGACCGCAAAGTCTCCAACTGCGATCGGCGCGAATCCGAACTCCAGAAGAAGGATAAGGCGACCGCGCTCCGTGAAAAGGAGATCGAGGAAAAGGCAGCCGACGTGGAGCGCCTGAACCAGGAACGGACGAAGGCCCTCGAATACGCGGCCGGCATGACGGCCAACGAGGCCAAGGCGTCCCTGCTGGCGCAGGTCGAGAGCGAGGCCAAGTTCGAAGGCGCCAAGATGATCAAGCGGATCCAGGATGAAACCAAGGAGACTGCCGACCGGGAGGCGAAGGATATCATCACCCGGTCCATCCAGCGGATCACCCGGGATTACGTATCGGAAGCCACCATCTCGGTGGTGTCGATTCCCAACGACAGCATGAAGGGGCGGATCATCGGGCGGGAAGGCCGGAACATCCGGGCGCTCGAGGCCGCCACGGGGATTGATCTGGTGGTGGACGAGACACCCGAAGCGGTGCTCATCTCCGGGTTCGACCCGTTGCGCCGGGAGATCGCCAAGGTGTCGTTGGAGCGGCTGATGGCGGACGGCCGGATCCATCCGACCCGCATCGAAGAGGTGGTGGAAAAGGTCAAGAAGGATCTGGACAAGATGATGATCGAGGAGGCCGAGAAGATCCTCTTCGAACTGGGGATTCCCAACGTCAACATGGAGATCGTGAAGCTGTTGGGCAAACTGAAGTTCCGGACGAGCTACGGCCAGAACAACCTGTACCATGCGCGGGAGGCGGCCTACATCTGCGGGATCATGGCCTCGGAGCTGGAACTGGATGTGAAGCTGGCGCGGCGCGGCGCCCTGATGCACGACATGGGCAAGGCGCTGAGCCAGGAGGAGGAGGGGCCGCACGCCATCATCGGCGGAGACTTCGCCAAAAAGTACGGCGAGGAGCCCCGCGTCGTCAACGCCATCGCCGCGCACCACGAGCAGGTGGAGCCCATCTGTCCCGAAACCGTGCTGGTGGCCGCGGGCGAAGCGCTGTCGGCGGCCCGGCCGGGCGCCCGCCGCGAGACCGTCGAGGCCTACATCAAGCGGTTAGAGAAGCTGGAGAAGCTGGCCGTGGATTACAAGGGCGTGGAGAAGGCCTACGCGATCCAGGCCGGACGGGAGATCCGGGTGATCGTGAAGCAGGAGGCGATCTCGGACGCCGAGTGCGCCGTGCTGTCGCGGGACCTCGCCCGCAAGATCGAGCAGGAACTCACGTATCCCGGCCAGATCAAGGTCACGGTGATCCGCGAGAGCCGGTACGTGGATGTTGCGAAGTAAGCACGGGCAGAGGCCGCAATGAAGATTTTATTCATCGGCGACATCATCGGCGAGCCGGGCCGGAAGACCGTGGCCCGGCACGTGCCGAAGCTTGTCCGGGAACGGGGCGTGGAGTTCGTCATCGCCAACGCCGAGAACGCCGCCGGCGGATTCGGCATCACGCCGGACATTGCGCGGGAATTGTTTGCGGCCGGCGTGCACGTCATCACCAGCGGCAACCACATCTGGGACAAGAAGGAGATCATCGAGTACATCAAGAAAGAGCCCCGGCTGCTGCGGCCGGCCAACTACCCCAAGGGGGATCCCGGAAACGGCAGCGTGGTGGCGACGGCGCTGTCGGGCGAAAAGGTCGGCGTGCTGCAGCTGATGGGGCGGGTGGCCATGCCGACGCTGGACTGCCCGTTCCGGGTGGGGCGGCACGAGGTCGAGGCGCTCCGGCGCGAAGTGCGGACCGTGATCGTGGACATGCACGCGGAGGCAACCTCCGAAAAGATGGCGATGGGCTGGTACCTGGACGGGGACGTCAGCGGCGTGTTCGGCACGCACACGCATGTCCAGACGGCCGATGAGCGGATTCTGCCCAAGGGGACGGCGTATCTCACGGAGGTCGGCATGGTCGGCCCGACCGAGTCCGTGATCGGCATCACGAAGGAAATCGCCATCGAGAAGTTTCTGACCCAGATGCCGCGCCGTTTCGAAGTGGCCCCCGGGCCCTGCGTGTTTTCGGCCGTGCTGTTCGACGTGGACACGGCGGTGGGGAAAGCCGTCTCCATCGAACGACTCCGTATTCAGGACTGACGAGATGCCCGGCGGACCGCCTCCGCGAGCCCTCTACACCGTTTCGGCCCTCACCGCTCTTCTCCGCCTGCACATCGAGTCCGCGTTTCCCGATGTCTGGGTGGAAGGGGAAGTCTCCAACCTGCGTGTGCCCACCTCCGGCCACGCCTACTTCACGCTGAAGGACGCCAACAGCCAGATCCGGGCGGTGCTGTTCCGATCCGCCGGACGCGCCCTGCGATTTGCCCTGCAGGACGGCATGCAGCTGATCTGCCGGGGCCGCGTGACGGTCTACGAGCCGCGGGGCGATTACCAGGTGATCGTCGAGCACGCCGAGCCGAAAGGCGTGGGGGCGCTGCAGCTCGCCTTCGAGCAGCTCAAGGAACGGCTGGCGGCCGAAGGCCTGTTCGAGCAGGCAAGGAAGCGGCCGCTGCCGTTCCTGCCCCACCGGATCGGGGTGGTGACCTCGCCGACGGGCGCGGCCGTCCGTGACATCATTCAGGTCGCTCGTAAACGATTTCCCGGGATTGAGATCGTGCTGAATCCCGTGGCGGTCCAGGGCGAGCACGCGGCCGGCGAGATCGCCCGCGCGATTGAGGAGCTGAACGAGCTCGGCGGCTTTGATGTCCTGATCGTCGGGCGTGGCGGAGGGTCGCTGGAGGATCTCTGGCCGTTCAATGAAGAGATCGTCGCCCGGGCCATCGCGGCCTCACGCATTCCCGTCGTCTCGGCCGTGGGGCATGAGATCGACTATACCATCGCCGACTTTGTGGCCGACGTACGGGCGCCCACGCCGTCGGCGGCCGCGGAACTGGTGGTGCGTGACCGTCGGGACCTGCTCGGCCGAGCGAAGAGCCTGTGGGAACGGACTGCGCAGGCCATGCGCACGGACCTCCGGGACCGCCGCGCGCGCGTCGAAGCCGAGCGGCGCGGCCTTCTCGATCCGACGGCGCTGGTGGCGCGGGCCATGCAGCGCCGCGACGACCTCGAAATGCGCCTGCGCCTGGCCCAGGCAAACCGTCTCGGCGGCGTGCGGGCGGCGGTCGAGGCGCTGCGGCAGGAGGTCATGCTGCGCAGCCCGGTTCAGCGGATCCAGCGGGGCCTGGCCACGCTGCCTCACCTGCAGTTGCGGCTCCATCAGCGGATGCGGACGGCGCTCGAACTGGGGCGGCGGTCCCTGCAGGAGGCGGTCGGCGCGGTCCAGGCGCTGAGTCCGTTGGCAATTCTGGCGCGGGGGTACAGCATCACCCGCCGGTGGCCCGACCTGACGATCCTGCGCGCGGCGTCGGACGCGGCGCCCGGGGAAACGGTGCACGTGCGGCTGGCCTCGGGCGAACTGCTGTGCGAGATCCGGCGCGTCGGCGAGAAACTGTTGCCGGATTGATTCGTGAAGCAGGCGGCGTATAATGCGGGACACGGAGGCAGGATCACGTGGCAACGGTGAAATTTGAAGAGGCGCTGGCTCGCCTGGAAGCGATCGTGGCGGAACTGGAGCGGGGCGAACTGCCGCTGGATGACTCCATGCGGATCTTCGAGGAAGGCATCAAGCTGTCCAAGGTGTGCCTCAAGATGCTCGATGACGCCGAGCGCAAGGTGGAAATTCTCGTCAAGGACAAGGACGGCCGGAGACGGACGCGTCCGTTCGAATTAGAGGGAAAGAGTGAAGCCGGTTCGGGCAACGGCGACGTTGAAGACTGACTCGGGAAAAGACTCCGTCTTGGCGGAGTCGACCCCACGCAGGGGCAAGGCGACGGAGCGGTTGGACCTGGTGATGGTTCGCCGCGGACTCGCGGAAAGCCGGGAACGGGCGCAGGCACTGATCCTTGCCGGCGCCGTCAGCGTCGCCGGGCAGGTGGTCAGCCGGGCGTCCCAAACCGTGCCGCCGGAGAGTCCGATCGAGATCGCCGGGCCTGCGCACCCCTACGTCGGGCGGGGCGGCCTCAAGCTGCAGGCGGCGTTGGACGCCTTCGGGATCGATCCGGCCGGCCTGGTCACGCTGGACGTCGGGGCCTCGACGGGAGGCTTTACGGACTGCCTGCTCCAGCGCGGCGCGGCGCGGGTCTATGCCGTGGATGTCGGCTACGGCCAACTGGCCTGGCGCCTCCGGCAGGATTCCCGCGTCGTGGTGATCGAACGGTGCAACGCGCGGCACCTGGACCGGTCGCATGTTCCCGAGCCGGTGGCGTTGGCCGTCGTCGACGTGTCGTTCATTTCCCTCACCATGATTCTTCCGGCCGTCCGCCCGTGCCTGGCTCCGGGCGGGCAAGTGGTGGCATTGCTCAAGCCGCAGTTCGAGGTCGGCAAGGGGAAGGTGGGCCGGGGCGGCATCGTGCGGGACGAGCGTCTCCGGCGGGACACCGTGGAGAAAGTCCGCGGCGCCGTCGAAGCCCAGCGCTGGGAGTGGTGCGGGGAGATCACATCGCCGATCGCCGGGCAGAAGGGGAACATCGAATTCTTGATCAGGCTGCGTCCGGCATGAAGATTCTGGTGACGGGGGGCGCAGGGTTCATCGGGTCGCACATCACGGACCGGCTCGTCCAGGAAGGGTACGGGGTCGTGGTTGCCGACAACCTGGCGACGGGCAAGCGCCGGAACGTCAACCGCGCCGCCAAGTTTTACCGCACCGACATCCGGAGCTGGTGGCTGGAGCGGGTGTTTCGCCGGGAGCGTCCCGCCGTCGTGTGCCACCATGCGGCCCAGATGGACGTGCGGCGCTCCGTGCAGGACCCGATGTTCGACGCTGACACGAACATCCTGGGCACGCTGAACGTCCTGCGGTACGCCATCAAGTACGGGGTGCGCAAGGTCATTTTCGCGTCCTCCGGCGGGGCCGTGTACGGCGAGCCTGAAAAGCTGCCGGTCTCGGAGTCCCATCCCACGCGGCCCGGGTCGCCCTATGGCATCAGCAAGGCGGTGGGGGACGAGTACCTGCGCTATTTCCGCGACGCCGACGGGATCGAGTACGTGAGCCTGCGGTACGCCAACGTGTACGGCCCGCGCCAGGATCCCTACGGGGAGGCGGGCGTAGTGGCCATCTTCACGCAGAAAATGCTGCAGGGCGAACAGCCGATCATCAACGGGAACGGCCGGCAGACCCGCGACTTTGTCTATGTGGACGACGTGGTCGAGGCGAACATCGCGGCCCTGGGCAAGGAGGCCCACGGGATCTATAACGTGGGAACGGGGCAGGAAACGACCATCAACGAGCTGTTCAGTCTCCTGGCGGGGCTCATCAACCCGTCCGTCCGCGAGGTGCACGGGCCGGCGAAAAAGGGCGAGCAGTTGCGGATCGCGCTCGATTCATCCCGGATCCACCGGGAGCTGGACTGGGAGCCGAAGGCCTCGCTGAAAGACGGGCTGGCGCGGACCGTCGAGTACTACCGGCAGCTGGGGCGCACGACCTGAGCCCTCAGTAGATGGGGACCGACGGGTCGATCTGCTGGGACCAGGCGATGATGCCCCCCGTGAGGTTTTTCACGTTCTTGAACCCCTGTTGGAGGAGAAACTGGGTGGCGTCCATGCTCCGCATCCCCATCTTGCAATGGATGACGATCTCGCCGTTGGGATCGATGTTCTTGTATTCGGTGCCCAGCGTGCCCAGCGGAATGAGCTTGGCGCCTTCAATTTTGGCGATGTTATATTCCCAGGGCTCCCGGACGTCGATGAGGACGACCTTCTCGCCCTGATCCATTTTCTGTTTCAGTTCCTGGACCGTGATGGTGAAACCCATGGCGCGAATCCTCCCTGTGGAGATGATAGTAAGGCGTCGTTCTTCTTGCTGTCAACCGGCGGACTTGTAAAACGGGGGCGCGTTGGACGACCCGATCAAAACGACTGAAGGCGGCGACGCCATTGTGGTGCTGATTACGGCGGCCTCGCGGGAGGAGGCCGGACGGATCGCCCGGCGGCTGGTTGAGGATCGGCTGGCCGCCTGCGTCAATATCGTGCCCCACGTGCGGTCGCTCTTCATCTGGGAGCAGAAGCTGTCCGAGGAGGACGAGGTGCTCCTGGTGGTCAAATCGCGCCGCGCCCGGTTCGGGCAATTGGCGGCGGCCGTCAAGCAGCTCCACAGTTACAGCGTGCCGGAGATCATCGCCCTGCCCGTCGTCCTGGGGTCCGCCGACTATCTCCGCTGGGTGTCCGAGTCGACGCCCTGAAGGCGTTCCGCTACGCCAAAACAGGCAAATCTCTCATAAAAATGCCGACTTTGTTCGAAAATGCACGGAGGCTTATTGACATTTTCTGAAGCGGTATGATACTCGTTACACCCTACTTTTTAATGGCCCGGATTCTGGATTTATGAGCCAATCTGACCACGAATTTCATATCGTTGTTTTTCCGGGTGCGACCTCTCGTCCCCGCCGGTTCAGCATCAGGCGGCGGACCGTCAAAATCCTCCTGATCGCCGGGTTGCTGGCCGTTATCGTTGAGGCGCTGTTTCTGGTTCAGTACGTGACCCGGAGCGGGGAGATCTGGGAATTGGAGGCCCTCCGGTCCGAAGCGGTCCAGCATCGCCAGCAGGCCAGCGCGCTGTCGTCCTCGCTGGAAGATCTCCGCAAGCAATTATCGACCATGCGGGAAGTGAACATCCGGATCCGGATGATGCTGGGGCTGGACCCGCCGAAGGTGCCGCCGTCACCGTTGGGCCTGGGCGGGAAGGAAGAGTCCAGCGTGGCCACGCAGCCTGGCGGGATGGGGGGCGAACGCGAGAGCCTCGTGAGCATCTCAGCGCAATTGCAGCAGAAGCTCACATGGTTGAAGGATGAGGCCATCGTCCAGGAACACTATCTGCAGGAACTGAAGGGCATCATCGGTGAACGGAAGGCGCAATGGGCATCCACGCCGTCGATCTGGCCGGTGCGCGGTTGGGTGTCCTCGGGGTTTGGGCGGAGGATTTCGCCGTTCACGGGCAATGACACCATGCATGGCGGCGTGGATATCTCGGCGCCGATGCGCACGCCGGTGATCGCGCCTGCTGCCGGAACGGTCACCTTCGCCGGCAGCGAAGCGGGCCTGGGCAACACCGTCAGCCTCTTGCACGGGTACGGCATGCGCACGATCTACGGGCACTTGGACAAGCTCAAGGTGAAGACGGGCCAGCCTGTCAGGCGGGGAGACATTCTCGGCTGGGTGGGCAATACGGGCCTGTCAACCGGCCCGCATCTGCATTATGAAATCGAGGTCGGCGGGACCGCCCTCGACCCGCTGAAGTACATCATTGACTAGGCCGGCCGGCTCCCGCCGGCACCGCTGCCGTGCCAGGTTTGAACATTTCCTCGACTGACCGGCTCTTCCACTCCACGTAGTAATCGGATATCCCGAACGCGCGCATGACGGTCGCCGGCATGTCCATCAGCGACACCGGCTGTTTGATCTCGTATCCCGCCTTGATGCCCGGCCCCGCCGCGATCCAGGGAATCGTCATGTCTTCAGGCATCGTGGTTCCATGGGTGGTGCCGTGGCCCCCGTGGTCGGCCGAGACGAGAAAGGTGGTCTGTTCGTAGAGCCCCAGCTCCTTGAACCCCTTGAGGAGCGCACCGATCGCCCGGTCGATGTCCTCGACTGTCCTGAGGTAGGGCGTGCTCATCCAGCCGTCGGCATGCCCCGCGACATCGGCCTCGGCAAAGTGGATGAGAAACAGGGAAGGTTTGGTGGAGTCGGTGGCGGTTTTATAGGCGTTGATGACGTCAGCGGCGATCTTTTTGGCGGTGCAGCCGGGCTCGTTGATGCTGCACACGTGGAGTGCCAGCCGCCGGTCCTGCTTCGTCACGTGCAGGAGTTTCTCCTTCTGGATGAACGCAGCGCCCCACTTGCTGCCGTTGAATGTGGCGATTTCGAAGATGGTCGGCGCCTTCAGGTAGCCGCGCTGGGGCTCATACTCGTTCCAGTCCACCCCGTGGGTCTCGACCGGCAGGCCCGTCAGCATGGACGTGAAAGCGGGCAGGGTCCGGCTGGGAGTGACGGTCTGCGCCTTCATCGTGGAGGAGCCCCGCTTGATGAGGCTCTCCAGCGCCGGCGCCTTGGCCTGTTTCAGCGCGTCGGGCCGAAGCCCGTCCACGATGATGATGACGACGTTGTCGGCGTAGGCCGGCGCCTCTGCGGCCGGCGCCTCTGCGGCGAACAAACAGCCAATCAAGAGCAGGACGGCGATCCCGCCCGGAACGATGCGAATGCGGAATGTCATGCAACCCCCTCTATGAGTGAAACGGCACAAGCTGCGGCATTCTACACAATGCGTTGAACGGAATGCCACTCGGAATCCCGATTTTCTAGCGGGACGCCCCACGCAATCCTTGACTCCGGGCTGACCCTTTTGTAGAGTGAGCGGGCAAGCGCGCTCTCCCGGCAATGTGGAGGTGGCGGTGTCGGATTCCCAGTCCGCGGCGGTGCCCTTCGCGGCGCAAGCCGTGTCGTTTCATGAGATGCTGGCGACGGGCAAAATCCCCGACGGGCTGCTCTCCAGCCCGTACGTGGCCGAGCAGTTCGTCGAACGGCTTGTCCATTACGTGCTCAGCATTCCGGCCGGCAGCTACTCGATGGCCAACCTGTCCAAGCTACTCGAGCAGGTGGACCCCCGCCAGCAGGTGTCCTTTTTCAAGAAGCTGAAGGAGACGAGCCCGGAGAGCCTCAAGCATTTCGCCCCCCTCTATTACGGGTTCATGTCCGAGTTCAGCGATCTGCTCTTTACCTAAGCCCCGCCTGTTTGAAATCCCGTTCGGTTCGGCATACACTGCGGAACGTATGGACTCACTTGTCGAGGGCTTTGCGGCGCGGGCCGCGCGCATTCCGGTTCACGGGATCGGCCTGTCCGTGGACGTGTTCAGTCCCGATCTGTTGGAGCTGCATCGGACGCTGGAGCAGGCCGGTATCCGACCCGACTATCTGGAAATCTTCAAGGCTCCGGTGAGGGACCTCGCGCGCGTCCGGGCGGCATTGCCTGGCGTGCCGCTGGCCTATCACGCCGAAGGTCTGTGGCTGATCGATCCGGCCATGCGCTCTGCGACGCCGTGGCGGCAGGCTGTCGAGACGATCGCCCGCCATGCGGAGGCGATCGGCGCGGGATGGGCCAACCATGAATGCGCCGGCAAGCAGTTCGGCGGCTACTCCTTCGGGACGTATCTGCCGCCATTACTGACGAATGCCGCGGCGACGGCGGTGGCTGCCAATGCGATGTGGGCGCAGGAGGGCCTGGACGAGTGGTTTGCCCGAAAAGGCAGGCCCGACGCCGCTCCGTTGTTGCTGCTTGAACTGCCCCCTCTGACCTACTTCGGGTTCGGCAATCTGCCGGTCTCGGAATTTTTTGCGCGGATTGCCGAAGGGGCGTCACTTGGACTGGTGCTCGACATCGGTCACCTCTGGACCCACTGGCGGTATCGTGAGCGCCGGCGCTTCCGGAGCCTGGAGGCCTTTGCGGCGGAGTTCCTGGCGACGTTTCCGTTGGACCGGGTCGTGCAGATTCACCTCGCCGGCCTGGGGCTGCACGAAGATGGGGACCCGGCGGACCCTCTTCCGCACTGGATTGACCGGCACGACGCGCCCGTCCCGGCCGTCCTCTTCGATCTCCTCAGGCAGGTCCTGGGCCATCCGGCGCTGGCTGCTCTCAAGGGGATTGCGCTGGAGGTGGATACCAAAGCAGTGCCGGCCATCGTTGAAGAATTCAGACGGCTCTTGGAAGAGCCTGCCTGTCGGAAGGCGTTGCTCAACGCGCCGGAACGTGCCGGCTTGCCGATGACAATGGTGAGAGAACGTGTTGCCGGGAGCGCCGATCGGGAGTTGGCCGAACTTTATGGGGCCTATGCGCGGGTGGCTTCCGGGCGGGAGTCCCTGGAGCAGAGCGCCATCGCCCCACTGGGCGGAGGTCTCGATCCGGAGGGCCTGCACCGGTATTTCACCCGCTACCTGCCGCACGAGCTTGTGTGCTGGGGAGGGGACCTCGCCGAGCTGTTTCCTGCCGTCTGGACATCGTTGGAGAAGCGGGGCATCACCGCCGCGGACTTTCTCCGGTTCTGGTTCGGGCGGCCCCGTCCGGTCGCCGCCCCCTATGACTTCTTCTACGTCAAGCTGGATCGCTGGGTGGAATTCATCGGGGAGGCCGCTCCCGATCTCATGGGGCAGGTGCAAAAAGAGGCGGAGATTTTGCGCGCGCTCCACACCGAACTGAACGATGAGCCTGCCGTGCTGGGGAACCGGACGTGAGCGCGGTTCGCGTCAACAAGTACTTCACGGAGCAGGGCTACTGTTCCCGCCGCGCCGCCGACCGCATGATCAAGGACGGCCGCGTTCGGATCAACGGCCGCGTGGCGGTGCTGGGCGACCAGGTGGCAGGCGCGGACGTAGTGAGCGTGGACGGGCTGGTGGTGAAGAGCCGGCCCCGTCCCGTCTATCTGGCCTATCACAAGCCGGTCGGGGTCACGTGCACGACGGAGCCACACGTGGAAGGCAACATCCTCCAGGCAGTGGGCTATCCCGAGCGCATTTTCCCCATCGGCCGCCTGGACAAGGACTCGTCCGGCCTGATCCTGCTGACCAATGACGGCGACATCGTCAATCTCATCCTCCGGGCCGAGTTCGGACATGAGCGGGAGTACAGAGTCACGTTGGACCGGCCGTACTCGCCGACTTTTTTGCGCTGTCTGGAACAGGGCGTGCTCGTGCGGGGCGAGAAGACCCGGCCCTGCCGGACCGCCAGGGGGGATGCCACCACGTTCCGGATCATGCTGACGGAGGGACGCAACCGGCAGATCCGCCGCATGTGCTCGGCGCTCGGGTACCGCGTGGTGCGGCTGGTGCGGGTCCGCATCATGCACATTCGCCTGGGGGATCTCCCGGTCGGACAGTGGCGGGAGCTCACACCCAGGGAGCAGGAGAAATTGATCGCGGCCGTTGGTATTACAGAAGAAAAAGCCGCGTCATGATTCCCCCTCGCGTCCTGCTGCTCATCCCTCCGCTCACCCAGCTCAACACGCCCTATCCCTCGACTGCCTATCTGGCGGGTTTTTTGAAGCCGCGCGGCTACGAGACGTTCCAGGCGGACGTCGGGATCGAGATGGTCCTCGCGCTCTTCTGCCGGAACGGGCTTGAGCGCGTGTTCGACCGGCTCGGCCGGATGCCCGGAGACCTGCCGGGGGAAGCACGCCAGATGCTGGCCTTGCAGCGGGCCTACGTCGACTCGATCGACGCCGTGATCGGATTTCTCCAGGGGAGAGACCCGGCGCTGGCGCCGCGTATCTGCCAGGGCGGCTTCCTTCCGCAGGGACCGAGATTCGCCGCCGCCCGGACGCAGGCCGCCGGCGGTTTCGGCGCGCTGGACCGTGCCCGGTACCTGGCCACGCTCTATCTGGAAGATGTGGCCGATCTTGTCCACGAGACCGTGACGCCGCATTTCGCCATCAACCGCTACGCGGAGCATGTGGGGGCGTCGGCCACGTCCTTCGATTCAATGGCGCGCGCGCTTGCCGAGCCGCCCGGCTTGACGGATGAATTGATGCTGGAGGCCTTGTGGCGGCACGTGGACGAAGCCGACCCGGCCCTCGTCGGCCTGACCGTGCCGTTTCCAGGCAACCTGTACGGCGCGTTCCGGATCGCCCAGGCGCTGAAGGCCCGGCATCCGTCCCTGCGGGTCGCGCTCGGCGGCGGCTACGCCAACACGGAACTCAGGCGGCTGAGCGACCCGCGTCTGTTCGACTACGTGGACTACGTGACGTTGGACGACGGCGAGCGCCCGCTGCTCTGCCTCCTGGAACATCTTGCGGGCAAGCGCGACGAAGCTGAGCTGCGGCGGACGTTCCTGCGGTCTCAAGGGAAGGTTGTGTGGCGGGACGGCGCCCGCGACCCCGAGTTCGGAATGGCGGATCTCGGCACGCCGACGTATGCGGGGCTGCCGCTCGATCGGTACCTGTCCGTGCTGGACACGCTGAACCCCATGCACCGGCTCTGGTCCGACGGCCATTGGAACAAGCTGACCGTCGCCCACGGCTGCTACTGGAAGCAATGCACCTTCTGCGACGTGGGCTTGGACTACATCGGCCGCTACGAAGCCGCGCCGAGCGGCATCCTGGCCGATCGCATCGAGGCTCTGATCGCCGAGACGGGGCGGCGCGGGTTCCACTTCGTGGACGAGGCGGCGCCGCCGGTCGGTCTCAAGGAGCTGGCGCTGACGTTGCTGGAGCGCGGGGTGACGATCTCGTGGTGGGGAAACATTCGCTTCGAATCGGCGTTCACGCCGGACCTCTGCCGCCTCCTGGCAGCCTCCGGCTGCATCGCCGTCAGCGCCGGGCTGGAAGCGGCTTCCGACCGGCTTCTGGAGGCCATGAAGAAGGGCATCACCGTAGGCCGGACTGCGCGCGTTGCAGCGGCCTTCCGTGGGGCTGGCATCATGGTACACGCCTATCTCATGTATGGGTTGCCGGGAGAAACGGTCGCCGAGACGGTGGACAGCCTGGAGCGCGTGCGGCAACTGTTCGTGCAGGACCTGATCCAATCGGCCTTCTGGCACCGGTTCGTGGCGACGGCCCACAGCCCGATCGGGCTGGACCCGGCGGCGCACGGCATCCGGATCACCGGCCCCGCGTTCGGCGGGTTCGCGGAGAACGATCTCACCCATGATGATCCGCTGGGAGAGGCGCCCGAATCGCTCGGCGAGGGGTTGCGAAAGGCCTTGTACCATTATATGGAGGGGGAGAGCCTCGCGGCAGACGTGCGGAGCTGGTTTGCGCGGCCCGTGCCGAAGCCGAAGGTGCCACGTGCGTGGGTCGCCCGCGTTCTTGCGGAACAGCCAGCAGGCGACGATCCCATGGCGGAGCGGCGTTTTGTCTGGGTCGGCGGCACGCCCGTCGTCGAGCCGTCCGGGAAGAGCCGGTGCCGGGTGATCCTTCCCACTCGCGTCAAGGACGTGCAGGCGCGGATGGCGCCGGAGAAAGCGGACTGGCTGGTGGAGTTGATCCGCACGGCCACGCCCGCGCGCGACCGGAGGCCCGCAGGGTATCCTTCGCTCAAGGAGGTCCGGGCCGGGTATCCGTTTGGCGGGACCCGCGGGTTCGACGCCCTGTTGCGGTCGCAATCCTGGCGGCACGCGCGGGCGGCCGGGCTGTTGCTCGTCTAACGGCTGGGATGAACGTGGCGGACTACGCGGTGCAAGTCTTCACGAACAAGGGTGCCGTGGCGCACGCGGCGGCAGAGGTGTTCGTCAACCTGGCGCCGCAGCCTGGCGGGAGCCGGCGGCCGTTCCGCGTGGCGTTGGCCGGCGGCGAGACGCCCCAGGCCTTCTACGAGCGGCTGGCGTCCGCGGAGTGCCGGCATCGGGTCGCGTGGGAGCAGGTCTCGTTTTTTTTCGGGGATGAGCGCGCGGTGCCGCCCGATCATCCGGACAGTAATTACCGGATGGCCCATGGCGCGCTGTTCCGCCCTCTGGACATTTCCGGCGAAAACGTTTATCGGATGAAGGCGGACATGCCCGACCTGGAGGCTGCGGCCGCGGACTATGAGCGCGAGCTGCACACCGCGTTCGAGGGCGAGCGCGTGCCGCACTTCGACATGATTTTGCTCGGCATGGGGCCGGACGGGCACACGGCGTCGCTCTTTCCGGGCAGTCCCGCGCTCGCCGAGTGCCGGCGTCTGGTGGTGCCGGTGACGGACGCGCCCAAGCCGCCGCCGCGCCGGCTCACGCTGACGGTGCCGGTGCTGAACGCCGCCCGGCTCGTGCTGTTCATGGCGACAGGCGCGGACAAAGCCCAAGCGCTCCGGGAAGTGCTGAAGGGGACCGCGTCGCCCGATCAATACCCGGCCAAGCATGTGCGGCCGGGGCCGGAACGTCTGGCCTGGCTCGTGGACGAGGCGGCCGGAGGCGCTCTCTGAAGGAGGCAGTATGCTTGAAACCGTCGATCTGACCCTGTCGTTGACCAAGGAAGCCTACAAGAAAAAGGCCCCTCCGCTGCGCGAGAAGCTCCGGCTCTTGCAGTATCAGTGCAAGAATGCGGAGATCCCCATCGTCATCGTGTTCGAAGGCTGGGACGCGTCCGGCAAGGGGGGGGTCATCGCGCGCCTGCTCGAGCGGATCGACCCCCGGGGATTCAAAGTCCATCCGGCGCGTCCGCCGACGACCGAGGAAGAGGCCAAACCGTTCCTCTGGCGCTACTGGGTGCGGCTTCCGCAGGACGGCGAGATCGCGCTGTTCGACCGGTCCTGGTATGGCCGTGTGATGATCGAGCGGGTGGCCAAGATGGTTCCCAAGAAAGTCTGGCGGAGAGCGTTCGAGGAGATCAGCCAGTTCGAGCGGCAAGCGGCCGATGACGGCGCGGTGATCGTCAAGTTCTTTCTCCACATCTCCAAGAAGGAACAGCGGCGTCGGCTCAAGAAACTGGCCAAGGACAAGTTCGAACGATGGCGCGTCACCAAATGGGACTGGAAGCACCACAAGGACTACGACAAATATGTGAAGGCGATCGAAGAAATGGTCGCCAAGACGGACGCGCCGTACGCGCCCTGGACGATTGTCGAGGCGACGGACAAGCGGTTCGCCGAGCTCAAGGTCTTTGCCACTCTGGTGAAGGCGATGGAAACGGCGATCGCCTGGCGGAAGGTCCACGGCACGGAAATCGGACGGAGCAAAGTGGCGCGGGAAGCCAAGAAGGCGGCGCCGTCGGCCAAGCCGGCGGGAAAGGAGAAGGGACATGTTCGAAAAGGTGGATCTCAGCAAAAAGTTGCCTGAAAAGCGCTACTGGGAAGAGATCAAGAAGTGGCAGGTGCGTCTCCGCGATCAGTCCATGCGGCTCTTCAACGAGAAGCGGATGGCGGTGGCCGTCTTCGAAGGCTGGGACGCGGCCGGCAAGGGCGGCAGCATCAAGCGCGTGACCGAGACGCTGGACCCCCGCGGCTTCAACGTGAATACGTTCGCGGCGCCCAGCGGGGAGGAGGGGCGCCATCATTACCTCTGGCGGTTCTGGAAGGCCCTTCCTCCGTTGGGGCAAGTCGCCATCTTCGACCGGTCGCATTACGGGCGGGTGATGGTGGAGCGGGTGGAAGGGTTTTGCACCGAGCAGGAGTGGAAGCGGGCCTTCCGCGAGATCAACGAGTTTGAATGGCAGTTATCGAACTTCGGAACGGTGGTGGTGAAGTTCTGGCTGCACATCGACCAGGACGAGCAGCTGCGGCGGTTCAAGGGGCGGGAGCTCGATCCCTTCCGGTCCTATAAGCTCACGGACGAGGACTGGCGCAACCGGGCCAAGTGGGATGATTACCGGGGCGCGGTGGAGGAGATGATCGAGAAGACCAGCACGGCCTGGGCGCCCTGGACCATCGTGGAGGCCAACGACAAGTTCTACGCGCGGGTCAAGGTGGTGCAGACGCTCACGAAAGCGCTGGAAGCGGTGTAGCGGACCCGGGACGCACTCGTTGCGTCAGTCCGGGAGAGCCTGGACGCAGACGCCCAGGTCCAGTGACAATTCGAGCCCGCTCTGGTAACGCTGGGCCACTTCTTTGCACAGCGCCCTGTCGATGATGGCGGCGCAGCACGGCGGCAGATCCGTCCGAAGCTGGACCGGCGACCGGTGCGGCTTGTTGGCGATCTGGAAGAGCAAGGACGCAATGCTCTCCCCCTGGAAGGGGCGCTCGCCCGTCAGCAGCTCGTAGAGGACCACCCCCAGGGAGAACAGGTCCGAGCGCCCGTCCACTTTCTCTCCGGCAACCTGCTCCGGCGACATGTAGCTCGGCGTCCCGAGGATCACGTTGGTTTGGGTCTTGGTGGACGTGGTGATGCGGGCAATGCCGAAGTCCGTGAGCTTGACGGCGCCGCCCTTCGCGATCATGATGTTCGCCGGCTTGATGTCCCGGTGCACAACCCCCTGGCTGTGCGCATGGTCGAGCGCCTCGGCGACGGTGGCCACGAGCTTCAGCACGCGCTTGACCGGCTGCAAAGTCTCCTTGCGGCACCAATCCTTCAGCGTAATCCCCTCCAGCACTTCCATGGCGATGTAGCCGAGGTCGCCCTCTTCCCCGGCGTCGTAAATCGTCACGATGTTCGGATGGGATAAGCGCCCCGTCGATTCGGCTTCCCTGAAAAACCGGCGCTTGATTTCCGCCAGCTCGCCCGGCTCATCCACATCAAAAGGGACGGTTTTGAGCGCGACGAATCGCTGGATGGTGGGATCCTTGCCCAGATAGACCACGCCCATCGCCCCGCGGCCCAGCTCGTTGAGGACCGCATACCGTCCCAGCGTACGTCTCGGGCCGGCGGGGGCGACTCGAACAGTCTTCTCCTGGCGGTCCTCCTGGCGATCGCGCGGCTGCGACTGGGCGCGTGGCGGCGTCGGCAGCGGCATGGTGCGCTCCGGCTCTTCGCGGATCTGTCTCTTGGGGGGAGTTTCGTGTTCGAACGGATCGGGGTCCGGGCGGGGCATCGCTTTCTCTACCGGCTTTGCCAGCAACGCCGAATTGCGCGCCACCGTCAGAACCAGCCACAGGGCCGCACCGATGGCTCCGAACAGGAAGATCGAGTTGTAGAGACCGGTGTCCATCACGGCCAGGAATGGTCCTGTGAGTGGCCGCATGACCCTGTGCCCGGCCAGAATCACAACCAGCAGGGTCGCCGGCGGGATGGTCCGGCGCAGGAAGGAAAGCCCCTTTCCATCATCAGGAATTTCGGCGGCCGCCCGCTGGCCGAACATCCAAAACAGCAGGATGGCCGCCACATGTCCCGCGAACTTTGTCAATCTTGAAACTGGCAGGTTCGCGCTGCCGACGCTCATCTCTTTGAACATGGGGAGGTCGCCCACGTGCGCGCCCAGCCACAGGACCGCGACAATCGCGATTCCAAAACGCCAGACCCAACCCCAGTCGCTCACGGTCCACCTCCGCTACCTTGGATGACGGAGACTGCGGATTCGTTCATGCCGGAAAACCCTTTGCTAAGGCGCAACGTGTATCGAACCGTACACTCAGCTCATCGTAATGTCTAGACCGGGCGGCCTCATTTTTTCGCCTGGTCCGGCTTGAGGTGGCGGAATTTTTTAGGGATGGGCCCGGAAGGGACGTCCGGGTTGCCGAGCCATGAGGGGCGGCTGTCGTAGTAGTTGACAGGCGCCTTCGGGTCAGCGGCACGGAAGGCCGTAAATCGTTGCAGCGCCCGCTCGTGGGTCCGCTTCGACATCCGGTACTTCTTGTGCGGCATCTTCAAGAGATAGCGCTCGACCTTCCAGACGTTCTTCGGCGAGAACCGCCAATCGTAGTCGCCCAAGTCCCGCAGATTGCCCACGCCGTAGCCGCAGAGCCGGCCCGTATAGTCCACGTAGGGCTCCACGTAGGTCAGTACCAGCTCGCGGACCGACCGGAAGACAGGCTTCCGTCCCTGTAGCCCCGCCTCGCGCGAGCGCCCGACGGCCCCCCAGCGCCCGTTCTGCTTGAAAAGATAGAGGACGTGATCGAGCTTGTCCGTCGACTCGAGGCTCAGCAGGAGCGGGGTGTGGCCGTACTGCTCCAGGATGACGGCGGCCGTGATGGCGGCTTCCAGGCAATGGGCGGTTCTCTTTGCGATCGCGCCCCGGAACGAGCGGAGCGTTTCCTTGGATTTTTCCCAGTTGTAGGGGAGCTTGTCGAGGAAGGCCTGGACCTGGCGCGGCGTGGAGTGGGCCCGGATGATCGCCCATTCCTTGCGGGTGAACGCGGTCTGAGGGGGAATGCCCTCAGCGCCGCGGCCGAGGCGACGCGCCGCTAGAAGATGCCGGCCTGTTTTTGCAGCCACCGGATGTAGGGGATGATCTGGACGAGGTCGTCTTTGGTGACGCCGGGAATCTTGGGCATGTCGCCGAACTTCCAGTGATGCGCGCGCACGCCCATCTCGGGGGCGCGGTAGAACGCCATGTCCGCGTGGTGGTTCGGCTCGTAGACCTTGTCGAGGAACGGGGGGCCTTTTGCGGTTCCCCGCGCGCCGGCGCCGTGGCAGGCGGAGCAGTTGGTGTTGTAGAGAGCTTCCCCCTTGGCGAGGGCTTCAGGAGGTTTGGGGATGGGGGGATCGGCGGCCAAGGCGGGAAGGGCGAACAACAGTCCGGCGACAAGCAGGCCGGGCAACCACACTAGTGTTTCTCCTTGCTCGCGCCGGCCGTGTCCTTCGCGTTGCACTCGACCCAGAACCGGTAACGGATGGACGGGTTCTGGTTGCTCTCCGCGTTGGGGTTGTCATAGAGGCAGCGGTCCACGGTGTGGATCTCCTCGTCCGTGAACTCGATGGAGACCGGTTCCTTCCAGTAATTGTCCAGGGTGAAGTAATCGGCCCCCTTGGGGATGGCGTCCAGCTCGGCTTGCATGCGTTTGAACGCCGGTGCGTCGGTGCCCGGAATGTTCTTGTGATTGAGCTTGACGCACCATTTCATCACTTCGGCGATGCCGTAGCGGGTCAAGGTGATCTTGTGAGTATGCGATTCAGCCATCAGGGTTCTCCTCCAAAGCGGGCTCAGTCTACCCGAAGTGCCTGTTTATTGACAAGCCCATTCGTGCCCGTTTTGCCTTCCGGTCGGCGATAGGGTATTCTCGGAAGATCACGGCGCTCCAGGCGTGTGAGACGAGGGGGTTCCATGAAGCACAATCCCGGCTTTGTGACGCTCGTTGAGGAGGCCAGGCGGCGCATCAGGGAATGCACGATCGGGGACGTGAAGATGAAACTGGACCGCGGCGAACGGTTCCACTTTATCGACGTCCGCGAGGACAATGAGTTCGCGGTGGACCATGCCAAAGGGGCCCTGCATCTGGGGCGCGGCATCCTGGAGCGGGACATCGAAACGGTGATTCCCGACAAGCGCGCCGAGATCGTGCTGTACTGCGGCGGAGGCTACCGGTCCGCGCTCGCGGCCGAGAACTTGATGAAAATGGGGTACGCCAACGTCGCTTCGATGGACGGCGGCATCCGCGCCTGGCGGGAAGCGGGCTATCCCATCGAGAAGGGGGCGTGAGGGAGTGCCCCCTGCCTCGTGAGCCGATGGGTCCCAGTTTTCGAAGCGCGCTGATTCTCGGGATCGTGGTCGTGGCCGCGGGAACGGGAGCCTGGGGCGTTCGCACGTATCAACACGGGCAGGCCAATCTGAACGCGTGCGGCGGTCTCGAGCCGGGCGGTCGGCGGCCCGATCTCATCAAGTCCCTGGGCGCGCCGCAAGCCACCCAGGCGAATCCGGCCCGGACGCGCCTGATCCTGTCCTTCACGAGTCCGCTCTTTGCCGACAAGCCCATCCGGGCGGTCGTGAATGTCCGGGACGATGTCGTCATGGAAATCGATTGCGGTGACGGGCGGATCAAAACCTATGACAAGTACTGAGCGCCGGGCCGCCGTCCGATGGCGGCGGGCCTTGGCCGGAGCGGCGCTGCTGGCGGTTGTGGTGGTGGCGGGGCCTGCCGCCGCGCACCACACGAAGCCGCATCAGGAAGCGGTGGCGGCTGCGCAGACTGCGCTCTTTGAGCAGAAAGATCCGCAAGCGGTGAGACGCCTGCTTGAAGGCATGTGGGCCGATCAGCCGTTGGACGGGGACACGCCCTATCTGTTGGGCCTGGCCTATTTCATGCTCTATGACGCGGCCAAGTCGCTGCCGCAGTTCGAAGCCTGCCGCAGGATCGAGTCGCGGACGGGCGGCGTCTCGCATCAGCTGGACTGCCTGTACTGGAGCGGGCGGGCCCACGCCTTGAAGGCCGCCCTGGTCTGGTATTACCGCGAGAACATTCTGGAGGGCGCGATCAAGAGCCAGCGGGCGATGAGTGCCGCTCTCGACCGGTACGAACAGGTTCTGGCGACGGCTCCCGACCATGCCGGTACGCTGCTCTCGCAGGCCGAGTACTACATGGCGGCGCCCTACCTGCCGCCGTTCGCTTACGGCGATGTCAACAAGGCCCGTGCGCTCGTGGCGCGGGCCCTCGTGCTGGAACCCGACAATCCCCGGGCCCATTATCTCCAGGCCCGTCTGGATCTGTACTATAACGGACGCCGGGACTTGGCCCGGACGGGGTTTGCCAAGGTCCGGCAACTCGTGGACCGCGGCGTGGGAGGGGTGGACGGCATTCTCCTGCGGCGTTGGGTGGACTTTGCGCAGGCCGAAGTGGCGTTCCTCGATCATGATTTCACCGCGACGATCGCCTACGCCGACGCCTATCTGCGTCAGGTCCCCGACGGGGCGGAAGGCTACGCGCTCAAGGGCGCCAGCCTGAAGTTTCTGGGCCAGCAGGCGGCCGGCGAGGCGCTGATCAACAAGGCGCGCGAGTTCAATCCCCACGTGCGCCGGTACCGGGAACCGTAAGGAGGTTTCCGTGCGCGGATGGGTTGACCCTCACAGGAAACCCTGTATACTGGAGCCTGCCGGGAAACGTCCGGAGCGCACCGGGAATGAGGGGGACAGATGAAAACGACGGAAATGCTCCTGTACGTGCTGTTGGTGCTCTTCGCATGGTCGAACCGCGACCGGATTCCTCCCGAGTACCAGTTCTGGAAGCATAATCAGTCCACGGTCAAGGTTCAAAACAACTCGGATCAGGATCTCACGGATGTCGCCGTCGTGGTCTGGGCGACGCCCCATAAGATCGGGACGATCAAAAAGGGCACGGCCTACGAGCTCATCACCACCCGCAAGCGGGATGACACCGAAGTCGTTGTCCAGTTCCGTTACGGCCATGAGCTGATCGACCGGTACGCCGGCACGCTCGATGAGGATGACAAGTATTGGATGCTGATTACCGTGAACTACGCCGGCGTGGTCGTTGTGCAGGAAGGGGCTGATATACCGGAGGTCGCCGCGCCCGCCCCGTAACGCAGTGCCTGCGCCGTCGCTTCCCCTCATCGTCTGCTTCGGCGACAGCCTCACGGTGGGCTTCCAATCCCCCACGCCGGACTGTCCAGACGGTCTCGAGACTCCCTACGGCCGCTATCTGGAAGATCGTCTCCGTGGACGCGCGCGCGTCCATGTGAGCGGCATCTGCGGCGAGTTGACCGCCGACATGGTGCACCGCTTTGCGCGCGATGTGCTGGACCGCCAGCCCGCGTGGGCGGTGATCCTCGGCGGGACGAACGATCTGGGGTGGGCGCGCAGGCCCTCGGAGATCCTGCGCCATCTGACGGCGCTGTACGAGCAGGCCGACGCCGGAGGCGCTCGTCCGGTCGCGGTGACCGTCCCCTCGGTCCGTGGCTTCGACGACCATATTCCGCCGCGGCGCGAGTTGAACGGGCTGATCGCCGATTACTGCTCCGACAAGGGGCTGCCCTGCGTGGATCTCTTTACCGCGACGGCGGAATCCGGCACGCCGCGTCTGGCGGAGCCGTACTCCAACGACGGCCTGCATCTGACTACCGCCGGTTACGAATTGCTGGCGCGGCTGCTGTATGAGCAGGTGTTCGCTAATCGATTCTAGCCGGCGAGGGAATGTCCTTGAAGAGGTGGTCGGCGATGCGACGCGCCGTCGCCAACTGGTCCGCCAGATCGGCCGCCGACAGGGCCTGTCTCAGCAGGTCGCCGAGCGCGCCGTCGCGTTGGACGATGAAGCGGAGGTGTTCGGTGGGGGAGGCGGGCCAGAATCCCCGGAGCTGGTAAAACGCGGTGATGCTCTCGTCCAGGAAAATAGAGATCAGATGCCGGGCAACGGCCGGATCGGCCTGCCGGTCTTCCGCTTTGCCCAGCCAGTGAAGGACGTCCGTCCGGAGCCGGATTTTTTCATGGATCGTCAGCGGGGGCGGCCCATGCCGAAAACGGGCGTGGGCTTTCTGCAGGAGCTGGGAGCCGGCCGCCTCCAGTTCGAACAGGACCCGCGCCTTGCGCAGAATGATGGGCAGGCGCGGCGAGGTCTGCACCTGCTCCTCGGCAACGGCCACGCCGAGGTAGCGGATGTCGATGTTCCGGGTCAGCACCCGGACCAGTTCGTGACTGTTGTCTTTTCCCAGGACCAGAACCAGCAAATCCACGTCGCTGTGGGGCATCAGCGCCTCCCGGGCGGCCGAGCCCACCAGGATGATGGCGGCCAGATCGCCCCCGCGCTTGGCTCTGATGTGCCGGACCGCCTTGGCGAGGATCTGCTCGATTTCGGGGGCCGGCGCCGCCTTCTCCGGCGCGCAGGCCGTGTCGGCCTGCGGGACCGGTTCGCATGCGGGAAACTCGGCGGGTGCGGCTTCCGTCACGGCCTGCTCGGGCCCCGGCTCGTACGTGCGGTCTTCCATGGGCCTAGGATCCGGAGACCTGTTGAATCCGCGGCCGGGCGGCGGTGAGCCAGTCCTCGAACGGAACGTCGGCGTCCACGACGATCTCGATCTTCCCGTTGGGCAGCTTGCGGACGGTGCCGGGGCTGGCGGCCGCCAAAGGAATTTCGATCCATTCGCGGTCGAGCTCAAGCTCATCCGTGAGCTCCAGGATACGGGTGATCTGGGCGAACGTCACGTCTTTGGGCAGGGGTGTCGTCATGATGAGGACGCATTCTAGCATACCCGCGGCTCGCGTTGACAATCATGGGGGTATCACATAGAGTAGCCAACCCGGGGGTGGCGGATGACCGATCGGCGAACCGTCAGGTTCTATCAGGCCGATGTCTTCACCGATACCGTTTTCGGGGGCAACCCCGTGGCGGTGATCCCCGAAGCGGACGGCCTGGACGTCTGGGAAATGCAGAAGATCGCCCGGGAGATGAATCTCTCCGAGACCGTCTTTGTGCTGGCCCCCACCGATCCTTCCGCGGAGTACCGTCTCCGGTTCTTCACGCCCACCCGGGAGATTCCCTTCGCCGGCCATCCCGTCCTCGGCGCCTTTTACGTGCTGGCCCATCTGGGCGTCCTGCGTCTGCAGGAGCCGGTCACGCGCGTGCACCAGGAAACCAGCGTCGGGGTGTTTCCCCTGGACCTCACGGTCCGGGACGGGCTGGTCCGCCACATCATGATGGGTCAGCCGAAACCGGAGTTTCTCGGGATGGTGGAGCCGCTCCGCGACCTCTTTGAAGTGGCCAAGGCGGTGTCGGTGCCCAAGACGCAGATCACGGGGACCGGGCTCCCTGTGGAAGTGGTGTCGACGGGATTTCCGGTCATGATCGTGCCGGTCCGCACCCTGACGGCGGTCTCCAAGGCGAGTCCCAATATCGGGCTGCTCAACAGCGTCTGCGAGCAGCACAAGGCGCAGGGCCTGATGCTGTTCACGACGGTCACCGTCGAGGAGCGGTCCACGGTCCACACGCGGATGTTCGCCTCGCCGGTCGGAGTCGTCGAAGACCCTGCCACGGGGTCCGCCAGCGGCGCCCTCGGCGCCTACCTCGTCAAGCACGGCGTGGTGGACGTCGGCCCGACGACCGAGATCATCTGCGAGCAGGGCTATGAGGTGGACCGGCCGTCCAGGCTGACCGTGCACGTCCATTCGGACGACGACGAGATCCAATATGTCAACGTGGGCGGGCAGGCGGTCCTGGTGATCGAGGGCGTGGTGACGTTCTAGCGATGAAGGCGGCACGCTTTCACCAGCACGGCGGGCCCGAGGTTTTGCGGTACGAAGACGCCCCGGTTCCGACGCCGGGACCCGGCGAGGTCCTGGTCCGGGTCAAGGCCTGCGCGCTCAATCACCTCGACATCTGGATCCGCCAGGGCGTCCCGGCTTTCCAGGTGCCGTTGCCGCACATCGGCGGGTGCGACGTGGCGGGTGTCGTGGAGCGGGTTGAGGGTGACGGTTCCGGACTCAAACCGGGCGACCGGATCTTTGTCGCGCCGGGGCTGTCCTGCTGGCGCTGCACGTTCTGCCTGAGCGGGCGGGACAATCTCTGCCTGTCCTACCGGATGCTGGGCGCGCAGGTCGACGGGGGGATGGCCGAGTATGTGAAGGTGCCTGCGATCAACGTGCTCCCGATCCCCGGCGCGCTGACGTTCGAGCAGGCCGCCGCGTTTCCCCTGACGGCGGTCACCGTCTGGCACATGCTGTTTGGTCTCGCCAAGCTTCAGCCGGCGGAAGACGTGCTGGTTCTCGGGGCGGCGGGCGGCGTCGGCAGCATGGCGGTCCAGATGGCCCGCGCCGCGGGCGCCCGGGTCCTCACGACCGTGGGCTCGGAGGACAAGATCGAGAAGGCCAGGGCGCTGGGCGCCGAGGTGGTGATCAATCACGCGCGGGACGACATCGCCGAGCGCGTGATGCGCGCGACCGGCGGCCGCGGGGTGGACGTGGTGATCGAGCACATCGGCCCGGCGACCTGGGAACAGAGTCTCAAGTCGCTGGCCAAGGGCGGGCGCCTGATTACCTGCGGCGCGACGTCCGGACCGGAAGTCCGGGTGGACCTGCGCTTCCTCTATATGCGCCAGACGACCGTGATCGGCTCCATCATGGGCACCAGGGACGAGTTGCTGGCGGCCGCCAAATGGATGGACGAGGGACGGATACAGGCGGTGATTGATTCGGTCGTCCCCATGAAGGAAGCCCGGGCGGCTCACGAGCGCATGCTGGACCGCAAACTGTTCGGGAAGATCGTCCTGACGCCCTGAAGGGCTACTTCGTCATCTCGCGGGCCATGTGGCCGAGTTCGTCCAGGATGAGTTTGTCCATGGCGAGCAGGGCGGCCTTTTCCGACCCCGGGATGGAGATGATGATCGTGCCCTTGTAGAGGCCGGCCGTGGCGCGGCTCATGATCGCCGCGGAGCCGATGTCCTGATAGCTGAGGTAGCGGAAGATCTCGCCGAAGCCGTCCAGCCGCTTTTCCAGCAGGCCGTCGATCGCCTCGAACGTGGAGTCCCGCCGGGAAATGCCCGTCCCGCCGTTCACGATGATCGCCTGCACGTGCCGATCCTTGGCGCCCTGCTTGATCAGTTTCCGGATGACCGAGGGGTCGTCTTTCACGAGGTGGTAGGAGACGACCTGGTGGCCGCGTCCCTTCAAGGAGCTCATGATCAGCGCGCCGCTCGCGTCGGTTTCAGGTGTGCGCGTGTCGCTGCAGGTGATGACCATGCAGGAAACGGATCGCGGCGCGGCCGCCTTGTGCTCCTTGTGAGACGGCTTGCGCTGTGGCTCGGCGGGCATGGCGAACGCTTACCCCCACACCTCATCCGGCATCCTGAGCCGGTCCACGGGCTTGCCCTTGCCGATGTGCTCGTCGAGTATGACCGGCACGTCGGCTTCGGTCACGCTCTTGTACCAGACGCCGTCTGGGTAGACGACGACGGTGGGGCCCATCTGGCAGGGACCCAGGCAGTCCGTCGGGGTCACGATGACCTTGCCCATCAGGCTGCGCTCCATGACGCCGAAATTGAACTGGTTGAGAATCCCCATGGCGCCGCGCTCGCCGCAGGATCCTTTGGGGTGTCCCGGCGGGCGGGTATTCTTGCACACGAGGATATGATACTTGGGCTTGGGCATGGTGACTCCTTTGGGTGGTGTGGGCTGGCCGGGTTGAATTAGTGGCCGCAACCGCCTCCGGGGCTGCAACTGCTGCCGCCGGACGGATCGGCGTCTCCCGAGCCGTAGGTCTTGGCCGCGAACCGTGAGATCAGGCGCTCGACGCGGGTCGTCCCGCATTGCGGGCAGGCGGTCTCGCCGGGTTTGGTATGGATGGACTGCATGAGGGCGAACTGGTTGGAGCAGCCCGCGCATTGGTATTCATAGATGGGCATGGGGTCTCTCCTATCGTCGCGGGCGCTGGTCTTCCCACCAGTCCACGCACTCAGGGGGGAGTTTCCAGTGTTTGATGCCGGCCAGCACGAAGTCAAGATAATGGTCCTGCGGCTTGAACTTGCCGGCGGGCTTGGCGGTGTGCGTGGTGACCATTTCCTTCTCGGGGGTCTGGCCTTCGTCATGCTCCGGATAGACGTTGATGGTGGAGTGGCGGAAGGCGCCGGCCGGCACCTCGTCCCCGTATTGATCGAGGATTTTGAGGTCCTCCTGCGTGATGTCGAACACGGCCCCCCAGACCCGGTCGCCGACGGACGGGGTGAGGCTGGCCATCCCGCAGCGCCACTGGGACGACCAGCGGGGAAAGGTCAGGGTGTGGTCCGGCACGTACGCCCGGTGCAGAAAGGTGGCTTCGGGGGCCCGCTCTTTGAGTTGAGTGGGATGAAGGGTCTCGCTGTAGATAAAGTATTTCACGCGTGGTACTTGTACAGAATGGCGTTTCGGCTTGTCAAGTCGGCGGACCGGTCATGAACCCGGAACCGCGCCCTCGTTCCCCGTTTCTCGTCTGGCTTGAATGGGGCGCCGTGGTCCTGCTGGTCGGCGGCGTCGCCGGCTACATTCTCTGGAAGCCCCTGGACCCGATGGGCGATCCGCGGGCCGCGCAGGCCCTGGCATTGGTGCAGACGCATCCGGCGCGCTCGGCCCCCTCGATCCGCCAGGCCATCGACGACGTCATGAAGGCCAACCGGACGGCGGACCGGGTGCCCTCCATCAGCGACTGGTCGGTGCGGCCGGATGCGCCGGCCGGCGAGCGGGACAGCTATCACGTGCGGCTGGTGGTGCGCTTGCCGGGCGATCAGAAGCATCGGTGGATCGAGTGGGAATATCTCTGGAGGGTCCGGCTGTCGCCTCCCGCCGTGGTGCCGCTGTCGCGGCCGGCGGTGGAAGTCATGCCGTAGCCCCCTCCCACCGTAACGTTACTTCTTGCTGTGGTGGTCAATGCCGATGTACGCCTCGATGAAGCGGTCGATCCGCGCCTCATCGAAATCGTTGAACTTGTCGAGCCGCGTCCAGGCCGTGAGGGCGATCCGCGCGTCCATGTCGGGATAGGGCGCCAGGATCAGGTGCATGTATTTCTTCTCCTTGTCGGCGCGGGCTTTGTATTTGAAGAAGACGCCCTCCAGTTTTTTCACCAGGTCGGGGCAGTCCTTGGGGCAGTTGTATTGGATGACCACGCCGCCGTCTTCCAGGTTGTGCACCTGGTATTCCTTGGGAATGGGTTTGTCATAGGCTCCCCACGGGGCGATCCCGGGCATGTGCGGGCCCGATGTGGGGGGATCGCTGTTATAAGGCGCGTGGGGATCGCCCAGTCGTTTGATGTGGATGTTGCCGAGGTCTGGAAACTCTTTGCCGAGCGGGGCGTTCGCCGGAAGGACCGCCTTTTGTTCAGCCCCGGTTGGTGCCGGGCCGGCGCCCAGCAGCCCCGACAGCACGATCAGCGCGACCAGCCGGCGCATCATGGCGCGACGGAGACCGAGATTTTGCCGTCTTCGACCTTCACCTGATAGCAGGCCACGCTCATGTCGGGGTTTTTGACGTACTGGCCTGTTTTGATGTGGTAGCGGTAGCCGTGCCAGGGGCAGATGACGACGTCGCCCTTGATCTTGCCCTCACCCAGGGGGCCGCCGGCGTGCTGGCATATGTTGTCGATGGCATAGATCGCCCCCTCCAGGTTGAAGAGCGCCACCTCGACGTTCTGCACCGCGACGACTTTCGCGGTCCCCGGAGGGATATCCGAGAGATCGGCGACGTGGACAAATGATCCCATGGCCCGGATTGTAATCTGCGCCCGCCGGGACTGCAAGACAGGGCCTGGAATCCTTATGCCCGGCGGGGGCTGGACTGGATTTTCGCATCGGCCTATGCTATACGAACCTGCATTGTCAGGCGACGCCCCCTGCCGAAACGGGGCGTGATTGATCGGATTTCGTTTTGCCGAAAGGGGGTCTATGGAGCTCACCCTGCTGCTGAACGCCACATACGAACCGCTCCGGGTCCTGAACTGGCAGAAGGCCATTACCCTGCTGTGGCAGGGGAAGGTCGAAGTGCTCGAAGTCTATGACCGCGAAATCCACGGCGTGTCGATTTCCGTCAAGCTGCCGGCGGTCATGCGGCTGCTGAAGATGGTCAAGATCCGCGAGGCCCACCGCTCGGTCAAGTTTTCCCGGATCAACATCTTTACCCGCGACGGGTTCAAGTGCCAGTACTGCCGGCGGAAGTTCAAGACGGAGGACCTCACGTTCGACCATGTGGTGCCGATCGCCAAGGGCGGCACGAAGACCTGGGAGAACATCGTGACGGCCTGCTGGGCCTGCAATAACCGAAAGAGCGGGCGGACGCCGGACGAGGCGTCCATGCACTTGCTCAGGAAGCCGGTCAAGCCGAGGTGGCATCCGGTGGTCACGATCACGATCGGCATCCGGAACACGCCGGAAAGCTGGCGGGACTACCTCTACTGGAACATGGAACTGGAGTCCGACATCCCGGAGCCGTAACCGGGAGAGTTTCAGGGAAGGGGAGGTCGCCGTCGGCGGCCTCCCTTTTTTATTGCCTACCTGATCCGATTGAGAACGATCGCGACGTCCTTGGCGCCCGCCATGGTGGGATTTTTTGCAAACTCCCCTTCAATATCACCGGGCCGCGCGGGACCGGCGTTGCCGTCCTTGTCCAGGCGCGCGATGACCGCCACCATGCCCTTGAGCTCGGAGCCCTGGAGCATCACGTCGGCGTTCGTGACCTCGAACGGCTGGGGGAACTTGGGGTGTTCGATCCGAAGCGCCGCGAGGGGACGGGGAGGGCCGCTCGGCCGTCGGACGATCACGAAGAGGACATCCGTGGGGGCCACCTGGGAGGCCAGGGCGGGATCGATCGTGACGGTGCCTGCAATCGACCCGGCGGCTTCCTTGCCTCCGTGGAGAATGCCCTGCCAGGCCGCCACGCCGGCCAGGAGCACGATGCCGACGAAAATCAGAGGAGCAGCGAATTTCTTGTTCACGGCGGGATTATAGCCGACGTGCGCCATGGGGACAATGTATTTACCTCGGTTCGAATGATACGGTAAGATGCGGTTGTTGCTGTGAGGATCGCGGAGGAACAGACATGAAGATCGGCTTTCAGATCAATCTCGACGTCAAAGACCGTGCGTGCCTGGTGGTGGGAGGAGAGGGCGAGGCGGCGGAAAAGACCAACCGGCTGCTGGAAGCCGGGGCCAAGGTGACCATCGTCAGCCCGAAGCTGAACGATGAGCTCAAGGGCCTGGCCGCCTCGGCCAGGATTCTTCACCGGGGCCGCCGGTTCAAGGGTTCGGACGTGGATGGCGGAGTCTGGCTGGTCATGAACACGGTGAAGACGGATGAAGTCCTGAGCCGCGATCTATTCAATCTCGCCAGGCAGAAGGGGTTTTTGCTCTGCTCCACCGACCAGCCGGACTATTCGACCTTTACCATGCCGGCGCTGGTCGCCAGGGGCCCGCTGCGGATCGCCATCAGCACCAGCGGGGTCTCGCCGGCGCTCGCCAGCCGGTTGCGGCAGGACCTCGAGCCGGTGTTCGACGAGCGTTTCGAAGTGTTTTTGGAATATCTTGACGCGTATCGGGCGCATCTCCAAGACACCGAAACAAATGTCGAGAAACGCCATCAGTTATTGCGTGATACGGTATCAAAAGTAAAGCTTCAGGCGAAGATTGAGTTTCCCAAGGTCGAGAGGAAGGCCGAGGAGAAAGGGGCATAGACGATGGTGTTGCTGGAGTTCAGCATGTCGCCCCTGGGGAGGGGCGAGAGTGTGGGGAAGTACGTGGCCCGGTCGCTGGAGATTGTGGATAGGAGCGGGGTGGACTACCGCCTCAACCCCATGGGCACGGTGCTGGAGGGCGAGTGGGACGACGTGTTCGGCGTCGTAAAGAAATGTTACGAGCGGATGCGCAAGGACTGCGGGCGCATCTCCTGCTCGATCAAGGTGGACTACCGCAAGGGCGCCAAGGGGCGGCTGGGCGGGAAAGTCGCGAGCGTGGAGAAAAGGCTGGGGAGAACACTGAAGACCTAGAACACCGAGAACTTGAAGTAGCGTTTCGGATCCTTCTTGATGTCCGCGATCAGTCCCTCCACTTCACTCAACACCTTGTCCGCCCGTTTGTAGAGCTGGTCCTGGTTCACCAGCTTGCCGAGCGTGCCGTCGCCGCGCTCGATCTTTCCCATGAGCGCTTCGCTTTTGGCGGTGACGCCTTCCAATCGCTGATACAGGGCCGGATCGCGGGCCAGTTTTCCCAGGGTGCCATCCGGTTGATTGAGCAACGCCCCCAGTTTCTGCATCTCCCCGACGGCCGCCGTCGCCCGGTCGTAGAGCGCGCGGTCTGTCATCAGCTTGCCGACGGTACCGTCGCCGCGCTCGATGCTGGCGAGCAAGTGGCTGGTCTTTTCGGAGAGGATATCGACCTTCCGGATCAGCTGGGCGCTGTGATCATAGAGCGTCGAATCGGTGACGAGCTTGCCGGCCGTGCCTTTGCCGGCGTTGATGTTGGCGAGGATCCCCTTCAACTCGCGCAACGTCTGGTCCACGTTCTGGAGCGTGGCCGTCGCGCTCCCGGCGACGCCGGTGATATCGGCGGCATCGCCGCGTCCGCTCAGGACGGCGCCGTCCGACAGGGGCGGCTGCTTCGGCGACCCGGCGAGGAGGTCCAGATACTTGTCTCCCAGCAGCCCCATCGGGCGGATCATGATGGCGGCGTCATCATGGAGAAGCGGACGCATCTCGGTGTTGACGGTGAAGGAGAGGATGACTGTTCCTTTGCCGGGGTCGATGAGCACACCTTTCACGTTGCCTACATCCACGCCGCTGATCCGGACGGGCGCGCCGACCTTGATGCCCTGGCTGTCGTCCAGGGAGGCCTGAAAGGTGGCGGCGGAAGCAAACACCCCCATGCCGCTGTTCAGGTTCATGATGGTGTACAGGATCGCGGCGATGCCGAAAATGAGCACCACGCCGACCTTCACTTGGGCCCAGGTCGTGTCGGTTCGCCGCATCATGCCGATGCCTGTTCCGCTTTTTCAGGCATCGGAGGAACAACGCGGATCCCTCCGTCCTTGTGTGGGAAGCAGCCGGGTTCCGCCAGCACTTCCTCCGGCCTGAGGAACGTCCTGATGCGGGGATCGTCGGAAGCCTGGAGTGCATCGACGGAGCCGTCAAAAATCTTCTCCCCGCGGTGGATCATGATGAGGCTGTCCGCCACGCGATAAGCCGTCTCCAGATCGTGGGTGACGACGACCTGGGTCACTTGTTCCTCCGTGTGCAACTGGCGCACGAGATCGCTGACGAGGTGAGTGTTGATCGGATCGAGCCCTGCGGTCGGCTCGTCATAGAGGATGATCTTGGGCTTGCAGGCCAGGGCGCGTGCAATGGCGACCCGCTTTTTCATGCCGCCGCTCAGTTCGGCCGGCATCTTATTGACGGTATCCTCCAGCCCCACGAAACAGAGGCTTTTGACCACGCGTTGTTCGATGGTGTCGTCGTCCAGCGCGCCTTCCTCCCACAGGCGGTAGCCCACGTTCTCGCGCACCGTCAGCGAGTCGAACAGCGCGGCGCCTTGGAAGACCATGGCCATCTGGGCGCGAATGGAAGCCATCTGCCGCTCGGCCATGCCGACGATCTCCTGCCCGTTGACGACGATCGACCCGGACTCCGGGCGCAGGAGTCCCAGGATCAACCGCAGAGTGGTGGTCTTCCCGCAGCCGCTCCCGCCGAGAATGACTTGCGTGGTGCCGTGGGGCACTTCCATGGAAATGTCTTTCAGGACCTGCCTGCCGTCGAATTTGAGAAAGACGTGGGAAAACCGGATCACGGCTCACCACCCCCAATAGATGAACAGCTTCGTGAGGAAGAAGTCCGACACCAGGATCAGGATGGACGAGGTGACCATGGCGTGCGTCGTCGAATGCCCGACTCCCACCGTGCCTCCCGACGTCGTGATGCCGGCGTAACAGCCGACCATGCAGACGATGAAGCCAAACACCAGCGGTTTGAGCAGGCCGTACACGAGATCCATCGGTCCCAGCGCCGCGAAGGCCCATGTCCAATAAAAAAAGGTGTCGATGCTCAGGGAGAAATGGGCGATCAGGTAGCCGCCGACCATGGCGATGCCGTCCGTGATGACGGTCAGCACGGGAACCATGACCAGCGAGGCGATGAGGCGCGTGGTGATCAGCTTCTTGATGGGGTCGGTGCCTTCGGCCCGGAGCGCGTCGATCTGCTCGGTGACCTGCATCGTCGCCAGCTCGGAGGCGATGCCGGAGCCGACCCGTCCGGCGATCATCAAGGCGGCGAGCACGGGACCCAGCTCGCGGACGACCGACGCGCTCACGAGCTTGGAAACGTAGGGGACGGCGCCGTAGGGCTCGAGCTGGATGGCCCCCTGGAGGGTCAGGACCATGCCCGTGAAGATGCCCGTCAGGACAACAATGAAAATGGAGCCCACGCCGATGCGGTTCATGTGGTAGATGGTTTCCTGGACGTACCACGGCCTCCGGAAGGCTCCCGTCGCGGCGGTCGCGCAGAGCTGCGCGAAGTCCTGCACCGTGGCGGCGTAGCCTTTGAGGGTATCTTCGATGCGGGTCACGGCAAGGTCCATGGAGCCGTCCCTTTCAGTGAAGCAACCGAGGTGGCGGCACTATACCGAGTTTTCAGGATTCAGGCAAGCGAGGGCAGGACGGGCTTCCCGCGACCGAAGGTCAATCCTCCAGATAGACGCGCGTTGTCCGCGGGCCGATCTGGCAGAGGATTTCGTAGCTGATGGTGTTTTGCCAGGCCGCCAGGTCATCCGCGGTGATCGCGGCCGAACCCTGCCGTCCCAAGAGGACCGCCTCATCACCGGGCCGTATCGCCGGATGGTCGGTCACATCCACCATGGTGAGGTCCATGCAGACGCGCCCGACCACCGGGGCCGGCCGGCCGCCGATGAGCACGCGGCCTTTGTTGGAAAAAGCGCGGCTATAGCCATCCGCGTAGCCGACCGGCAGCACGGCCAACGTCGACGGCCGCGGGGCGACGAAGGTCCCGCCGTAGCTGACCGGCTGTCCTTTCTCCACGTGCTTGATCTGGACGACGCGGGTTTTCCAGGCCAGGGCCGGCCGAAGATCCGAGGAAGGCGTCGGCCCCGAGGCATAGCCGTACAGCATGAGGCCCGGACGGACGAGATCAAACAGGCTCGATGGATACTTGAGAATCGCCGCGCTGTTGGCGATATGGGCTGTGGGGACTTTCAGCCCCGCCGCCCGGATCGCTTCCAGGAACGCGCGGAATCGCACCAGTTGCTGTTCGGTCTTTTCCCTGTCCGGCTCATCGGCCGAGGCCAGGTGACTCATCACGCCCTCGAGTCGCAGAGTGGGCGGCCAGCCTGAGCGGAGGAGCGCCAGGGCCTCCTCCGGGGTAATGCCGAGACGGCCCATGCCGGTGTCGACCTTGAGATGAACCGGCAGGGGGAGGGTGCGAGGGTCTGCGAGCCGGGCGGCCGTTTCGACGGCGTCCCGCGACGGCAGGACCGGCGTCAGAGTGGATCGCTGCATCGCCGGGATGTCGTAGACGCCGCCCATCACCAGGATCGGCGCGGTGATGCCGGCGCCCCGCAGCTCCAGTCCTTCCTCCACCGTGGCGACGCCCAGCTGGTGCGCGCCGGCGGAGAGGAGAACCTGCGACACAGGAACCGCCCCGTGGCCGTAGGCGTCGGCTTTCACGATGGCCAGGACGGCGGCCGTGCCGACACGGCGCGTGACTTCCTGGAGATTGTGGCGGAGAGAGGGGAGATGGATCTCGGCGACGGTGGGATTCAAATTTCGGTGATCTCCGCCTCCTTCTTTTTGACGATCTCATCCACTTTCAGGATGTACGTATCGGTCAGTTTCTGGATTTCGTCATGGGACTTCTTGGCCTCGTCCTCGGTCAGGTGCGAGGCCTTCTGGGCCTTCTTGATTTCCTCGAGCACGTCCCGCCTGATGTTGCGGATGTGGACCCGGACTTCCTCGGCGATCTTCTTGGCCAGCTTCACCAGGTCCTTGCGGCGGTCTTCGGTCAGCGCCGGGATCGGCAGGCGGATCAGCTTGCCGTCGTTGGCGGGAGTCAGACCGAGGTCGGATGCCAGGATGGCCTTTTCGATGTCCTTGATGATCTGGGGATCGAACGGCTGGACGGTGAGGAGCCGGCTCTCGGGCACCGCGAGCGTGGCGACCTGCTTGAGCGGCGTGGGCGTGCCGTAATAATCCACCTTGACGTGGTCCAGCAGCCCCAACGAGGCCCGTCCCGTGCGGATGACGGCCATCTCGTGGCGCAGGTGCTCGAGCTGGCCGTCCATTTTGTCCGTGGCTTTTTTCTTGAGCGCGGCTTGCATGGCGTCCCCCTGGAAGTCAGGCCTGGCCCACTTCGTCCTTGACCAGCGTGCCGAGTTTCTCCCCCTGGACGATTCGTTTGATGTTGCCCTTCTCCTTCACGTTGAAGACGATGATCGGAAGGTTGTGGTCCATGCACAGGGAAATGGCGGTCGAGTCCATGACCTTCAGGCGCTTGTCGATGACGGTCAGGAAGGGGAGGCGGTCGAATTTCACGGCCTTGGGGTTTTTCATGGGATCGTCATCGTAGATGCCCGAGACCTTGGTGCCCTTCAGGATGACCTCGGCGCCGATTTCCATGGCCCGGAGCGCGGCGGCGGTGTCGGTCGAGAAGTACGGGTTGCCGGTGCCGGCCGCGAAGATGACCACGCGCTTTTTCTCCAGATGGCGGATCGCCCGTCGGCGGATGTAGCCCTCGGCCAGCTGGCGCATATCGATGGCGGACTGGACGCGGGTGACGGCGCCCAGCTTTTCCAGCGCGCTTTGGAGGGCGAGCGCGTTGAGCATGGTGGCCAGCATGCCCATGTAGTCGGCCGAGGCCCGCTCCATGCCGCCGTTGGCCGCGTCGATGCCGCGGAAGATGTTGCCGCCGCCGATCACGATGGCGACTTCCACCCCCATGGCGGCCACCTCCGCGACTTCCGAGGCGATGTAGTGGATCATCCGGGCGTCGAGGCCGAAGCCCTGTTCGCCGGCGAGAACTTCTCCGCTGATCTTCAGGAGGACGCGCTTGTACGCCGCCGAGGGACTCATTCCTCTTCGCCGAGCTGGTAGCGGGTGAACCGTCTGACGGCGATGTTCTCCCCGGTCTTCGCGATCTTTTGCGTGAGCAGGTCGGCGACCTTCATGTTGGGGTCCTTGATGAAGGGCTGTTCCAGCAGGCAATTGTCCTGGTAGAATTTTTCCAGCTTGCCCGTGGCGATCTTCTCCCAGGCGGCCTGGGGCTTTCCCATCTCCTTCGCCTGTCCCCGATAGATCTCCAGCTCCTTGTCGACGACGTCCTTGGGCACGTCCTCGCGGCGGACGAAGACCGGTTTGGCGGCTGCGATCTGAAGGTTCAGGTCGCGGACCAGGGCCTGGAATTCGTCGTTCCGGGCGACGAAATCGGTTTCGCAGTTGACCTCGATCAAGACGCCGACCCGGCTGCCGGGATGGATGTAGGAGGCGATGACGCCTTCGTTCGTGGCGCGGCCGGCTTTCTTCCCGGCGGAGGCCAGGCCTTTCTGCCGCAGCCAGTCGATGGCCTTGCCGATGTCGTCCGCATTTTCCACCAGGGCCTGCTTGCAGTCCATGATGCCGGCGCCGGTTTTCTGCCGAAGTTCTTTGACGAGCGTGCTGTCTCCTGCCATGGTGCTCCGACTCCTTAGCTGTTCTGCGGCTGGCGGTTGGCGCTTAGACTCCGGCCCCGGCGGCCTGCACGGTCCGCATCTCGGCCGGCGTCAGCGCCCCGGGCTTCTCGTCCTCGGCGCGCTGGGCGCGCAGGTGCAGGCCCTCGATCACGGCGTCGGCGATTTTGGAAGTGATCATCCTGACGGAGCGGATCGCGTCGTCGTTTCCGGGAATGAGATATTCAATGCCGTCCGGGTCGCAATTCGTGTCGACGATGGCGACGATGGGAATGCCCAGCCGGTGCGCCTCCAGGATGGCGATGCGCTCCCCCCGCGTGTCGGCCACGTAAATGCAGCCGGGGAGGCCGTTCATGCCCTTGATGCCACCCAGGTTCTCTTCGAGGCGCTGGCGCTCCTTCTCCAGCCCGGCGACTTCCTTCTTGGGAAGGCGCTCGTAGGTGCCGTCGGTTGACGCGGCCTCGATCTTGCGCAATTTATCGATGCTCTTGCGGATGGTGTTGAAGTTCGTCAGCATCCCGCCCAGCCAGCGCGACGAGACGGAAAACATCTGGCACCGCTTCGCCTCTTCTTCGACGATGTCGCTGCTCTGCCGCTTGGTGCCGACAAACAGGACGGACTCTCCCTGGGCGACGGTTTGCCGTACGAAGTCGTAGGCGGAGTCGAAGCGGGCGAGGGTTTGTTGCAGGTCGATGATGTAAATGCCGTTTCGCTCTCCGAAGATATAGCGCTTCATCTTCGGGTTCCATCGATTGGTCTGGTGGCCGAAGTGCACACCGGCCTCCAGCAGGTCCTTGATCGTGATCGCTCCCATAAAACCGTCACCCCCTTTCCTTTGCCGGCGCGACCCGCGTCCGTCTTGACGACGGGGCGGGAGGATTCCTCAGGTCCTTAGTGCGTCGACCTCTCGTCCGCAACGGCGAACGTGCAGAGATTGTGAATGATTCCAGCCGCTTCCGAACGGCGGCCAGTCCTGCCGGCATGACGACCGGCTCAAACCTTTAAAAATTAACACGTTACCGGTTGATTGTACAAGCGAAAAGATTGTCCGTCACGACCGGTAGGAGGCGTTGATTTTAATGTAGTCAGGCGCGAGGTCCGTGGTCCAGACCGTGGCTTCGGCGTCGCCCGATCCGAGAGCGACCGTCACGCTGAATTCACGGGCTTTCATGACGGCGTTCGCCTGCGCCTCCGCATCGGAGCCGAGTCCCATCCCGCGGCGGACGATCTGAACAGGGCCGACCATGATGGCGATGCGGCCTTCGGCAATTCTGGCTCCGGACCGTCCCAGCGCCGCCATGATGCGGCCCCAGTTGGCGTCTTCTCCGAACCAGGCGGTTTTCACCAAGCTCGACGTGGCGATGGTGACGGCCGCGCGAAGGGCGTCGGCTTGGGTCCGGGCGCCTTTCACGCGCAGTTCCACGAATTTGGTGGCCCCCTCGCCGTCCCACGCGATCTTTTTGGCCAGGTCGAGGCAGACATGGTCCAGGAGCGACTGGAATCGGCGCGCGTCGGCGCTGCCCGGCTTGAGCGGCCGGTTGCCGGCCATCCCGTTGGCCAGGCACAGCACCATGTCGTTCGTGCTAGTGTCGCCGTCCACCGGGATGCGGTTGAACGACTGCTCCGTGGCCTGCCGGAGTCCTCGCTGCAGCATCGCGCGCGGGACCTGCGCGTCGGTGGCCAGGTAGGCGAGCATGGTGGCCATGTTCGGATGGATCATGCCGGACCCCTTGGCGATCCCGCCCACCGTGACCGTGCGTCCTCCGATCGTGTCGGAGACGGCGGCGGTCTTGACGGTGGTATCGGTCGTCATGATGGCGCGTGCGGCGTCCTCTCCTCCGTCATGATGGAGGCGGGCGGCGAGCAACGGGATGGCCGCTTCGAGTTTCTCCATGGGGAGGGGTTTCCCGATCACGCCGGTCGAACCGACATAGACGTCTTTGGGGGGGATGCCCAGGGCGCTGGCCGTCAGTGCCGCCATGGCGACGGCGTCCTTGTAACCGCCGCGGCCGGTGCAGGCATTGGCGTTTCCGCTGTTGACGATGATGGCCCGGCCTTTCCCCCGGCGCAGCCGCTGGCGGTCCAGGAGGAGTGGAGGGGCCACGACCGCATTGGTGGTGAAAACCCCTGCCACCGTCGCGTCCCGCTCGGACACGATCAGGGCCAGGTCAGGCGAGTCGCCTTTTTTGATGCCGGCGGCCATCCCGGCGGCCAGGATCCCGGTCACGGCCGTGATGCCTCCTGTGACGACTTTCATTTTGTTGCCCCGGTCATGTCTGTGAATCGATTGCCTGGTCAGGGATAGAGGCCGGAATCCTGCAGGCCGAGCGTTTCGTCCCATCCTTGCATCAGGTTGAACGCCTGCACCGCCTGGCCGGCCGCTCCCTTCACCAGGTTATCGAGGGCGGCCATGAGAATGGCCGTCCCTGTCCGGGGATCGGCGAAGGCCGCCACGTCGCAGAAGTTCGCCCCGCGCGTATGGCTGGGATTCGGAGACTGTCCCGGGTTCAGCACGCGGACAAAGGGTTCTCCTTTGTAGAACTCTCTGTACAGGACGGCCAGTTGCTCCGACGTGCGGGCTTGCTTGAGCCGCACGTAGGCCGTGCTGAGGATGCCCCGGGTCATGGGCACGAGGTGAGGCGTGAACGTCACCGTCGCGCCGAGCTCCTGCTCGATCTCCGGGATGTGCCGGTGCGCCCCCAGTTTATAGGCTTCCATGGATTCGTTGGCCTCGGGAAAATGATAAGCGGGGGCCGGTGTCCGTCCGGCGCCGGAGATGCCCGATTTCGCGTCAATGATGATGTGATCGCCCAGTAACCGGTGCTTGGCCAACGGCGCCAGCGAGAGGAGCGCGGCGGTCGGATAACATCCCGGCGAGGCGATCAGCGACGCCGACCGGATCGCGTCCCGGTGCAGTTCAGGCAGTCCGTACACGGCGGTCTTCAGGAGATCCGGACAGGGATGGGGCGCCTGGTACCAGGTCTCGTAGTTCTTCGCATTTTTCAGGCGGAAGTCGGCGCTCAGGTCGATGACTTTCCGCCCGGCCTTGAGAAACGCCTGCGCAGGCCCGGCCGATTTTGTGTGGGGGAGGGCCAGGAAGATGACCTCGGCCCTGGCGGCCACCTGTTGCGGGTCCAGGGATTCACACAGCAGGTCCGGCCCCCTCAGGTTGGGGAAGAGGGATTGGACCGGTTTTCCGGAAGACTGTTCCGACGTCACGACGGTGACCTGGGTTTTGGGATGGCACAACAGCAGGCGCAGGAGTTCCCCCCCGACGTAGCCGCTCGCACCGACCACTGCAACCGATGTCATCGACAGACTCCAATAAAAAAGGGAAGGCCGAGGGGCCTTCCCTTCGAAAAGGGTGACAGCCCCGTTTACCGCTTCGAGAACTGGAAGCGCTTGCGGGCGCCCTTCTGCCCGTACTTTTTCCGTTCCTTCGTCCGTGAGTCCCTGGTCAGCAGGCCTTCCTTTTTCAGGACGGGCCGCAACGCGGGATCCATCGTCACCAGCGCCTTCGACACGGCATGCCGCAGCGCGTCGGCCTGACCGGTGTTGCCGCCGCCTTCGATCGTCGCTGTGATGTCGAGTTTGCCCAACAGGTTGGCGAGCTCGATCGGGTACGTGACCGTCGTGCGATGGGTCGCCCTGGGAAAATACGACTCAATGGGACGGTCGTTCACGGTGAACTTGCCGGAACCGGCCTGTATCCAGGTCCGGCAGATGGCGCGCTTGCGTTTCCCCGTGGCGTTCGTTGCGTCTTTCATGGACATGTGCGCGAAGTCTCCTATTTAGAACTCACAGCGCCAGTGCTTCGGGCTGCTGGGCCTGATGGGGATGCGTCGGTCCGACATAGACGTTCAGTTTCCGTCCCATTTGTTTGCCGAGCGTGGTCTTGGGCAACATCCCTTTGATGGCCCGTTCGACGATCACGGACGGCTTGCGCGCCAGCAGATCCTTCACGGTCTCCGATTTCAAGCCTCCCGGGTAGCCTGAATGCCGGTAATAGGTCTTCTGTCTGACCTTGTCTCCGGTCAGGTGAATCTTCTCGGCGTTCACGACGATCACGTGGTCGCCCGTATCCACGTGAGGAGTGAAAATCGGCTTGTGCTTGCCCCGCAGGACGATGGCCACTTGTGTGGCCAGGCGGCCCAGGGTCTTGCCGTCGGCGTCGACGACGTACCACTTTCGCTTGATGTCCGCTTCTTTTGCGGAATGGGTCCTTGTCATGATGCGCTGCTCCTCGTGCTAGACTGTGCCGCCGAACTCTTTTGACCCCAGCATCTTCAGCCACGGATCGACGTTTTCAGGCGCCAGGCGGTCCAACACGTCCTGCGCCACGTAGATCGGGCTGCTGGTCCGCACGGCCAGGGCGATGGCGTCGCTCGGCCTGGAGTCCACGGTCAACTCGGACTGCTTGCTGTTCAGGTAAATCGAGGCATAGTACGTGTTGTTCTTGACGTCCGTCACGACGACCTTCGAGATTTTCAGGCCCAACTGCTCGGTCAGGTTCCGGATCAGGTCGTGACTGAGCGGCCGTGGAGGAATGACGCCTTCCATGGCCAACCGGATGGCCGTGCCCTCCGCAACCCCCACCCAGATCGGGAGGGTGTTGGCCTTGCTCTCATCCTGCAGGATCACGACCTGGCTGTCCGAATTGGGGATCGCGTCAGGCATGACTCCTTGCACCGTTAATTTTACCAAGCCGCTCTCCATCATCGAATCAATTGAAGCTGATCGCGGAAGCTGTTGCCGAGAGGGACGGAAGACCCGTCACGCGTCGAACTTGCCGAAGTCCTCGGGCTTGAGATTCTCCAGCCAGCGGTCCATCTCTTCGTTGCTGTGCTTGCGGATGACATCGTCGTTCACGAAAATAGGGGTCTTGGCCCGCAATGCCAGCGCAATCGCATCGCTCGGTCTGGCGTCGATCGAGTACTCGGAATCTTCATAGAGGAGGTGGACTCTCGCATAATAGGTGTTTTCTTTGAGGTCGGTGACCACCACGCTGATGACCTTGGCGTCCGCGGTATCCAGCACGGTTTTCATGAGATCATGGGTCATCGGCCTGGGAGTCGTGATTCCTTCCATGGCAAAACTGATGGCGCTGGCTTCAGGCTTGCCCACCCAAATGGGAAGCATCTCGGTGTTGCTGTCGTCCCGCAGAATGATGATGTAGGCATTGGTATAGGGGTCAAACATCAACCCCCGGACGTGCATCTGGGTCAGCATGCAACACCTAAAAACTGTTCTTTACCTACCACTTTCGCCTCGTCGTTGTCAAACTGAGCGTTGCGAACCGCCGGTTTTTCTCGAGGGGTATGCGGCGACGTCCTTCCGGCCACGAGTCGTTACTGCGCTGGCTGTTCCGGCTTCGGCAATTTCAGGAAGCCGAGCATCTGCTCTCTGACGAGCGCACGGCCGCTTTCCTCGCCGAGGTTCACGCGGTATTCATTAATGACCATCACGCGCATCTTGACCCACTCGGCCCAGCAGGGCGCGCAGACGCCGGCTTTCACCTGAAGTTCAAGCTTGCCCAGATACAACGGTTCGGTGATTGCTTCACCCTGATTGCCACAACGGACGCATTGGACCTGTGCCATAACGGGAGTCTCCTTTTTTCTCTTCCTGGCGGGCGGATTCTAGCATAGCCATGCTTCTGAAAGGAAACGCCGCGGCCACCCGCCTTGACGGGTCTCGGGTGTCGTGCTAGAAACGCGGGACCAGCCGTGCCTGCCCGGGTGGCGAAATGGCAGACGCAGCGGACTCAAAATCCGCCGGTGGCGACACCATGGGAGTTCGACCCTCCCCCCGGGCACCATTCCGGCGACTGAGCAGTATACTCGTTGCTCTTTGTGGCCGTTGCGAATGGGTGAAACGATCACAAGTGCCGGATATTCAATACCTCAAGAACTCTTCGCTGGCCGCGAAAAATCCTTGAATTTTTCTGCCTTATTACCCTCTTGACAGAGGGTAAGGCCTGCGCTATAGTGCCGCCACCTTTCGCCTGAATAAAGAGTGATGTCTCAGGAGAAAGTGGCGGCGTACAGGCGCCGTCGGTCATCATACATAAATCTCCTGGGGGGAGGTGAATCATTATGAACAGGTTCTTAGCAGTCGGTGCAATTGCCCTTTTCTCCATAATGGTCGCAGGAACGGCGATGGCGCAAGAGCGGCCGGTGTTGCAGGATGGTTTCCAGGGGACCGGCGCAGCCGGCGGTGTGGATAACGCGTACATGCTTCAGTTGCTCTCGAAGCCTGAAACGATCTATGGGCGTCTCTGGGGCAAGGATATGGCGGCGGGCAAGATCTATGTCGAGACCGGTGGTGGCGCTCTCGTCACGATCAAGCTGGGCCCGGAGACTAACGTGGAAAGCTTCAAGGCCCTCGGAGTCGGCAACGACGTGGAGGTTCAGGCCAAGCGCAATTACCGGAGACTGGGAGCGGGCGCCTTTGCCGCGGACATTCCCGATGGCGATCCGATCGCGCTCTCGGCCACCGTGCTCCGCGCGGCCGATAATCCGACCAACCTTGTCCCGCAAGCCGGCTATAACCCGGACACGGATCGTGCGATTTTCAGCAAGGATTCGTCCACGATGGGCGGCGAAGGCGGAAAGTGCTTCCAGTGTTATGAGGGCGCAGCCTCGGACTACGGCAAGTAAGAACGATTCGAAGTCACTCGGTGTGGCGACGCGCGTACACACCGGATGAGGGGTAGGTTCAAATCGGGCGGTGGCCTTCCGGCCACCGCCCGATTTCTTTTTCAGAGGTTTCCTCTCGATCCAGCCGCTTTCGTTTCGGAGCCCCTTCGACCACGAGCGTGATCTCGCCCTTCGGCGGATGGCTTTGAACGTGCGCCAACAACTCGTCCAGCGTTCCGCGGTGAAACTCCTCGAACCGCTTGGTCAGTTCACGTCCCAGCACGGCCCGGCGATTGCCGAGAATGGACCGCAGGGACGCCAGGAGCTTTCCGATGCGGTGGGGGCTCTCGAACAGGATCAACGAGGCGGAATCCTCCCGAAGGCTCTCGAGGCGCTTCGAGCGGGGGCCGTCCTTGCGCGGCAAAAATCCCTCAAACCGGAAGGCATCGGTCGGCAGACCTGAGGCCACCAGCGCCGCCAGGACGGCTGACGGGCCCGGAATGGGCACGACCCGGATGCCCGCTTCGATTGACCGCGTGATCAAAAAGTAGCCGGGGTCGGAGATGACCGGAGTGCCTGCGTCGGACACGAGCGCGACGTCGGTGCCCGAGCGGAGCCGTTCGAGCAGGACGGCCGTCTTGTCTTCTTTGTTGAAGTCGTGGTAGCTGGTCAATGGAGTGGCCACGCCGAAGTGCGTGCAGAGCTGCTTTGTGTGGCGGGTGTCTTCGGCGGCGATGATGCCGACTTCCTTCAGGACACGCACCGCGCGCATGGTGATGTCCTCCAGGTTTCCAATCGGGGTGCTGACGATATACAGCGTGCCGGCTTGGGGATGATCCATGAGGGCATCCTAGCGGAATTGCCGCTCGGCATCAAAGTCCCGGGCGGCCGCCGCGACTTTTTCATGCCAGGCTGATGTGCTAAGATGCCGCGCGGATCGCGATGGAATATTCATTCTGCCCGAAATGCGGTGCGGCGCTGGCGTATCGTTCGGTCAAAGCGGGCGAGCCCGACCGCCTGGTTTGCCGGGGCTGCGGCTTCATTTTCTACCTCGACCCCAAGGTTGCGGTCGGGACCATCATCTCGACCGACGAGGGCATTGTGCTGCTCAGGCGGAGCATCGAGCCGGCCTATGGAAAGTGGGTGTTTCCGGGCGGACTTGTGGATCGGGGCGAGCGTGCCGAGGAAGCGGCGATTCGGGAGACGCGGGAAGAGGCCTGTCTCGACGTCCGTCTGACCGGGCTGTTGAACGTCTATTCCTATGCCGAGAATCCTGTCATTATCATCGTGTACACCGCCGAGGTGATCGGCGGCCGGCTCGCGGCCGGCGACGAGACGCTAGAGGCGCGCTGCTACCCGTCGTCGGCGATCCCCTGGCCGGAACTGGCCTTTCCGAGCACGACGGAAGCGTTGCGGGATTTTCTTAAAACCCCGCTGAAAAGGTAAGCAAACAGCAGGGTTTGCTTGACTCCCCCCGGACCCCATCTCTATAATGCCGGAGGGGGAAGCGTATCCTCTTAGAATAAAATTCCCTCGAAATTCAGCGGACTTGTGGCGATATGAACGTTCTCTTTTTCGAGATCACCCTCCTTTTTTATTTTTTGGGCACCACTCTGTTTTTAATCCACTTGGCCGGGCGGTGGGAGAAGGGCGCGCAGTTTTCATTCGCCGTGGCGGGGATCGGGTTCTGCTTTCACACGCTCGCGCTGGTCTCACGGATGATCGAAGGGGGGCACATTCCACTGACGTCGATGCACGAAGCGCTGTCCTTTTTTTCCTGGGCGCTGGTCCTGGTGTTCCTGGTCGTCGAACTCCGCTACCGTGTGCATATCCTGGGCTCGTTCATCCTGCCGTTGGCCTTCATCTCATTGATTTCGGCCGCCGCCCTGCCCAAGGAAATCAGGGCGCTGGAGCCGATCTTCCGTAACGTCTGGATGCACGTCACGCTGTCCCTGCTAGGCACCGTCGCGTTTGCGGTCGCCTTCATTGCCGGATTGATGTATCTGATCCAGGAACACATGCTCAAATCCAAGCATCTGGACGGCCTGTATCGCAAACTGCCGGCGCTGGATTTCCTCGATGAACTCAACGGCAGGGCCATTTCCTTCGGGTTCCCGCTGCTCACCCTCGGGATCATCACGGGCGCGCTGTTCGCAGAGTTCGCGAGGGGATCATTTTTGAACTGGAACGCCGAGCAGATCGGCGCGCTGGGAACCTGGCTTTTCTACCTGATCGTGCTGCTGGGCCGCGTGACGGTCGGCTGGCGCGCGAAAAAAGCCGCCTATCTGACGGTCGTCGGGTTTGCGGGAGTGGTCTTTACCCTGGTGGGTGTCATTCTGAAAGGGCAGCATCCCTTTGCGTGAGCCATGAACATCATTGCGATCGGATTGAACCATCGAACGACGCCGGTCGAACTGCGGGAGCGGCTGGCCGTGACGGAGACCCGCCTGCCCGAAGCGTTGGCGCGCCTGAAGCGGTGGCCGGGGATCGACGAAGGGGTCATTCTTTCCACCTGCAACCGCGTTGAGCTGTACGCCGTGGTCAAGGACACGGAGCTTGGCCTGGAGTCCCTGCGCGAGTATATGGTGACGATCGCCGATGACGTCGGCCCCGAGCTGGTGGAGCCCCACCTCTATCGGCTGGACGGGGCCGAAGCCGTCAGGCATCTCTTTCGTGTCGCGGCCAGCCTGGATTCCATGGTCATCGGCGAGCCCCAGATCCTGGGCCAGGTCAAGGATGCGTTCGAAGCCGCGCTGGCCGGAAAGTCCACGGGCGTGGTGCTCAATAAGGTGCTCAAAAAAGCGATCTCGGTGGGCAAGCGGGTGCGGACCGAAACCGGGATCGCTGAGAACGCCGTGTCGGTCAGTTACGCGGCGGTCGAGCTGGCGAAGAAAATCTTCCAGAACCTGGCGGAGAAGACGGTCCTGCTGGTCGGCGCCGGAGAAATGGGCAAGCTGGCCGCGCGGCATCTCGTCAACGCGGGCGTGCGCCACGTGATGATTACCAACCGGAACTACGACCGCGCGCTGGACGTCGCCAAGCGGTTCAACGCCCTGCCGGTGCCGTTCGATGAATTCCATCATGAAATGGCGGGCGCCGATATCGTCGTCTGCGCGACGGCCGCCGATTCGTTCGTGATCAATCCCGAAGACGTCCAGCGGGCGATTCACTCGCGCCGAAACCGCCCGATGTTCCTGATCGACATTTCGGATCCGCGCAATATCGATCCGGCGGTGGGGGGCCTCGATAACGCGTATCTCTACAATATCGACGATCTTCAGGGACACGTGGACATGAACGTGGAGCAACGGCTCCGGGAGGCTCTGAAGGCCGAGGACATCGTCAGGGCGGAAGTCCCTTCCGTCGTCATGTGGCTGAAGTCGCTGGAGGTCGTGCCGACGATCGTGGCGTTGCGACGCAAGGCCGACGAGATCCAGCGGGCCGAAATCGACCGGATCCTGGCCAAGCTCGGTTCGCTGTCTCCCCGGCAGCGCGAGCTGGTGGAAGAGCTGGCATTGGCGATCACGAACAAACTCTTGCACAGCCCGTTGATCGCGCTGAAGGCCGAGGCGGATTCCCCGAACGGGTCGCTCTTCGCGGAAACGACGCAGCGCTTGTTCGACCTCGAGAAGGAACTGGAACGCGCTTCCAAGGAACCGCCTTCCGGGCAGGAGCGAGGATGAGCCAGGCGGCCAGCCCCCAGGTCTTTACCTGCCCGCGTTGCAAGGAGACGTATTGGGGCGGGGCGAATGACGTGCTGCCCGATTGCCCACGCTGCGGATACGATTATCGCAAGCGGGAGGGGTTCAGGCTCGATCTGCTGTTCCTGATGGTTTTGATCATGGCGATGTTCGGCTTTCTTCTGTTGACATCGACCTATAAGAGCGGGAGCGCGGGGTCTTCAACGCCTCAGGCGGTCCACGGGGACATCCCCGAGAAACTGCCGGGGCGGTAGCGGGTGCGGGAGGGGCGCGGGTACCCGCTCCTGCGGGTGGTGGGCCTCCTCCCGCTGTCGAGGAGTATGTCGAAGGCATGAAACAGGCGGTCCGCGAACTGGTCATCGGCACGCGTGGGAGCAAGCTTGCCCTGTGGCAGGCCGAATGGGTGCACGCGCGGCTACACGAGCTGGAGCCGGGTCTTCCGGTGTCGCTCAAGCGGATTAAAACGACCGGAGACAAGATCCTCGATACGCCGCTGGCCGCCATCGGCGGCAAGGGGCTGTTCGTCAAGGAAATCGAGGACGCGCTTCTGCGAGGCGAGATCGATCTGGCCGTGCACAGCATGAAGGACGTCCCGACGCATCTGCCTGCGGGGCTTGCGATTCTCTCCATGCCCGAACGGGAGGACCCGCGGGACGCTCTCATCAGCCGGGACGGGGCGACACTGGCCCGGTTGAAGACAGGGGCGCGCATCGGGACCAGCAGTTTGCGGCGGCAAGCGCAACTTCTCAATGTCCGCCCCGACCTGTCCATCCATATCCTGCGCGGCAATCTGGACACCAGGCTCCGCAAGCTCGAGGCGGGCGAGTATGACGGGATCATTCTGGCGGCCGCGGGCCTGCGCCGGCTCGGCTGGACCGATCGGATCACGGAGTATCTTGCCCCCGATGTCTGCCTGCCGGCCATCGGCCAGGGCGCGCTTGCGCTCGAAGGCCGTTCGGACGATACCTTCGTGCGGGATGTGGCCGCGCGCCTGGAGCATCGTCCGACCCGGATCGCCGTGACGGCCGAGCGCGCGCTGCTCGAACGGCTGGAAGGCGGATGTCAGGTGCCCATCGCGGCGCATGCCACGATTCTGGGCGAGTCGTTGTCCATGACCGCGCTGGTAGCCGGAGTCAATGGGCGGCGCCTGGTTCGTGATTCGATCCAAGGCTCTGTCACGGAGGCCCATAGCCTGGGCATCCGGCTGGCCGAGCGCTTGCTCGAACGTGGAGGCGACGAGATTCTGAAAGAAATTTACGGGACGGCGCCATGAAGACGGGCAAAGTCTATCTCGTAGGAGCGGGGCCTGGAGATCCGAAGCTGCTGACCCTTCGGGGCAAAGAATGTCTGGAACAGGCCGATGTGGTGCTCTATGACTATTTGGCCAATCCTGCCCTCCTGGAGCATGTGCGTCCGCAGGCGGAGCGCATCTATGTGGGACGTCGGGGGCGCGGGGAGTATGGCGACCAGGCGGAGATCAACCGCGTGATGATCGAACAGGCGCGCGCCGGCAAGGTCGTGGTCAGGCTTAAGGGCGGCGATCCCTTTGTGTTCGGCCGGGGCGGGGAAGAAGCCGAGGCGGTCGCCGAGGCCGGGATTTCCTTCGAAGTCGTTCCGGGTGTCACGGCGGCCGTCGCCGCTCCTGCATATGCCGGCATTCCGGTCACCCACCGCACGCTGGCCTCCAGCGTGGCGTTGGTTACCGGCCATGAGGATCCGCTGAAGCCGTCGCCGACGGTCGAATGGGACCGGCTGGCTTCGACGACCGGAACGGTCGTGTTCATGATGGGCATGAAGAATCTGCCCTCCATCGTGGCGCATCTCACGGCCTCCGGCCGTCCGGCCAGCACGCCGGTGGCGTTGATCCGGTGGGGGACGCGGGCCGAACAGCAGACCATTGTCGGCACGTTGGCCGATATCGTCGCGAAGGCGGAGGCGGCGAAACTGGAGCCGCCCACTGTCATCGTCGTGGGCGAGGTCGTGCGGTTGCGCGAGAAGCTCAACTGGTTCGAATCCCGCCCGCTGTTCGGGACGACGGTCCTCGTGACCCGTCCCCGTGAGCAGGCGGCTGAGTTCGCCGATCTCCTGACGGCCCACGGCGCCCACGTGATCGCCTTTCCGACAATTGCCGTTGTTCCGCCTGCGGACTGGAGCGCGCTCGATCGGGCCATTGCCGATCTCGCCGGCTACGACTGGCTGATCTTCACCAGCGTCAACGGCGTGCGGTTCTTTTTCGAGCGCCTGCGGATTCTGGGGCGCGATGCCCGGGCGCTGGGACGCGCGCGTCTGTGCGCGATCGGCCCGCGGACGGCCGAGGCCCTGGCCGGAGCCGGCTTCACGGCCGATCTGGTGCCGGCCGAGTACCAGGCGGAAGGCCTCATCGAGGCGTTCAAAAAAGAGCGGCTCCAGGGCGTCCGCGTGCTGATCCCGCGGGCCGAGGTCGCCCGCGATCTCCTGCCGGACGAGCTCAAGGCCAGAGGGGCGGATGTCACGGTGGCGGCGGCCTACCGGACGATCCGTCCGGAAGCGGATGCGGAGACGATCAAGGAGCGGCTCCGCCGGAAGGAAGTCGGCGTGGTCACGTTCACGAGTTCCTCCTCCGTGCGGAACTACGTCGAACTGTTCGCCGATCAGAGCGAGGCGTGCGCCTTGACGGCGAACGCGACGGTGGCCTGCATCGGGCCCATCACGGCGGACACGGCGGCATCCTATGGGCTGAAGGTCGCCATCCGGGCGAAGGAAAATACCATTCCGGCCTTGGCGGAGGCCATTGTCGGGCATTGCGCGCATTCATCGTGCGACGCGTAATCATTCATGTCAACCGAACAAGACAAGGGGAGGGAGCAGCATGGTGCCGGTTAAATCGGTCATGATCCCTGTGGAGAAGGTCCGTACGGTGGACCGGGATGCCACAATCAAGAGCGCGGCGGAACAGTTGCGGGATCGCAACATCGGCAGTCTGTTCGTCACGAAGGGGGGCGAGATCATCGGGATCTTCACCGATACGGATGTCGTCCGTCGGTGCGTGGCCGGCGGTCTCGACCCGAACAAAGCCACCGTCGAACAGGTCATGTCGGCGCCGGTGCTGATGATCGACGAAAACAAGACGCTGCTGGACGCCAACGACCTGATGGCCAAGTCCCACGTGCGCCATCTGGGGGTGTCCCGCAGCGGCAAGCTTGTCGGCATGATCTCGGTCCGGGATTTGGTGGTCTTTCTGACCAACCTGCCTCGAAAGTAGGACGCGCGATGCCGTTTCCTCAAGACCGCCTGCGCCGCCTTCGGGCGACCGAGGGGTTCCGCCGCATGGTGCGGGAGACGCGACTCTCCCCGGACAACCTGATCGCGCCGTTCTTCGTGGTGGAGGGGCGCGATGAGCGCCAGCCGATCGGGTCGATGCCGGGCCAGTGGCGGCTGTCGGTGGATCATCTGATCAAGGACGCCGGCGAGGTGTATGCCCTGGGCGTGCCGGCCATCCTGTTGTTCGGAGTCCCCGCCAGGAAGGATGAGACGGGCAGCGAGGCCTGGACGCCCGACGGGATCGTGCCGCGGGCGATCCGTGCGGTGAAAGATCGGGTGCCCGACCTGGTCGTCATCACCGACCTGTGCGTCGATGAGTATACGACGCACGGCCATTGCGGAATCGTGCAGGACGGACGGATCCTGAACGATGAGACCCTGGAATGTCTGCAGAAGATGGCGCTGAGCCACGCCCGGGCGGGCGCCGACATGGTGGCGCCGTCGGACATGATGGATGGGCGGGTTGCCGCCATCCGCCGGGCGCTGGACGCCGAGGGCTTTTCCCAGGTGCCCATCATGGCCTATGCGGCCAAGTTCGCCTCCTGCTTTTACGCGCCGTTCCGGGAAGCCGCGGCGTCGAGCCCGCAATTCGGCGACCGCCAGTCCTATCAGATGGATTCCGCCAACATTCGGGAAGCGCTTCGCGAGATCGAGCTGGACATCCAGGAGGGCGCCGACATCGTCATGGTCAAGCCCGCGCTGCCGTACCTTGACGTGATCCACGCGGCACGACGCGCCTTTGACCGGCCGGTCGCCGCCTACCAGGTGAGCGGGGAATACAGCATGATCAAGGCGGCGGCCCAGAACGGGTGGCTGGATGAACGCCGGGCCATGCTGGAGACCCTGGTGTCCATCCGGCGCGCGGGGGCCGATCTGATCCTCACCTATTACGCGAAGGAGGCCGCCCGGGCCTTGCACGGATGAGGGTACTGCAACGTCTCCAGGACTGCGCAGGACTGCCCGTTCCCGTCGTGACCATCGGCAACTTCGACGGGGTGCATGTGGGGCATCGGGCCGTGTTGCATCTGGCCTGCGGGCGCGTGCGCGCGCAATGCGGCACGGCCATCGTCCTGACGTTCGAACCGCATCCGCTGCGCGTATTGGCTCCAGGCGTGAAACTGAAGTTTCTCAGCGATCCCGAAGAAAAGCTGGCGCTGCTTGAGGAAGCCGGCGTGGATGTCGTGGTCCGTCTGCCCTTTACGCGCGACTTCGCGTCGCAGACACCGGAAGAGTTCATGGGCCAGGTCCTGCGGGACGGGTTGGGCACGCGTGAATTGTATGTGGGCCAGAATTTTCGATTTGGCAAGGAGCGGAGCGGCACCATTCAAATGCTGAGAGAGGCGGGTCCGAGGCTGGGCTTCACGGTCCATGCCATCTCGCCGGTGGTGGTGGACGGAACGCCTGTGAGCTCGACGCGGATCAGGAACCTGGTCCAGTCGGGGTCGATGGATGAGGCGGCGCTGTTGTTGGGGCGGCCCTACCAACTCAAGGGGACGGTTGTGCGGGGAAGCCGCCGGGGGGGCGAGTTGGGCTTCCCTACCGCCAATCTTCTGCCCCCGGCGGGCCGCGTGCTCCCCCCGGATGGCGTGTATGCGACTCACCTCCGGATGGACACGCAGATGTGGGGCGCTGTGACGTACATCGGCATGCGCCCGACGTTCGGCACGGGCGAGCGCATCATTGAAACGTATCTACTGGAAGGCGATCATGATCTCTATGGGAGCGAGGTGGGGATCATGTTTCATGAGCGTCTGCGCGGGGACCAGGTTTTCGAATCGGCCGATGCGCTGGCACGGCAGATTGCGGCCGATGTCGATCGGGCGCGTGAGATCGTGCGCAGACTCTCCGGCGCGACGGCGCGTTCCATGTTATCGTGAGGAGCGCTATGGATACTCTCCGCGACAGGGCTCTCCATCCCGTCCTCCGGCAGGTCGCGGAGGCCGCCCGGCGCAAGCGGCTGATTCAGCCCGGCGACCGTGTGCTTGTCGCCGTTTCGGGAGGGCCGGATTCCGTGTGTCTCCTGATGGCTCTTCATGAGATGCGCGAGCGGTCCCTGGCTCCGGGGACCGAGCTCCGTATCGCCCATGTCAATTACGGCCTGCGTGGAGAAGAGTCGGAGGGAGATGAAACCTTCGTTCGTGAACTAGGGAGGAGACTGGACGTGCCGGTGAGCTGCGAGCGGGTGCGTCCCATCCCCCAATCCGGAGGGACGCTCCAGAGCCGGGCGCGGGACGCACGGTATGCGTTTTTTGAACGCATGCTGCGGGAGCACCGGATGACGGCTGTGGCAACCGGCCATACTGCCGATGACCAGGCGGAAACCGTTCTGCTATGGCTGATGCGGGGGGCTGGAACGCGCGGCCTGGCCGGCATTCCAGTGAAACGTGAAGGGGATGTCATCAGGCCTCTGCTCGGCGTAACCAGGCAGCAGGTTCTGGATTATCTCGCATCGCGCGGGATGCCCTACCGTTCGGATTCCTCGAATGGCACTCCGGTGTACCGTCGGAATCGGATTCGTCAGGAAATTCTGCCGGCCTTGCGTGCCTTGAATCCACGCATTGTCGAGGCGCTGGCCCGCGGAGCCGACATTCTGTCGGCTGATGCCGTGGTGTTGCATGAGATCGAACAGGAACGGTGGAGGGCTATCGCGAAGGATGCCTCTCCGGGGCACGTTGTCCTCGACGCCGACCGGTTGGCCGCTGAGCCGTTGGGCTTGCAACGTCGGTTGGTCAGGCGGGCGCTGGCTGCGGCGCGGGGAGGTGGGGAGGGACTGACCTTCCGCCATGTGAGCGATATCCTTGAGCGTGTTCTGAAAGGAACTCGTGGAGCGGGGCTGAACCTTCCCGGCGGTCTCCGGGTGGAGCGCGACCGTGATCGCATCGTGATGGCGTACAGCGCGCGACAAGAGGCAAACGTTTTTCTGACGCAGTTGGCGGCCGGTATCCCGTTGCCGGTTCCCGGAGAAGCCAGGATCGGCGGCGGCCTGCGGTTGCTGACGGTCGAAGGGAAGCACGGCTCCCCTGATGGCCGGACTGCGTTCGCGGTTGACAGTGACCGACTCGGAGGTCCGCTGACCGTCAGGACCTGGAGGCGCGGAGACTGGTTTTGCCCGTTCGGCATGGGTGGGCGCCGGAAGAAGCTGCAGGATTTCTTCGTGGATCGGAAGGTTGACCGGAAGCTGCGGGGTGTCATTCCCCTGGTGGTCGCTCCGGCCGGGATCGTGTGGGTGGCCGGCTATCGTGGAGACGAACGGTTCGCGGCGGGGCCTGCGACCGTCCATCCTGTGACGCTTTCAATCGCTCCGCCCGTTGTAATGGAGGACGACGACTAGCATGGACGGCATTTTCGGCAAACCCCTCGTGACCCAGGAAGAAATGCGGGCGCGCATTCGCGAACTGGGGCGCCAGATCACCGCCGATTATGCGCAGAAGGATTTGATCATGATCGGGATTCTGAAGGGCGCCTACGCTTTCTATGCCGACCTCGCACGGGCCGTCCGTTTGCCGCTCAAGGTGGATTTTCTGGTCGTCTCCAGTTATGCCGGGAAAGCCAAGTCGTCCGGAAAGATCAAAGTCTTGACCGAACTGACCGAGGACATCGCTGGCCGGGATGTATTGCTGGTGGAGGACATTGTGGATTCAGGGTCCACCGTCCAGCACCTCAGGAAAACACTCGAGGCCAGGAAGCCGAAGTCGATCAAGGTGTGTGCGCTGTTGAGCAAGCCGTCCCGCCGGAAGGTGGATGTCGCGGTGGACTATGTGGGCTTCAAGATTCCCAACAAGTTCGTCGTCGGGTACGGGCTCGATTACCAGCAAAAATACCGGAATCTTCCGTATCTGGCAGTGCTGGACAAGGTTGATGAAGAAGGCGAGCCCGTCTGAGGCCACGCGTATTGTGTCCCTGCGGGAGGGTATGTTAGAATGAGCCACATTTTTGGGGGCCTGGGATGAATTCCCGCGTGAAAAATCTGATCTTCTGGGTCGTGGTCGGCCTGTTCATGATCATGCTCTTCAACCTGTTCACGTTCCAGGGCCAGTCACCGGATGAAGATGTCAAGTTCAGCGAATTCGTGGCCAAGGTCGAGCAGGGCGACGTCCGGGAAGTCACCATCCGCGGCAGCCATCTCAACGGTCTGTTCAAGGACGGGCGCCCGTTCAAGACCTACACGGTCGAGTATCCCGAGATGGTGAAGCTGCTCCGTGACAACCATGTCACGATCAACGCGAAACCCCCTGAAGATAGTCCATGGTACGTCACACTTCTCGTGACGTGGGGGCCGTTTGTCCTGTTCCTGGCCCTCTGGTTCTTCTTGATGCGCCAGATGCAGATCGGCGGCAACAAGGCGCTGTCATTCGGCCGCAGCCGCGCGCGTCTGCTGACGGAAGACCGCAAGAAGATTACCTTTTCAGACGTCGCCGGAATCGATGAGGCCAAGGAAGAAGTCGTCGAGATCATCGAATTCCTGAAGGACCCGCACAAATTCCAGAAGCTGGGGGGACGCATTCCGAAGGGCGTGTTGATCGTCGGTCCCCCGGGGACCGGCAAGACGCTGCTTGCCAAAGCGATTGCGGGCGAAGCAGGAGTCCCCTTCTTCAGCATCAGCGGCTCGGATTTTGTGGAGATGTTCGTCGGCGTGGGCGCTTCCCGCGTGCGCGACCTGTTCGAGCAGGGCAAGAAGCACGCGCCGTGCATCATCTTTATTGATGAGATCGACGCGGTCGGCCGGCTCCGCGGAGCCGGACTGGGGGGCGGCCATGATGAGCGGGAACAGACGCTCAACCAGTTGCTTGTCGAGATGGATGGTTTCGATACGACGGAAGGGGTCATCCTGATCGCGGCCACCAACCGGCCGGACGTGCTGGACCCGGCGTTGTTGAGGCCCGGCCGCTTCGACCGGCAGATCACCGTCAACCGGCCGGACGTACGGGGGCGCGCCGAGATTTTGAAGGTCCACACGAAGAAAGTTCCGCTTGGCAAAGACGTCGACCTCGCCATTATTTCCCGCGGGACGCCCGGTTTCTCGGGCGCCGATCTCGAGAACCTGGTCAATGAAGCCGCGCTCCTGGCGGCGAGGCTCAACAAGACCGTCGTCGAGCTGAAGGATTTTGAGTTTGCCAAGGACAAGGTGCTGATGGGGGTGGAGCGCAAGAGCATGGTCCTGACCGACCAGGAGAAGCGCACCACGGCCTACCACGAGGCGGGCCATGCGCTGATGGCCAAGCTCCTCCCGGGGACCGATCCGGTCCACAAGGTCACCATCATTCCGAGAGGGCGGGCGCTGGGCCTGACGATGCAATTGCCGGTGGACGACCGGCACAGCTACTCGAAGGAGTTTCTGTACAACACCCTGGCCATTCTCATGGGGGGGCGGGTCGCCGAAGAACTCGTGTTCAAGCAGATCACGACCGGCGCCGGCAACGATATCGAGCGGGCGACCGACCTCGCCAGGAAGATGGTCTGCGAATGGGGCATGAGTGAAGATCTGGGGCCCCTCACGTTCGGCAAGAAGGACGAGGAGATTTTTTTGGGACGGGAAATCGCCACGAGACGGGATTACAGCGAGGAAATCGCGCTCAAAATCGATTCCGAAGTCAAACGGCTCGTCACCGAAAATTACGAACGCACCAAGCGCATGCTGCGCGAGAACATGGCCGTCTTGAAGGCGCTTGCTGAAGCGCTCCTGGAGAAAGAGGTCCTGGAAGGGTCCGAGATCGACCAGATCATCCAGGGAGCGCAACCCCAAGGGGCTTCCGCCTGAGCCATACCCGGAGTGCCCGGCCCCTGGTTCTCCTGAATCTTGCCCCTTGTTACCTTTGCCTGTTTCGGGTGTCCCATAAGCCGTGGGGACATGTTCCATGAACCTCCCAGGGAAGCGCATGACGTGGACGGCGCGGGAGTACATCCTGCCGGTCCAGGAGCGCGTCCTCATCATGGGCGTGCTGAACGTCACCCCGGACTCGTTCTCGGATGGCGGGCGCTATCAGGGGGTTGATGCGGCGGTCGCCCGTGCCGAGGCAATCGAAGCCGAGGGGGCCGATCTGTTGGACCTCGGCGGCGAATCGTCGCGTCCGGGGGCGCGGCCGGTTTCCTTGGCCGAGGAGCTCGCCCGCGTCCTGCCGGTGGTGACGGCGCTGGCGGGCCGGATCCGGATTCCCATCTCAGTGGATACGACCAAGGCGGAAGTGGCCAGGCAGGCCCTCGACGCGGGCGCGGCCGTGATTAACGACATCAGCGCTCTCCGCGATGATCCCGGGATGGCGGACGTGGTCGCGCGCGGCCGGGCGGGGCTGATTCTGATGCACATGCAAGGGTCTCCGGCGACGATGCAGGAGCATCCGGCTTATGAAGCCGTCGCCGAAGAGGTCGGCGATTTTTTGCAGGCGCGAGTAGAAGCCGCGATTGCAGCCGGGATCGATCGTGAACGGATCGCGGTGGACCCGGGGATCGGGTTCGGGAAAACCGGCGAGCAGAGCCTGGCGCTGCTGGGCGGCCTTTCGGTCTTCCACGCGCTGGGGCGTCCGATCGTGATCGGGCCGTCCCGGAAATCCTTTGTGGGCGCCGTGCTGGAGCGCCCGGTCCACGAGAGGGAATGGGGAACCGCTGCCGCGGTGGCGGCCGGGGTGCTTGAGGGCGCGCATGTGGTGAGGGTCCATTCCGTCGCGCAGATGAAGGATGTGGCACGCATGGCGCAGGCCATCCGGGAGGCCCAGGCGGTGTCCCATGGGCGGACGTCAATCAGCGCGCCATGAGTGAAAAGAACGCGAGAGAGGAACGAAGCATGCGCCGGTTATTCGGGACTGACGGCATCAGAGGCGTGGCGAACGTCGAACCCATGACCAGCGAAACCGCGTTGAAGCTGGGGCGGGCGGCCGCCCATGTCTTCAAGACCCGCCCGGGCCGCCATCGCATCGTCATTGGAAAGGATACCCGGCTTTCAGGGTACCTCATCGAGTCGGCCCTGACGTCCGGCATCTGTTCCATGGGCGTGGACGTCCTGTTGGTCGGACCGATGCCGACGCCCGCCATCGCGTTTCTGGCCCGGAGCCTGCGAGCCGATGCAGGGGTCATGATCTCGGCGTCGCATAATCCGTACGAGGACAACGGCATTAAATTTTTCTCCCGTGAGGGGCTCAAGCTCCCGGACGATGTCGAAGAGCAGATCGAGCAGCTGGTTGTCTCGGGGAGCATCGATTCCCTGCGCCCGACGGCGTCCGCAATCGGGAAGGCCTTCCGCATCGATGATGCCGAAGGACGCTACATCGAGTTTGTGAAGCAGTCGCTGCCCAAAGGCTTTGACCTGGAAGGACTCAAGGTGGTTGTGGACTGTGCGCACGGGGCGGCCTACAAGGTCGCGCCGCATGTCTATCGAGAACTCGGGGCGGACGTGACGGTTCTGTGCGACAAGCCGGATGGCACGAACATCAATCGGGACTGCGGCGCGATTCAGCCCCGCGTCCTTCAGGAGGCCGTCAAGAAGACGGGGGCCGCGCTCGGCATCGCGCACGATGGGGATGCGGACCGGGCCATCTTTGTGTCCGAGGACGGCCGGATCGTAGACGGCGATCAAATTTTAGGGGCGCTGGCGGTGGACCTCAAAGACCGTGACTGTCTGGCGCGCAAGACGCTGGTCACTACGGTCATGAGCAACCTGGGGCTGGAACAGTCGATGGCGCGGGCCGGCATCAAGCTGGTGCGGACGGCCGTGGGAGATCGCAATATTCTGGAACGCATGTTGTCCGAGGACTACAACTTCGGCGGAGAGCAATCAGGGCACATCATTTTTCTCGACCACAACACCACGGGGGACGGGCTTGTCTCCGCGCTCCAGGTGATGGCTCTGGTGCGCCGCTCGGGAAAAACATTGTCCCAGCTGGCGGAGCGGACCACGCTCTACCCGCAGTTGCTGGTGAACGTCAGGGTCCGCGAGCGGAAGGACCTCGCCGGCATCGCTCCCTTCCAGAAGGCGTTGCGCTCGCATGAAGCTGCATTGAACGGGACCGGCCGGATACTGGTCAGGTATTCGGGGACTGAACCGCTGGTTCGGATCATGGTGGAGGCGCAGAACTCGGGGACGGTGCAGGAGATCGCCCATCATCTGGCCGAGGTGCTTCGCACGGAGGTCGGCGAAGCCTGATTTTGCCTGAGCCACGTCACCCCGCTGCGCCGGCAGTGCGGCCGTTGGCGGTGTGGGCTGTGAGCCTGCTCCTTGGCTCATTCGCCGGTTCCGCGTTTGTATTTTTCCCCTTTTCGATTCTCTGTCTCCTGCTCCTCGTCCTCGGCGGGGTCTTCCTGTTTTCTTTTCTGGGCCGCTGTTCCCCCGCTTTCGCATGCGCGGTGTTCGGGGCCTTTCTGCTGGGCACGGCCGGGGCCGCCCTGGCTGATGCGCAGTCGGAGTCCTCTTCCTTGCTGCGATCGGTCGGGCCGGGGAAAGCCGATCTGATCGGCGTGATTGCCGAACCGGTCCGATTCGGGCCGGACCGAGCCGTGGCCGTGGTGGCCGTCCAGCGTCTGGTGGAGGCTCAGGGCCGGACGCGTTCCCTTGAGGGCCGAATCAGGCTGTCGATTCGAGGGGAGGTGCCTCCCCTGGTTGCCGGAGAGCTGATCGAGTTTCGAACGAGGCTCAGACCGCCCGGAGGGTTTTTGAATCCGGGCGGCTATGATTATGCCGGCCATCTCAGGCGGTCGGGCATCCAGGCGGTCGGAAACGTGACGTTGCGCCAGGACGGGTCGACCTTTCGGGTGCTGGCGCCGGGGGCCTTCCCGCTGCTGTCCCGCGTGGATCAGTGGCGCGGCCAGACCCGCGAAGCGGCTCTCCGGACTTTGCCGGCCCCGCTTGCCGGGCTGTATCTTGCTTTGGTCACGGGGGAAACCGGGCATCTGACTCAGGACGTCCGAGATGCCTTTATGGCTTCCGGGACCACGCATATCCTCTCAATCTCAGGCTCGCATTTGGGATTAATAGGGCTCGTCGTCTTTTGGTGCGTGCGGCGGGCGGTCCTGGCCCTCCCACCGCGAATGCTGCTCCGGTTGAGTGCGCATACAACGGCGACGCGCGTCGCCGCCGCCGCGACGATCCTTCCCGTGATGCTGTACGCTCTGTTGGGCGGCGCGGAAGTGGCCACCGTGCGGTCGCTCGTGATGATCCTCATCGTGCTTGCCGCGACCCTTTTGGGCCGGACGCACAGCATCGGGACCGGTCTCGCCTTGGCCTTGTTGTTGATCGTGGGATGGGATCCGCTGGCGCCCTTCGACATCTCGTTCCAGTTGTCCTTTCTCTCGGTGCTGGTGATCGTGCTGGTTATGGGCGCGCGTGTTCATTCTGAAGGGGAGACTGTGGCAGGCGGCGTTTCCGAAGAACGCGGGGTCCGGGAGCGGGTGAAGGAAGGGATGGGGGAGACACTGCTCGTGAGCATCCTGATCACCGTGGCCAGCGCTCCGCTTGTGGCGACGTATTTCAATCAGGTGGCGTGGGTCGGAGGAGTGTCGAACATCCTGGTTGTGCCGTTCGTCGGGTTCCTTGTCCTTCCCGCAAGTCTGTTGGCGTGTGTGGGGACGCTTCTCGGCGGGTCGGAGGAATTGTTGGGGAGCGCGATCGTCCAGCCGTTGCTGAGCACGCTTATCTGGATGGCGCAGGGTTTTGCCGCTGTGCCAGGAGCGGAACTCCGCGTGCCTTCGCCTGCCGTCTGGCAGATGCTGTTCTTTTACCTCTTCCTGGGCGCATGTTTTCTCTGGTGGCGGCGCACGGCGGGATGGGTTGCGGGGGCATTGGTATTGGGCCTGCTGGTCCTCTGGGCATGGGCGCCACGAGACCTGCCGGAATCAGGGACGGTCCGGCTGACATTTTTGGATGTCGGCCAGGGTGATGCCGCGTTGGTTGAAACAGCCGACGGCCGCGCGATGCTTATCGACGGCGGATCGGCGTCCGATAGCTATGACATGGGGCGGATGGTTGTCGCGCCGTTGCTCTGGGACCGGGGCATTCGGCGGCTCGATCTGGTGGTGGCCAGCCATCCCCAGCAAGACCATGTTGGGGGGCTGGCCTTCGTCGTGGACAAATTCGAGGTGGGAGAGTTTTGGACGAACGGCGTGAGCCGTGACGTGGCGTTCCTCCAGCGGCTCGAAAAGGTGATCGTCGCACGAGGGGTGCCGGTCAGGTCTGTGTCCAGTTCGGGCAATGACGTGTCGTTTGGAGACTGCCTGCTGCATGTTTTGAATCCGGCTTCTCCTCCCGGTGGAGTCGTTCAGGGGAACGATGGGAAAAGCCTGAATAATCAATCAGTCGTGCTTCATCTTCAGTGCGGCCGGTCGGCGTTTCTGTTTACCGGGGATGTCGAGCGGGAAGCGGAGAGAGGGCTTGCCGATCGTGGCGACGGTCTGGAGGCCGCGATCTTGAAGGTTCCCCACCATGGGGCGCGTGGTTCCGTGTACGGGCCATTCCTCAGGACCGTCAAACCCCACGTGGCGGTCGTATCGGTCGGCCGGGCGAACACCTATGGGCATCCGTCCTCTCTGATGCTGGAAACGTATGCCGGCCTCGGTATTCCAGTTCTGCGAACGGACGTGCATGGCGCCATCACTGTGCTGGGCACGGAAACCGGCCTTCAACTGGGCTGCGAGTCGGGTCGCCGTCTGAAAAGAATCGGGCTCGGAATGGGCAGAACGGGGACCGAAGGCAGGGAGATTCTGAACTGGCGGCGGCTCTTCGGCGAACCGGGAAGCTGTAATGCGACTGTGTAAGGTTTATGATGGTGCCGATGCAGGCCACCTAACCCATTATTATTGCTATATTTTTATTGACAGCCTGTCCTGTATCTGTATAATGATACATTAACCATAAGGGGTACCGTGGAGATTGTTGGGTGTGGGGTAATACTTGCACTACGAAGATTTCTGGGGTCTGAAGAAGGCCCCGTTCGATAACGTTCCTGATCCGCGCTTTTATTTTCCCTCTCCCAGGCATGAGGAGGGATTGCACAGGCTTCTGTACGGAGTAGAGGCGCGTAAAGGGGCGATCATGCTGACAGGGGAGATCGGATGCGGAAAGACCCTGTTGAGCCGTACCCTCATCCAGCACCTTGCCCACGATCGATTCGATTTGGCGCTCATTGCCAACCCCAGTTTTGAAGTGTCCGATTTTCTGAAGGAAATCCTCTACCAACTGGGGGTCAACCAGACAGGAACGAAATTGGACATGGTCCATGCGCTCAACGAGCGGCTGCTGGAAAATCTCAACAAGGGGAAGGATACCGTCCTGGTCGTCGATGAGGCGCAGGCGATCACGGACCTGGCCATTTTTGAGGAACTGCGGCTGCTGTTGAATTTTCAGCTCAACGACAGGTTTTTGCTGACCCTGATCCTGTTGGGTCAGCCGGAACTGAGAAGCCGGGTGGAGGCGCTCAAGCAGTTGGCGCAACGGATCGTGATTCGGTATCACTTGATGCCGTTCAATGCCGACGAAGTCGGTGACTATGTCGACTTTCGGATGCAGGCGGCCGGGGCCTCGCGGGCGGTGTTTACAGCGGAAGCTGTTGTCGCCATATATGAAGCGAGTAGCGGCATCCCGCGGAAAGTGAATACCATCGCGGACCTCGCGCTGCTGATCGGGTTCATGGAACGGTGCCGGCAGGTAGGACCTGAAGTCGTCAAGAAAGCGTTTGTGGAGGCCCAATAATCCGCCATGGCACGGCTCAATGAACTCGTGAAGAATCAGGGGGGCTCCCCGGTCGAAAGTGCGGATCGTCTCCCTCCAAGCGAGGAGAAACCCGTTTCCTTCAAAAGCATCAAGGCGGATGTTCCGCGCATTTCCATGGAACAGGACGCGCAGCTCATTCTCGAGGCCGATCAATGGTATGCCAAGGCCGAGATGGAGCTGTCTCCCATCGTGGGGGCCGTTCGCCAGGCCAAGAAGTTTTCGCTCGATGGGATCACGCAGGTCGTGCAGGGTTTTGTCGATTCCCTCTCCCAGGGCGATCGGCTTCTTGTCAAGGCCATTTCCGTTGACCGGGGCGGGTTGGTGATCTCCAATCTGAGCAACACGGCCATCATGTCGATCAAGATCGGAATGGGTCTGAAATACGCCCCGGACGATCTGATGCGGCTGGGGCTCGCGGCCATCCTGCACGACATGGGGATGTGCCTGATCCCTGACGATGTTTTGAACAAGCAGGGCCCGCTGAATCCTGGGGAGCGCGATCTCATTAAGCGTCATCCTGAACAGGGAGCCCAGGCGATTCGCCGCTTGGGAGAGAATGCGACATGGATTGCAGACATCGTGCTGCAGGAACACGAGCGAGCCGGGGGGCAGGGCTACCCCCATGGGCTCAAGGGCGCGGAGATCTCTGAGTATGCGCAGATCATCGGCGTGGCGGATACGTTCGAAGCGCTCTTGCACGCCCGCCCGCACCGCAAGCGGTTCCTGCCGCATGAAGCGGTGCGAGAACTGGTGGTCAAGGAGAAGGCGTCGTTCCCGACGCGCATTTTGAAGTGCCTGATCCAGCAGTTTTCGGTGTTTCCCCTGGGGACCAGGGTGCAACTCAATACGGGGGAGATCGGAGAGGTCGTGGAGTTGCATCCGCAGTATCCGCTCCGGCCCATCATCAAAATTTACATGGACCCCGGCCGTGTCCCGTTGCGAGAGCCGCGCCTGCAGGATCTCAGCAAGACGTCGTTAGTCCATATCACCGAGGTCGTTCAGGACGACCAGCAAGAATGACGGCTCACCGAAGTCTCGTCTTTTTGACCAGAGCGGTCGGATTGGTGTGTACGTTGGTCGCCTTGCTGGGCCCATCCTTCGGATGCTCGCCGGTCCCTTTCTCGTCGGGCGCGCAGTCTCCTTATGCCCGTCCTGTCAAACCCGAGGATTTGTATATTGAAGAATCCGATGAGGGTGGGCCTCTCAAAATCGAGCCAGGCGACAGCATTGAAGTGGTGGTGAGGCGTGGGGCCGGAGAAGAACGATCGGCGGTCACGGTGCGGGACAATGGACGAGTGTACGTGGGGACTCTTGACATAGACGTGAAAAATCTGACCGTGCTGGAGGCGGAAGCCCGCATCACCGAGCAAGTCGCGACCATTATCCGCAATCCTCGCGTTGAGGTTTCGATCAAGCAGAAGAAACTCCAGTTACGCAAGCAGAGGGTCTACATCATCGGTGGAGGAAGCGGGGCCGGAGCCGGGGCAATTTTAGCCGGGGTCGCGAAATATGCGGATCTGGACCGTAAAACAACGGTCGGGCAGCTCATTGCCCAGGTCGGTTACAACGATGTTGCGGTGCTGGACGATGTCCGGGTCATCAGGGGAGATGCCAGAAAACCGGAAGTGATTCCCGTCGATATCCAACGCCTCTTTCAATACGGTGACCGCAGCCAGGATATCGTGCTGAAGGATAATGATATTGTATTTGTGCCGCGTCAACGTATCGGAGATTGGAATGCGTTTTTGTTAAAGATAAACCCGACTTTGAATCTCCTTCTCGGGTCGACGACGTTGAGTCCGGAAGCACTCACGAAGTTCTTGTCACAGAACAACATTCAACCCGTCCAGACGCCCACCATCAACGTACGGTAAGTCAGGGAGCGTATGGCCCAATACGAACTGAACCTTCGCGATTATTGGCTGATCATACGCAAACGCAAATGGATTATTGCGTCCACGGTCCTGCTGGTATCGGGCGGCACCTGGTTCATGGCGCAATTTACCAGCCCCGAGTTGATTTACGAAACATCGGCCCGTGTCAAGTTTGAGCGGTCCCTCGCGATATCTCCTCTGATGGCGGAGACGATGGCTTTCTCGGAAACAGGCAGCCTTTCGACCCAGGCGGAAATCATCCGCAGCGTTCCTGTTTTGGTGCGGGCCGGAAGGAAGCTTGGCGTAGTGAACAAGGCGATCGAGACCAGTGGGACCCGCCTTCCCCCCGATGTGCTGGTCAAAGTGTATGAGTTGAGGAGGCAGATCGCGGTGTCTCAAGAGGGTGGGACAAATATTCTAAAAATCACCGCGACAGCCGATAAGGACGAGTTTGCGGCCGCGCTGGCGAATGCGGTGGCGGAGTCCTACCGGGAAGAGAATATCGTCAGTCGGAACCGGCAGGTGGACGAAGCCAAGCTGTTCGTCGAGGGGCAGCTGAAGGCCATCGAGGAGAGTTACCGGAAATCCGAGCAAGCTCTGGTCGCCTTCAAAGAGCGGGAGGGGAACGTCTTTCTGACCGATGAAGCGCGTCAGGCGCTTGATAATTTCACTCGCCTGGAATCCGAACGGGAAAAGCTGGTCCAGGTCAAACGTGAAGTCACCACCCAACTGCAACTCTTGAAGGCCAATGAGGCGCTTCCCGAGACAGGGCCGGTGCGGGTTTTTTCCGACGATGTCCAGGCACTCATTGCCAAGCTGAACCAGAAGCTCGTCGATCTGACCACCGAACGGGCCGCGCTCTTGATCAATTACACCCCGAAGCATCCGCAAGTTACTGAGCTCGACGCCCGGATCCGGAGCGTCAAACAGGAGATGCTCCAGGAGCTGGAAGCCAAATTGCGCACGTTCAGCCAGCGGGAATCCGCCATCCGGGATTCAATCGGACGTTACAGGGAACGGTATGTCAGCTTGCCCAAGGCTGCCTTGGAGTTGGCCAGCCTGGAACGCGAGGTGAAGGTCAATGGAGACTTGTATGCCAACCTCAAGCAGAAGCACCAGGAGTTTTTGATCCGTGGCGCCGAACGGATCGAGGAGGTGGCGGTTCTCGAGCCTGCGGTTCCATCGGGAAGACCCAGGAACGCTCCTAAGGGCACACTGAATATCGTTCTCAGCTCGCTGATCGGCGTCTTGCTGGGCTTTGTGCTGGCCTTCATCAGGGAATCCTTCGATACATCCATCGGCACAATCGAGGACGTGGAAGCGTTTCTGCACGTTCCCGTGTTGGGGGTCATTCCGCGCGTGGACCGCAAGGAGGTGGATAAGGCGCTCAAGGAAACCTTCTCTGAACCGCTCGATCCTGAAAGCCTGGAGTTGCTGTCGCACATTTCTCCGCTGTTTGATCTCAAGGGGATTGTTGCGGAGGGGTATCGGTCGCTCAAGGTCAATCTGCAGTTTGCCTGTCAAGACCGTGTGATCAAAAGTCTGGCGTTTGCCAGCGCCGGGCTGGGCGAGGGGAAGACCACAACGGTCCTCAACCTAGCCATTACGATCGCGCAAGATGGACGGCGGGTCCTGGTGGTGGACGCAGACCTCCGAAAGCCGGCCGTGAGCAGCCGGTTGGGTCTTAAACGGGAGCCGGGCCTGAGTGAAGTTTTGGTCGGCAATGCGCAGTGGAGAGAGGTCGTCCAGACCGCCGCCGACCTGATGCTTGGAAAGCTCGGATTTGATCAGGTCCTGAGCGCGCCCGGTGTGGACAATCTCAATATCATCACCAGTGGGCACCTTCCTCCGAATCCGTCCGAGTTTTTCAATTCCCAGCGGATCGTGGATCTGATCGCGGACTTGGAAGAGAACTTTGACTTGGTGATCTTCGATTGTCCCCCCATTTTGCCGGTCGCCGATGCCGTTTTGATCGGACCGAAGGTAGACGGCGTCGTCTTGGTGTACCAGGTTGGAAAAGTCGGAAGGACGCCCCTGCAGCGGGCGAAATCTCTCCTGGAGAACGCGCAGGCTCATATCGTCGGCGTTGTGCTCAGCAACGTCAGCGCCGAGTATTCTCCGGAATACCAGAAACACCAGTACTATAAATATTCTTCCTGAGTCAGAGCGGCTGCGGGGGTTCCCCACGGTTTCGGGCCTGGCCACGATGCCACTTCCTCTAAGGAACATCTGCAATGGAAGCTAACAAGGGACTACTGATCCTGGTCGCCTTGGCTCTGGCCGCAGCCCTGGGCATGTTGATCGTCTCCAATGAGCCGACCAGTATCCTGCCGATATTTTTGGGTCTGCTGCTGCTCATCATCGCATTCCTGTCCACTACGGCCAGTCTCTACATTCTCGTCTTTTCGATGCTTCTGAGCCCAGAGTTCATGACTGGCGATTTAAGTGGTGGCGGAGGAGCCGCGGGCCGCGGGATCACTCTTCGGTTCGACGATATCCTTCTGGTCGTGATCGGCTTTGTCTGGTTTGCCAAGAGGGCCTTTTTCAAAGGGAGTACGCCATTCGCAAGAACCCCGCTGAATGGTCCGATCATGTTCTACATCGCGATGGCTATCGTCGCAACGTTGATCGGCGTGTTGGAGGAACGCGTGAAGGGAATAACCGGCTTTTTTTACCTTCTCAAGTACTACGAGTACGTCTTGATCTATTTCATGGTGGTGGGTTCGGTGGAGACGGAGAAGCAAGCGAAGAATCTTCTGATCGCCAGCCTTGTGACCTGTTTTTTTGTTTCACTGTTTGCGATTTCGCAGATTCCAGGTGGAGAAAGAGCCTCTGCGCCTTTCGAGGGAGAAACCGGGGAGCCCAACACGCTGGGTGGGTACCTCGTTTTCATGCTGTCGATCATCACGGGGCTTATCCTGACACCGGGGTCGCTGCGGCGGCAGTGGCCACTGTATGTGCTCCTCGTATTGGGGGTCATCGGGTTGTTCGCAACACTTTCTCGATCTTCGTTTTTGGCGGCAGGAGTGGTGGTACTGGTTCTTTCCGCGCGTCTGTTGCGTCGCAAGCCGATTATTGCTCCGATTATCCTGATCGCTCTAATAGCCACTCCGTGGTGGGCGCCCGAAGCGGTTTCCAATCGGATCCTCTTTACGTTTACCCAACCCATGGACGAGGGGCAGATCCGTATTGGCAATATCCGAGTGGATACTTCCACCTCCGACCGGCTTCGCTCGTGGCAGCAGGGAGCAAAATATTGGCAGGCCCACCCCATTTGGGGGACGGGGGTGACGGGAGGGCCGTTTATGGACGCGATGTATCCCCGTATTCTGACCGAGACGGGGACGGTGGGGCTGGTGGCGTTCTTCATCCTCATCGGAGCCTTGTTTCGCATGGGATGGGCGGCTTACCGACAGGCAAAGGACCCCTTTCAGCGGGGTGTGGCGATGGGGTTTCTGCTGGGGTTTGTGAGCCTGCTTGTCCACGCCGTTGGTGCCAACAGCTTCATCATTGTCCGGATCATGGAGCCGTTTTGGCTGGTCGCGGCTTTAGTGGCGAGAGGCTTGACTATCAATCAGGCCGCGCAGCCGGTAGGCGGAGCCGTCCAGCCCGATCTCGCGAAAGGCATGCGGAACGGAATGCGGCCGACTGTTCCCGCTCTGCGTGGTTACGGTGCAGGAAAGACGATGAACCCGTGATGCTGTTCACCCGAGGCATGATGTGCGAGCTCTAATTACTGGCGGCGCAGGATTCATTGGGTCTCACCTTGCCGAGGAACTTCTGAGGCGAGGGCATTGGGTCACAGTCATCGATGATCTCTCCACGGGGAGCGTTGAAAACATCAAGCACTTGAAGCAGGACGCACATTTTCACTATGTCATCGATTCCATATTCAACTCGTCCGTACTGGCTGAGCTGGTGGATTCTGCAGAGACAGTCTTTCATCTGGCGGCTGCGGTGGGAGTCAAGCTCATTGTGGAATGCCCCATTCGGACCATCGAGACCAATGTGAAGGGAACAGAGCTGGTATTGGAGATGGCTGCGAAAAAGAAACGGCCGGTTCTGATTGCCTCCACGTCGGAAGTCTACGGAAAATCCAGCAAAGAGCGATTTTGCGAAAGTGACGATCTTGTCCTCGGTCCTACGTCGAAGAGCCGATGGAGTTATGCCGCCTCGAAGGCACTTGACGAATTTCTGGCGCTCGCATACTGGCATGAAAAAAATCTCCCGGTGATCATCACCCGCCTTTTCAACACGGTCGGGCCACGCCAGACCGGACGCTACGGCATGGTCGTTCCGCGTTTCATCCAGCAGGCACTGCAGAACCAGCCCATGACGGTATACGGTTCCGGGGAACAGACTCGTTCCTTCACGTGGGTGGGGGATGTCGTGGAGGCGCTTATCGCGCTCATGGAAACCTCTCATGCGGTGGGTGAGATCTTTAATGTAGGGCACCGGGAGACGACGACTATTTTGGATCTGGCGAAGCTGACCAAAAGGCTTACGCAGAGCGACTCGCCGATCCAGTTGGTCCCTTATGAGGAAGCCTATGGTGCGGGTTTCGAGGACATGCTGCACCGTGTGCCCGACATCACCAAGATTGAAAAGCTCATCGGGTACAAGCCTAGTAAGACTTTGTCCGAGATGTTGGAGCGCATTATCGCAGATCAGCGGATCCGGATCGAGTCTGGTTGGAGTTGCTAAGCACGGCATGCGAGTAAATGTGCAGTGAAGTCATGGCTTCGGGAGGTCTGCACATCTGCTGCCTCACGCGGATCACCCTTGGCCATAGTGTCAAGGGGGGGATGGAAGTGCACGTCGATTCGCTTGCCCGCGGTCTTGTGGCTCGTGGATACCGGGTCACCGTTGTCACGACAGGCCGGACTGACGGGACTGAGGTGGAAACGATTGACGGGGTCCGGACCTTCTATCTTTCGGGTACAACGCCGGGCCGGTATTCGCACGAGTGGGGTCGTGCCACGTTGAGCTGCTTGGAGCGGCTCCATGCGGAGGATCCTATTGATATCATATGGGGAGAAGGGGCTGGAGCCTACTATTACCTGAAATGGCATCGAAACCCGCTTGCCATCCCGGTATTCACATTTCTCCAAGGTACATACCTCGGAGAACTGGGGACTTTTTGGACCACCTTATGCGCGAAGGGAGAGTGGCGAAAATTTTTCAAAACAATCGCTTGGCGGACCATTCAGTACTTTCGTTGGGACCTTTGGTACACGCATGGAGCGGACGTCGTCATTGGGGCCAGTCGGGAGAACGCAAAATTGGCTCAATGGGGGTACTTTCTTCCTCGGCGAAAAGTGGTGACGAGTGTCAACGGTGTGGATGTGGATCGGTTTTCGCCGGACCCTGTCAGCGGACGCGAATTGCGAAAACGAATAGGAATCCCCGACGATATTCCGGTCCTGTTGTACTGCGGGCGGCTGGAACCGGAAAAAGGGGGGGAAGTCGCCATCCGGGCATTCGCCCAACTCCGAAGCCAACACCCTTCGCTGCGCCTGATCATAGCCGGTGATGGGAGCCAGCGGGAAGAGCTCCTTGCGCTGGCTGTCCATCTCCGGGTTTCCGATGGAATCCATTTCATCGGACATGTCCTGAATCATGAACTCCCGGCATTCTACAATGCGTGCACCGTCTTTCTGTACCCCACGCTGGCGGTTGAGTCGTTCGGCATTGCAGTTGCCGAAGCGATGGCGTGCGGCCGCCCTGTGGTCGCTTCCCGTCGTGGGGGAATCCTCACCTCGATTGAGGACCAGGAAACGGGACTGCTTGTGCCGGCTGGCAACTCAGCGGCTCTGGCTCGGGCTGTCGGGCGACTCCTGGCCGATCCTTCGGCATCCGCGCGCATCGGCAAATCCGCGCGGGTCAAGGCAGAACAGAGCCTGAGTACGGCCAGAATGGTTGAAGATGTTCTGGCCGTCGTCTTGCGCCTCACGGCTCATTGCAAAAGAGGAAGAGGGTGACCGCCGGTCTTCGGGGTCGAAGACCTCTTTCCTTTGACCTTTGGTGGGCCGTGGCTATGACGTGGCGCTGCCTCCGAGATCCCTTGGCAATAAGCCGTCTTGTTCGCCTGCGTGCCCTTGCATTTCAGCGAGAGCTAGCCCGTGGGCTGATGGTTGACGTGGGTGCAGGCACCCATCCCTTTGCCGATCTTTTTGAAGGGCAGGTTGATCGGATCATCGCAGTAGAGTGGCCGGGCGGTTCCCCAAAGACCGGCGTGGGTCTATGGGGAGATGCTCAGGCGCTTCCGTTGCAGACCGGGGCGGCCGATACAGTCCTTTGTGTGGAGGTACTGGAATATTTGCCAGATCCACGTCGAGCACTTCAGGAATTCGCACGAATTCTTCGACGGGGGGGGCGATTGATCTTGACGGCGCCGCAAATCCGTGGGGCAAGCAATGAGCCCAACGACTACTGGAGATTTGGACATCCTGGTTTACGACTGTTGGCCGCAGAAGCTGGTCTTGACGAGATTGTCATTACCCCATGCGGGGGCATCTGCGCCGCCTACGGGCAACGGCTGAGCAGTTGGCTGTACCATTCTTTAATTGAAGGATTAGGGCTTCCGCGTTGGCTGGTTCGCATCGTATGCGGATTCATCCTGGCCGTAAGCTGGCTTGCCGATCAAGCAGGCATCGGCAGAGAGGAAACGCTCCATTGGCTGCTCACGGCACGCAGGCCATGATAGCGACTCGGGATCCCTTGCGCGGAATCATTTTCAACGGCACGCAAGAGGTCCCGACCCTCTCGGAGAGGATTCGGGGACGATGGCAAGGGACTGGGAGCTGGACGCACTGGTCTGTCATGAAACGAGCCGGCTACTGGGAGCATGGGGTTTCCCCGCGGTTTCTTTTGCGAGTCGATGATTTTCCACGATGGGACATGGGTCCGGAAGGATTGCATGCGTTCCATGTGATCTTGAAGAACGCCGGTGTTCGTTACTTGCTGGGCGTGATCCCGCATCCGGCTGAGAACCCGCAGGATGTGAGCGGGAAGAGGGAGCGGGTCTGGTCAACAGAAGAAGCGGCGGTGCTCGCAGAGGTGGCGCCTGACGTGGAAATTGCTCTGCATGGCTGGACTCACCGCCGACGCCCCGGATCAGTTCCCGCCGAGATTATCGGATGCACGTCCGAGGAATTGGAGCATAACCTTCAGGAGGGTTTGGCCGTCCTTCACAAGGCGGGGTTTACGACTCATGCCTACATTCCGCCCTTCAACGCGGTGGACCGACAGGCGCTGGCTATCCTCGCACGGAAATTCGATCTTGTCTGCGGTGGGCCGGAGTCGGTGCGCTGGTTAGGATACCTTCCTGGTCCTTGCAGTCTGGAAGGGGTCTGGTTCCTGCCATCGTACCCGCCGGCCTATGGACGTGCAGCCGAAGTGGCTGACTTCGTCCGTGCTGTGCGGCTCAGCACCACCCCCATTCTTATACCGCTCACGCTCCACTGGAGCTGGGAAGCAGCTGATAAGTTTGAGGGCGTTCGCCGTCTCGCCGATGCACTGGCAGGCGTGGCCGTCAGCTTTTCTGGCTGGGTTCAAGGCCGTGCATGGGCGCCATGAGCCCACGGCCTGTTCCAGTGGACTCCTATGACCAGGTCTGGAAGAGGAAAGGAGCGTTTTTCGATGCAGGGATAATCCAAGCCGGCACCCGTATTGACCTGGCTGCCCGGCTTGTAGGGCAGGGGGAAAGGTTGCTTGACGTCGGCTGTGGGAATGGCGCGCTGGGTCGCATGGTTGCCGGACGATTCAGACTCGTCGCCGGAGTGGAGTTCTCTTCGGTTGGTGCGGAGGCGGCGAGGAATGGCGGAATCTGCGTTATCCAGGCAGACTTGAACGGTCCGCCGCTGCCCGTGAAAGAGGGATCTATTGATGCACTCACCTGTTTGGATGTCATCGAACACGTGTTGGACCCGCGTGCGCTGATTGGTGAGATCGCCCGCGTTCTCCGGCCCGGAGGAATCGCTATTGTGACCGCCCCGAACATCCAATTTTGGAAACATATCTGGTCAATCGTACGCGGCCGGTTTCCTCGTACTTCCACTGACCCGGAAGGGTGGGACGGCGGCCATTTGCACTACTTCACATTCCGAGATTTGGAAGGGCTGGCCGAAGCGGTTGGCCTGGAGGTCATTCATCGTCAGGGCATAATCAATGCCCGCCGGTACGGATTGAAGAACCGTTTCCTGCAGGCCATTTTGGGAGAACGCTTTGTCCGGGAGTTCAGAACGTTTGGTATCCTCCTCATTATGCGTCGGCCTTGCGCATGAACAGATAGATTCCGATGCGTCTTCGCGAGAAAACCATTCTGGCGATCCAGTGGGACACCATTGGGACAGTGATTACAGCTGGGCTCACTTTCCTGACCTCGGTCTGGATTGTCCGCTTCTTGGGGCCCGAGAGGTTCGGCGTATTAGCGATATTGATGTCGGTTCTTGCCTTGTGCCAGCTATTGGCTTCCGGCGGGACGCGATATATGGTGCTACGCTTTGTCCCAGAGGCGGTCAAGGAAGGGGGAACGCAAGAAGGCGCGCGCCTCCTCATGAAGGCTACCTTTCATCGGACGGTCATGCTGACCCTCGTGGCACTCCCTCTCTGGATCTTCTCAGATCTTGTTGCAGAGATAGGCCTCGGACGGCCTGAGTTGGCCCAGTACGTGTCATTTCTTCCGCTGCTGCTGGCTCCCCCTCTGTACGCGGATATCCTCGCCGCGGGGTTGATAGCCCTCTTCCGGCAACCCACAGTCAGATCGGCCGAGGTGGTCAACAAAATAGTCTTCGCATGCACTCTGCTATTGCTCCCGGTATGGCCTGATCCCCTGTACGGTGTTTTTACATCGTGGGTCGTAGGTTGGTGTATCGGCATACTCTGGCTCGCAATGGATGCTTCGAGGCAGGGGCTTTTTCATTGGCCGGCATGGAATGGGAAGCAGGCGATGTCTCGTTGGGTCCGCTTCTCCGGAACTGCGTATGCGTTAACTTTGATCGGCTTTATCCTTGGACGCGAGCTTGATATCCTGCTACTGACACGACTCGGAATACCAAGCGAGGGGGTGGCGCAATACGCCGTCATCTTTTCGTTTGTCGCGATGGTTTTCGCCTTGCCGCTGTTGCCCATCTCGGGAGGCTTCGACGTGCCGCTGATCGCCGACCTCTATAGTCGGAAAGACTGGGGCGGACTGCGCCGGCTGTATAATGCCTTCTTCGAATATGTCTACATATTTGTAATTCCGATCATAGGCGGTGGGCTCCTGCTCGGTCCGTCATTGGTCGGCTACATTTACGGGGAAAAGTATGGAACGGTCACCAACGTGTTGTTCTCATTGCTTGTCCTTTTGGGCCTGACCAAGCTCGGAGGCATTACCGGCCCGTTTCTTATGGCCATGGATCGGGAAGGACTTCAGCTGAGGATCCGGTTGACTATGGCTGTCGTCAACATCGGTTTAGCGCTTTTCGCCATCCCAAGGTGGGGGCTTCTTGGCGCAGCCCTGGCGACTGGAGCATCGGTATCGGGGATGGTTATCTGGGAGGTGCTGGCGGTTCAGCGTTGCCTGCACCCGAGCTATCCATGGGGTTTCCTGGGACGGCTTTCGCTCGCTACCGGTGTGATGATGATAGCGCTACAGGCCTGTAAACTCGTGGTCGGCTCCGATCCTGGACTTCTCTCTCTGATTGCGCTGGTTGGTCTGGGAGGGGCCGCCTATCTCGCCATGCTCTTGTGGTTGCGTCCGGTTTCGATCGAGCACGCCGCTCTCCTGGCAGAGGTGCGAGTTCCGGGACTCGCCGCGCTGATCGCCCGTATCGGTCGTCCTTCACCGCTGGCCACCTCGGAGGCCACAGGCTGTACGAGGACATGACGAGGGAGCAGGCCTCATGACGACGACGGTCTCGCGACTGAAACGGCGTATGAAAGAATCGCTCCGGGCGGCTATTGCTGGAGGAGCCAGATTGTTTGTGAAAATAGTTCCGTTTCGCGTTGCAGTCATACTGAAAGAGCACCTGGACTTGACGGAAAAACTCGATTACGACAAGCACGACATCTTTCTCTCGATCCACTCTTCCATTGAGCATGCGATACGCGTCCATTCATGCAAGCGTGAGCCGGAAACGATCGACTGGCTTGAATGCTCACTGCGGGGTGGCGATGTCCTGTTCGACATTGGAGCGAACGTGGGCGCCTATTCCCTTGTCGCAGCAAAATTTTCACGCGGGGAAGCCCGAATCTATGCGTTTGAGCCGGCATTCTCGAGTTTTGCGGCGTTATGTCGGAATATTGCCATTAATCATTGCGATGGCTGTATCGTTCCCTTGAATCTTGTGCTCTCTGATGAGACGTCCATCGGCGCCTTTCACTACAGCGATACGCGCTCCGGAAGCTCGCTTCATTCCTACGGCATCAACCGAAACTGCAAGGGTCAGCTATTCACTCCCGCCATGAAGCAGCCGGTCTTGAGTTACAGGCTTGATGATCTCGTCCGCATTTTTCCGATCCCAGTCCCGAATCTTATGAAAATCGACGTGGACGGCATCGAACTGGCCATTCTCCAGGGAGCGGTGCAAACGTTCAAGGATCAGAGGCTTCGGGGTGTCTTGGTAGAGATCGAACCTGAGTCCATGCATCGAGGCGAGATCTGTGACTTTATGGCCCTGCACGGTTTTCGACTGCTTCCGGCCAGCAAGCAGGGGGTTGCAAATGCCATCTTTTCGCGCCAGACGCATGATGCCTGATCCGTCCGCATTGTGTCCGAGCAAGTCGTGATGTGTAAGTCCCTGGACATCGTGTGCATGGCCACACGACGCCTGAACAATCCGTTGCCGACCAACGTGCAGCATCTGATGCGGCGCCTGGCCATGCGGCACCGAGTCCTTTACGTGGAACCACCTGTCGATTTTGTCTTTTTGGCCCGTCATCCATTGCACAATCCGTATCTACGTGCAGGCTCGGAGACGGGGATGCCCCAGGTTTTAGTGCCATTTATATTGCCGTGGGCGCACCGGATCCCGTATCTCGAGGGTGTGAATCAGCGTCTTGTGGTCGCCCAGGTACGACGTCGAATGAAACAGCTCGGTTTCTCTCGTCCCATTTTGTGGTTTTTCTCGCCCCTCCAGGCCTGGATCTTGGCATATCTGGGAGCGGCGAGGGTTTGTTTCCACATCACCGACGATTATGCGGCAATGCCAGGGGTGAACTCCCAGGGAATTCGTCACCAACTTGAAGAGGCAAGCGCGCATTTGCTGCAGACGGCGGATTATATTTTCGTCACCTCGCCCCACTTGGCAAAAAAACTTGGCCTTGCAGGCTCCCGCGTTCACGTTGTTCCGAACGTGGCCGATGTTGATCATTTCGCGGCTGCTCGTGATCCCGATACGGTCATCCCTGCCGACATTGCGAAGATCCGACGACCAATAGCCGGGTTCATCGGGGCCGTGGATAACTATAAAATAGATTTTGAAATGCTTGGGGCCTGCGCGCTTGCGACTCCGGATGTTTCCTATGTGTTGATCGGTCCCGTCGGGTGGGGCGATCCGGGAACAACGCTGGATTCACTTGACCTCCCGAACGTCCACGTGCTGGGTCTCCGTTCCTACGAAACCATGCCGCGATATCTGAAGGCATTCGACGTCGGCTTGATCCCTTACCGGAAGACCGCCTACACCGAGTCCTGCTCACCGCTGAAGCTCTATGAGTATCTCGCGGCCGGGAAGCCGGTGGTCTCTACAGACCTGCCGGGCGTACGTGCTGCAGCCGGTTTCGTGACGCGCGCTGAAAGAGCTGCTGACTTTGCTGCCGCTATTCGCCATCACGTGCATGATGATCCCCGGCTCGCAGATCAGCGGGCCGCATTTGCGGCCAAGCATTCGTGGCCGCAAAGGGTGTCGGAGATCGAAGCGATCCTGACCAACTCCGATATGGACGACCATTGAGATGAAGCACGGGGTCGGTCACCACATAAGCGTTCGGACTGACGCGGCTCGTATCTTTGTGAGTGCGCTGCTCATGTACGCCGTTTTCTGGAATCCGTGGCTGCAGTCCTCTATGGCATGGAACTTTTTGGACGCGGCCGTATCCTTTGTGGATACAAGTCGCTGGGAGATGGCGCATCCCCAGTTCTATGAGGGGAAGGACACCGCCGCGGTACATGGCCGCCTAGTGTCGGGAGAGCCGCCTGGGATGGCGATCCTCATCATGCCTTTCTACGCGGGGTGGCGTTTTCTGGCCGGACCAGTGGACACGGTAGAATCATTCCAGGCGTTCAACGCAGTGCTTGCGCTGTTGGTTGGCGCGCCTGCTTCGGCCCTTGTCGCGGTCCAAGTGGCGTGGTTGGCCGGCTGGCTGGGCGCCGGTCGGCGCGGGCAAATCCTAGCGGCCCTCCTGGTCGCTTTCGGGACGCAAAACTTTTTTTTTGGTACGACCTTATTCAAAGAAGGCCCTGCGGCCCTTGGTGCCATCTCGGCCTTTCGGCTTGCTGTGCAACCGGGCGGTGCGTGGCAAAGGGTTGCAGCCGGTCTAGTGGCCGGCGTAGCCACGGCGATAGCACATCCGGTTGGTCTGCTGGCCCTGCTGCTTCTGTTGCTGGTGGGCATTCGAGAGGGGAGACATCGGGCGGCGGCATTTCTCGGGGGGTGCGCTCCGATTGCCGTCGCCCTCGGGACGTATAACGCCTGGCTCTTTGGAGCGCCGTGGCTTACCGGATATATGTTCCTGACTGGGTTGCCTCGCCCAGAGTTTGCTGCACCCAAGCCACTGATCCTCATGGATCTCATTGTAGGACCTCGCAGCGGGATGTTCCTCTATGCGCCGTTCCTTCTGGCGGGGATGATTGTCCTGTGGCGTACCCAGCAGACTGACCGTCGGGGCGAAGCTATAGTTACGCTCGTTTTCCTCATCGGTCTCTGGCTAGCAGCTGCCTCCTGGCAGTCTCAGTTTAGTGATAGGGCGAGTTGGGCTACGGGCCTTGGACCGAGGATGCTGTTCCCGGGTATCCCTCTTCTGGCAGCCTTTGCTGGTCTGTATTTGGAGCGTGTCAGCCGGGGCATGCTTTTTCTTCTGGCGGTTCCATCGGTGGTGTGCGGATACCTCAGCGCGCAGGCGGGACTCATCCCAGGCTACGATCTGTTCTCTTACGCCGTTAAGACATGGATTTCCGGAACCGGGATGGGGGTTTTTTTCAAGGAGGCGCTCCCGCTATGGCTAGGGTTTGACACTCTTCACACAGTTGTAAGCCGCCCTGATGTGAGCGCGAAGGATCTTTTTCGC
>SCTG01000202.1 GCA_004298335.1 Nitrospirota bacterium
CAGGTGGAGCCCGAGCGGCTGATTCGCGTGACCGATCCTGTCTCTCCACTTTATCATCCCAACGCGTCCATCCCGGTCGCCGAGCTGGAATGGCTCGTGCGTTCCATCATGAGGGGTTTCAAACCAACCCAGGCCCTGATTGTGCGCAAGAATGGGCCCCTCCTGGAGGTGGTGGACGGGCGCAAGCGTCACATCGCCGTCATCGAGGCCAACAAGCGCCTCGCGGCCCAGGCCGAGGCGGCCGGCGTCCCTCCCGTCACGATCAAGGTTCCCGTGATGCTGGAAAAGGGTACCGATCGGGCTGCTCACGAGACCATGCTGGTGACCTCCTACCTGCGTCAGAACGACGATGTCATCACAGCCGCCGAGCGCGTGGTCGACTATATCCGGAAATTCGGCGCCTCCTACGAGAACGTCGAGACCATGTTTCGCCTGACAACCGCCACCATCAAGAACTACGAGAAGTTGATCGCCCTGGCCGAGCCATGCAAGCGAGCCGTGCGCGCCGGCAAGATCGCGTCACATGAGGCCGTGAAGGTGTTCTCGCCGATGACGCGAGAGGAACAAGTTGCCGCTCTGCCGGCCGTGCTCGAGTCGACCTCGACCAAGAGGCAACCGCGGGCGGCCGGTAGTGGTCAGCTGGAAGCAGACAGCGAAGAGGAGCTCGAACCTGGTAGTAGTAGCGGGGAGCGGGAAGCGGGAGGCGAGGAGAGTGCTCCGAAGATCAAGAAGGAGTCAGCCATCTCGCGCCTGCGGCGGCTCTACCGCTCGCCAGAGGCCATGGAGGCACTCAGCAAGCGCGAGCGCGCCCTCATCAACTGGATGTTCGACAAGATCAGCCTCGGCGACTTGCAAGAAGCGATCCCGGGCCTCTCCTGTCTGACCACGAAGAAGGGGAAGAAGGGTCGCAAGGGGAAGCAGGAGACGACGAGCGGAAAGCGGGAAGCGGGGAGCGGAAAGCATGCGGCGACCGGCAAGGGTGGAAATCACCATCATGGCGGTTCGCGTGCGGGGTTCCTGGCGCCGCGCTAAATCATCCTTTGCTTCAAGCACTCTTGTTCTACACGCATGAATCCATCGCCTTACATGTGCAAGATGGGTGACTTCTGGAGCTGAGAGCTGAAGGCTGGAGGCTGAGGGCTTCTTACATGCGCTCGAGAATGGCGCGGACATCACGCACGATCACCTGTCCGTTCGACGTCGGCGTTGGGTATGCGAGGGCCTTGTGGAGAGCCGTTCGAGCAATGGTGACGAGATTCTCGATTCCACCATGGAACTCGGGTGTTTCCTTCCACCCGATGCGATCGAGGGCAGCGCGTATCTCGTTCTTGATCGCGACGGCCTCCGGACTGATTGCCTGGTAGTCGAGAGCGCGCAGGAGGCTATATCGCACCTCGTCCAGAGACCGCTCGGCATTACTCCGGTCTCGTGTCTCTCCGGCTCTCTTGTCTCCTGTCTTCATCATGAGACCTTTCGGTCGGGAGGTTCCAGCGCCTCCGTGGCTGCACAGTGCCAGCAATCATCGACGTGATCCTCGGACTGATCCTCGACCTCGACGTGGCAGGTGAATTCTGCTTGCAACGATTCAGCCAGGGCGCGCAGGCGAGCCATCTGGGTCGCTGTCTTGCAATCGTGCTCATGGCCTTGCTCGGCCTCGCACCATTCCTCATGTTCCATGGTTCCTCAATCTATCCTCATGTGGCACTGCTTGCACACCATGAGATAACCTTTTTGCAATGCCTTGACCATGGCAGAGCAGAATGGGCAATAGGTGGCGATGGTCCGTGCGCGGACTTTCGACGAGCCAAAGAGGTCGCCGATGGAGATCGGAATTTTCGTGATGGTCTTGCCCGGCTTAGCCATGATGAGGTTGGACGAGTATCCAACCACTGGGCTAAGGCTGGTACTTTTTAGTCAGGTCAGGTCGGCCGCGCCCGGAGGCACTCCGGGCAGATCGCTATCTCACGGACGATCTCGGTCCCCACGCCGCCGGGGTCATTCGTCCTGATCACGCGTTTGTCCTTGACGTACGCGTTGACCTTCGGCCGCGGCGGATATTCCCGCGGACGCGTCAGGGTGACGAGCCTGAGAATGGGAGTCCTGGGCGGGGCTGATTTTCCACAGATCTGGCACTTGTACACTCGGGTGACAGCGTGATGGTGATCGGCTCCGAGGGTGGCTGAATTCCTCGTGAGGTTGGTCTGGGTTCCGTCCTTCTTGGGTTTCAGATTGATTTGTGATTTTTGAGACGATGTCAAGACCCTTTTCCGAAGGGCTCGTCAGCCTGCGTTTCACCACATATGGAACAGAACTTCTGTTGCCAGTCTTGCGATGGCCACATGTAGATCGCGGTCATCCAGTGGTGCTTGCAGGCTGCTCGTAACCGTTGGGCGGCG
>SCTG01000103.1 GCA_004298335.1 Nitrospirota bacterium
GGGGCACTTGTGAAGGTGAAGCCCCACTATACGAGTCAGACATGCTCGGCGTGTGGGGATTGCCGGGCCGAGAATCGAATCACGCAAGCAGCCTTCAGGTGCCAATTGTGCGGTTTCGAGGCCCACGCGGACCTCAATGCCGCGCAAAACATTCTGGCGGCGGGACACGTCGCTAAAGCCTGGGGAGGGGATCCCATCGGGGACCCGACGAAGCAGGAAGCCTATGGAACGAAAGTGATATCTAATCATACAAGTTCAGGAATCTCCGTCCTTTAGGCCGAAGTTCCAGAGCCTTCCCGAGGCTAAGCCATTGATTCATAGGAAACTAGCGCGGATTAGGACTTTGCGTTTACTGGGTACAGGGTGTCCAGCCGGTACATCTTGAGCAGGTTCAGCACCTGCTTCTGCCAAGGCGTCGCCTCGGTTTCCATCGTGAAGGTCATCCCCTGGCTTCCCGGCGTCGAGCACGTATGCCGGCACCGCGTACCGAGTTCCGCCAGCAGCGTCTCGAAGCTGTGCACTTCGAACCCCTCGGCGGTCTTTCCGGTCTTCTTCTTGTCCGCCGCTTTGCGCGAACCCGTTGCCGGCCTCACCGGGTCCCGCAGCCAGCGGTCCATATCCAAGTCGGTATCGTCATACAGCAGCGGACCCAACGCCTTGCGCAGGTGCCATTCCACGTAGTAGGCCAGCATGCAAAGGAACAGATGCGCCCGCACATGGTCCTCGGTGTAATGGCGGATGGGTCGGATGCGGAGGTCCATCCCTTTCAGGGAACGGAAGGCCCGCTCCACCTGCGACAGGCTCTTGTAGGTGACGACCGTATCCTCCGCCGAGAGCACGTCCTTCTCCACATCGGTGCGGAGCACGTAGATACCGTCCAGGGCCGACTCCCGCTCAATCGCGGCCGTGTCCCGGGCATAGGACAGAAAGCCGTCTCCGAAGACCAGGTCGAAGTGCTTGCGCATCTTGTAGCGGTCGATGATCCGGCCTACGCGTAGGGCGATCTCTTCCTTGCCAAGCGGTTTTTCCGTCCGCTTGGCCACGCCCTTGGCGATAGCCTCCAGATGTTCTTCCGTGGCCGCGAGCAGTTCCTGCCGCTTGCGCGCCCGCTCAGCCGCCAGGAGCGGGTTGAAGCAGACGACCAGGCGCTCTCCCGGGTATTCCATCGAAACGATTTCGCACAGGTTCTGCGTGTCGAACAGGGACATTTGGATGTCGCCGCTCTCGACCAATGCCCGTATCGAAGTCGAGCGTAGCGCCGAGAGAAAGCCGATGCCGGGATGCGCGCGCAAGGCGTCGATGCGGGCCTGTGTCAAGACGCCCCTGTCCCCGACCAGGGTCACCTGCTTGAGTCCGAAGCGATCCTTCACGGCATGCACCTGATCGGCAAGGGTGTTGGGATCCGAGGTATTCCCGGGGTAGACGTGCATGCCGACGGGACATCCGAGCCTGTCGGTCAAAAGGCCGTACACCACGATCTTCTTCCCCCTTTTTCCGTCCTTGTTGTGCCCGAAGGCGGCCAGGGGGCAGTGGCTGCCTTCGAAGTAGCTGCTAGAAACGTCGTAGAGGGCGTAGGAGCCTTCCTGCAGGTGCCGCGCGGCCAGCTTGCCCTCGATGCGCTGCTGCCGGTCAAGGAGCCAGTCCATGGCGTCGTACAGGTCATTCTCATCGCACCCCTCTACACCCAGTTCCTGGGCCAAGGTCGAACTGTTCCAAAGCCGGGTAGTGGCGAGCTTGGAGGAGGAGTGGAGGAGCCGCTCCACCAGCATGGCCAGGACCAGGTCCCGTTCTTTGCTGGGAGTGGAGCTGATGATTTTCTCGAGGCCGATGTGTCGCATGAAACCCAGCAGCGCTTCAACATGCCCGTGAGGCAGCGACCGCTCGATGCGGATGACCTCTTCCTTGGGGACCAGGGTTTTACCGGAGAGGAGAAGCCGCAACCCTTTCACCAGGTGCTCGGGCCAATGGGTGAGATTGGCCACGGTCTTTTTCCGGACTTTGCCTCCTTCGCGGAAGGCTTCGCGCAGGAGCAGGGCGGGGGGCGAGTTGCGGTTGGGGACAGACTCGATGTACATGGAGAC
>SCTG01000104.1 GCA_004298335.1 Nitrospirota bacterium
CCCAGCCCGCCGCCGTCATCCGCTCCCACACCTCCCGTAACCTGGCCAGCGGCCGACGGCAGTCCTCGCTCCGGGGCGCCAGCCGCGCCGCCGCTTCCAGCATCTCGTAGCCCCCGAACAGTTCGGGCACCGCCAGCAACGCCTTGGCGTCGCGTCCCCGCACGCCGGCTTCACGAAGCAGGACTTCCATGCGCGGCACGTCCTTCCGCGCCGCCGCTTCACGGAGGTTGCACTGCACGGATGTCGAGACGCCGGTCCGGCGCAGCAGCGCGTTGAAGAACGCCCCCTGTCCGATCGCAATGGTAAACGCGGTGATCCCGAGACGCCGGAGGCATTCCGCCGCGACCATGATCGGCTCGACGTCGGCCGCCGTGCCCCTGGGGCCGATCAGCTCGATCCCAATCTGGAAGATCTCGCGGTCGCGGCCGGCGTGCTCCGGCTCGTAGCGAAACACGTTCGCGCTGTAGCACAGCCTCAGGGGCAGCGGCTGGTCCACCATGCCCATCGCCACGATCCGGGCGATCTGGGCTGTGACGTCCGGGCGCAGGACGAGGATGCGTCCCGTCGTCCGGTCCACCACTTTGTAGGACTTCTCGATGAGTTCGGCGTCAAGACCCGGGGCCAGGACATCCAGGTATTCGAACGTGGGCGGGATGATTTCGCGATAGCCGCGGTCCGCGAACACTGCGAAGACGATCTCTTCCACCGCGCGCTTCTCTTCCGCCGCGACGGGCAGAAACGTCGCGACGCCTTGCGGTATGGAAGAGCGGGCGGGCTTCATCATCACGGGACCAGCCGGCAGGCCGGCTTATAGGCGCACGAGTTTGACCGAAATGATATTCTTCGAGGCGGTGATGGCGCGAAGCACCTCTGCGGGCAGCGGCGCGTCCACCCCCACGATGAGCAGGGACTGCCCCCCTTTTTCCTCGCGCGAGCATTGCATGCGGGCGATGTTGATCTGGTGCTCGCCGAGAATCTGGCCCACCTGGCCGATCACGCCGGGGCGATCGTAGTTCAGGATGAACAGCATGTGTCCCTCCGGCACGATCTCCACGCGGAACGTATCCAACTGCACGATCCGGGGATCGCGCCGGCCGTAGAGCGCCCCGGCGATCCGGCTGGTCTTCTTCTCGGCCTCCACCTGGATCGTGACCAGGCTGGTGAAGTCCCCCGCATCGCTGCTCTTCACTTCCTTGACCTCGATCCCCCGCTCGCGCGCCACCACGGGCGCGTTCACGTAGTTGATCGTCTCTTCGAGAATCGGCGTGAGGAGCCCCTTGAGCACCGCAATGGTCAGCGGCGCCACATTGACGCCGGCGACCTCGCCCTTGTATTCGATCGTGACGCGTTCGATGCCGCCTTCGTACAGTTGGGAGTGCAGCGCCCCCAGCTTCTCGGCCAGCGTGATATACGGCTGCAGCCGCGGCAGCATTTCGGCCGGCACCGACGGGATGTTCACGGCGCCCCGCGCGATGCCGCGCGTCAGATAGTCCACGATCTGCTCGGCGATCCCGACCGCCACGTTCTCCTGGGCTTCCGTGGTGGACGCGCCGATGTGCGGCGTGCAGATGAAGTTATCCAGCGTCAGCAGCGGATGGGTCGGCTTGACCGGCTCTTCTTCAAAAACGTCGAAAGCGGCGCCCGCGACCTTGCCGCTCTTCAGCCCCTCATACAAGTCCTGCTCGTTGATGATCCCGCCGCGGGCGCAATTGATGATGCGCACGCCGTCCTTCATCGTCGCGATGGTGGCGGTATTGATGATGTTTTGCGTCTCCGCCGTCAGGGGCGTGTGGACCGTGATGACGTCGGAGCGGCGGAAGAGCTCGGACAGGCCCATGATCTCGACGCCCATCTTGCGGGCCCGCTCCTCCGCAAGATACGGATCGTAGGCGATCACGTTCATCATGACCCCCTGGGCCAGCTTGGCGAGATGGCTCCCGATCTGCCCCATCCCGACGATGCCGAGGGTCTTGTTGTAGAGCTCCACGCCCATGAACTTCTCTTTCTCCCACTTGCCGGCCTTCATCGAACTGGTGGCCTGCGGAATCTTGCGGGCGAGCGCGAAGATCATCGCGAAGGTGTGCTCGGCCGTCGTGACGGTGTTGCCGCCCGGCGTGTTCATCACGACGATGCCGCGCTTGGTGGCGGCCGTGGTGTCCACGTTGTCCAGCCCGGACCCTGCCCGTCCGATCACCTTGAGCTTGTCGGCGGCGGCGATGACCTCGGCCGTCACCTTCGTCGCGCTGCGGACAATCAGCCCCTCGTAGTTCTTGATCTCGCGGAGGAGTTCGTCCTTGGGCATCTTGGTCTTGACGTCCACGGTCAGACTGGCCTTCTGGAGGATCTCCACCCCTTGTTTGGAGAGGTTGTCGCTGACAAGGATTTTCATTTGGCGAGCAGCAGCTCCTCGGCTTTCCCCACGCCCGACCCGAGCTTCACCGGGTGGCCGAGCCCTTTGAGCACCATTTCGGTGGCGGCGAGCGCTTGAATGACATCGAAGGTGTCCATGTAGCCCATGTGCGAGATCCGGAAGATCTTCCCTTTGAGATGATCCTGACCGCCGGCCGCCGTGATCCCGTACTGCTCGCGAAGGTTCTTGTAAACTGCCTGGCCGTCCACGCCGGCTGGCGCCGACACAACCGTGAGCGCATCGCTGGGGCTCTGTTTCGGAAAGAGCGAGAGGCCGGCCGCCTTCATGCCCTCCCGCATCGCGTGGGCCATACGGGCATGGCGCGCGAAGACGTTGCCAAGGCCTTCGGCTTTCAGCATCTTCAGCACTTCCTGGAGCCCGATCATCAACGAGACGCCCGCGGTATACGCGGTCTGGTTTTTCTGCTGGGCTTCCCGTTCCTTCTTGAAATTGAAATAGAAGGCCGTGTTCTTGGCCTTATCGGCCAGCCGCCAGGCCTTGTCGCTGACGCTCGCGAAGGCCAGGCCCGGAGGCAGCATCATCGCCTTCTGGGACCCGGCGACCAGCACGTCGATTCCCCACTCATCGGTCTTCAAGTCGAACACGCCCAGCGCCGTGATGGCATCCACCACCAGAATCGTCTCCTCGCGGGACCGCACGATCTCGGCAATCGCGCGGGTGTCGTGAGCAACACCGGTGGACGTCTCGCTCGCCTGGATATACACCGCCTTGATGGCGGGGTCTTTCTTCAGGGCATCGGCCACGGCCTGAGGATCGACGGCCTCGCCCCATTCGACTTTGATCTCGGTCCCGTTGACCCCGAACGTCTTGCAGAGCTTCCCCCAGCG
>SCTG01000105.1 GCA_004298335.1 Nitrospirota bacterium
GCAAAAATCTCTCTAGCCGGTTGCCGGCCGCGCGACTCTTACTCGTGGTTCCCTCATGCCCGGAGTCGGCGCATTGAGTTCACGTGCGTAACCCCCCTTCCGCAGAAAACGCCGCTTCTCCTGCCGCGAGGCCGGAGCTGGGCGCCGTACTCTTCATCGCAGGGGCCGTGGTGTTCGTGGGGACCCTGTTGGTGGACCCGGCTCGGCTCTGGCTGTTGACGGTTCCCGCATCCTTCCTGCTGGCGGCGTTTGCGGCCGGTGCGCTGGTGGACCGAGCCACCGGGTGGTTGCCGCACGCAGGCGGTCCTTTTACGGCGCATCGTCTGGCGGTCCATCTCGGTACAGGGCTGGCCTGCCTGGCTGTCCTTGCCGTGTGGAGCGCGCTGGGTGGCGTGTTCCGGGTCGCCGGGCTTGCCGTATCGGTGCTCTGCGCCTACGGGCTGTTCCTGGCGATTTGTGCTACCGCCCGGTACCGCCCGACCGGTGGAATTTTTGCGGCGGCCGTTGGCGGGCTTGTGATGGGAGTCACGCTGCTGGTGGCCTGGCTATGGGCCACCATTCCGCCCACCTTCTTCGATGAGCTGGAGTATCATCTCGTCATTCCACAGCGCGCGCTCGCCACCGGCGAGCTCCAGACCGCGCCGTGGGTCTTCTTTACCCTGATGCCGCATGCTTCTGATCTGTTGCTGGCGTGGGGCATGGCGCTCGGTGGAGATCTGGGGGCCCGGGCCATTGTGTTTGCCCTCTGGGTGGTGTGCGTGCTGGGCGCATGGGGGCTGGCAGAGGCCATTGCCGGATCCGAGCATGCTGCGCCCTCGTGGGCTGCCGGGCTCGTCGTGGCCGCGCTGGCGGCATCGCCGATGCTGTGGTTCCTGGCGACCCTCCCGTTTGCCGAAACCGGTCTTGCGGTTTCGATCCTCATTGCGGCGGCCATCCTGGTGTCTTGCCGAGGCGAACCCCGTCCGTGGCTGGCGTTGGGGCTGGTCTTGGGGCTGGCGGTGTCGGTCAAGCTGGCCGGGTTGTATTGGGTGGCGGGGGCGCTTGTCGCGGCGCTTGTCGCAGGGTGGCCGGCGCGTGCCGTTTTCCGATCAATGCTGATCGTGCTGGCGATGCTGGCTCCCTGGTGGGCGCGGGCCTATGCACATACCGGGAATCCGGTCTACCCCTTGGCGTATGGCCTGCTCGGAGGTTCTCCCTGGAGCGAAGAGAGCGAGGCCAAAGTGCGAGGGGCCTTGCCTTACGGGACGGGCGGTTTAGGCTGGACGGACGTGTTGCGCCTGCCGATGGACCTGGTGCAGTACCCGGAACGCTTTGGGTCCGCGTCTGACGCCGGGGCTTTGGCGGTCGCCGCGGCGTGCCTGGTTCTGCTTTTGCCGGTGATGGCATGGGTCTTCGGAAGCGACGCCGAACGCCGCCGCCTGAGCATGGCTGGGTCGCTCTTTGTGCTGATGACCGGCGCCTGCTGGGTGGCTGTTTCTCCGACCACGAGGTTCTTCGCGCCTGCGCTGGTCATGGGTCTGGCCGTGCTGGTTGGTCTGGTGCTGCGCGTCGGGCCGAAGGGCCGGGCACTCGCGATGATCCTGTTGCTTCCGATGGGGGTATGGGGGACGATGCGATTCATCGACCAGCATGAGGCGGTCTTCTCGTCGTATGAAGTCGCCATGGGCCGTGAGGCGGCCGACCATTATCTTGCCCGGCGCCTGGACCATTTCCAGGCCGCGCGCTTTGCCAGAGAGGACCTTCCGACAACGGCTCGCGTTCTGTTCATCGGCGAGACCCGGCCCTACTACTTCATGAGGGAATCCATGGCGCCTACGGCATACGACCGTCATCCCCTGCAGCGGTGGGTGCGCGAGTCTTCGTCTCCGGAAACCTTGGCACGGCGGCTGGCCGACGAGGGCTTCACCCATATGGTCCTCAACGTGAGAGAGTTTAAGCGTCTTCACGATACATATGGGGTGCTGGTATTCTCCGGTGAAGGAGCCGAAACCCATGATCGCCGGCTCAGGACACTGCCCAGAACGTTGCGGCAGTTGTTCGGGAGCAATGGTGTCTATGTCTTTGAAATTCCCAAGCTGTAGCATGGCGCGTCTCAGTCCGATCGGACAATTTTTGCCCACGTTGTGACGAGAAACGCCGCTCTTTTTGCTTGGGAAGAGCCTGGAGATCTGGGATTGTTTGATTTTTTTGGCTTTTCAGGTACATTGCCATGGCAGATGGTTTGCTTTACTGCAAGATGGAAAGCGTAGGGGGTCAGACTGCCGAATGATAAGTGCCAGGCGATATCGGTTCGGCAGAGGGGGCACCACATTGCCCCACCGCTTGATCAAGGGGGCCCAGGGTTTCACCTTGATCGAGTTGATGATCGTAGTCGCGATCATCGGGATACTGGCCGCCGTTGCGATTCCGAACTTCATGCGGTATCAGGCCAAGGCCCGGCAGGCAGAGGCCAGGCTTATACTTGGGGATATGTTTGCCAAAGTCATGATTGCCTCGCAAGCGCAAAGTCCGATCAGCTACCAATTTCCAAGCACCGCCCCTATTGAGTTTTTAATACGCGGGTCGCCGAAGTATTCGTATTGGTACGATATCGGTGGCACCCCCACCGCCTTTCCCGGTGGGAGCACTGTGACGGTGCCTTGCGATGTCAATGTCGCTCCACCGGGACCACCTGTTGTGGCTGCGTCGCAATTTTCATTCACAGCTGCCGCCAGAGGGAATGTCGACTCCGATTCCACCTGCGATGACTGGGCCATTAACGATATCAGGAAGCTGACGAATACAATGGATGACGTTGCCATGTAGTAGCACGCGGGGTGACAATTTTGGCGATAATACGAGACAAAAATTGACGGGGAGGTCGGTAGTGAAGGTGCAAGGTTATGCTAACCGCTTTGATTTATGCCTGTTCGAAGCCTATAGGGATGGCATTGGGATTGCTTAGTTCTATAAGCGGTGCCTGCCGATGAGGTGACAGAAAAGGATTTATGGTGCGATCGTCGCTTGTGGAGGGACGGTCGTGGAGGGTGAACCGTTAATGGAGAAGGAGGACCGAGTGATGTTTAAACGGATGAAAGGTGATCAGGGCTTCACCTTGATCGAGTTGATGATCGTGGTCGCGATCATCGGAATTCTGGCGGCCATCGCCATTCCGAACTTCATGACCTACCAAGCCAAGGCCCGTCAGTCTGAAGCCAGGGTCAACCTCGGCGGTATCTTCACAACCGCCACGTCGTATTTTGCCGAGAACAATACCTTCAGCGTGCCGACTGCCGACACGCTCGGCTATAAGCCGGCGGGAACCTCCCGGTATGATCTGTACTACGGTGGAGAAGCCTCCGCGACCGTCTTGATTACGCCGTCCGCCGGTGGAAGCTCGTGCATCACGAATAGAGGCACCTTTGCAGGCGGGGTGAAGCCGGCGGGTTCTGCTGCTGGCGCGACCGGATTTACGGCAGGCGCCCAGGCCAATATTGACGGCGACGCCACGTGCGATGAGTTTACCATCAACGACGTCAGAAACCTGACCAACACCAATAACGACGTTTCAAAATAATCCTCGCAGGGTGGGAAAGGCGGGCGAGGGGTCGTTCCTGATCTCTCGCCCCCTTTTTTCGCGAACCGCAAGGGCTGATGGATATCGTGATGGGTTCCATGCCAGCCCGGGAATCCTTTCGAACATATCGTTCACTCATCGCTTTGGGCGGCCTGACGATCTTTGCCCCGCTGCTTGAAGGCGGAACGACGCACCTGCCGGTTCTGATCATTCGACTCATCCTGCTGGGCGCCTTCATCGCCTGGCTGCTTCGCTCGATGAGACTGGGCCGGATTACCGTCCAGCAAACCCACGTCTTCTCCGTCGTTGCGGTTTTTTCGGGATGGGCGGCCGTTTCCGTTGTCCGTTCCTTCTATGTCGCCCCCAGCCTCCAATGGCTCATCAGCCTCTGTAGTTACGCCGTCTGTCTGTTTGTGGCCGCACATCTCGTCCAATCCGTTCGGGAGGTGCGCGGCCTTGTCATGGTCATTCTAGGCATGGGGGTGTTCGAGGCCGCGCTCGGCCTCTATCAATTCGTCTGGGGAGGCGAAACGAGGCCGGCCGGGACCTTTTTCAACGCCAACTTCTTTGCGACCTATGAAATGGCCGTCTTTGCGGTGGTTTTCGGTCTCCTCTGTTTCCGGAGACCGAAGGATGGCATCCGGTGGGAAACGCCCTTGTTGTGGCTGACGGCCGGCACGGTCGCGAGCGCATTCATCCTGGCTCAATCCCGCGGCGCGTTGCTGGCCTTCGTCGCGGCCGTCGCGTTTGTCGGCTTCTATCGTTTCGGCAAACCGTTTCTGGCTGTGATCGTGCTGGGTCTTATTGCAGGAGCGCTGGTTCAAAATCCATTGCAGCAACGGGTGCTCATGGTCGGAACGCAGGATCCGTATGCCTATACCAGGCTTGCGATCTGGAAGAATTCGCTGGAGCGGATCATCGATCATCCCTGGGGAGTCGGTCTGGGGCTCTATAAGTACACGTCGTTCCAATACCGGTTCCCCGTCGAGAGTGCAATCGCCCATTATGGCAAACGGGCCGAATCGGCACACAACGAATACCTACAGATGGCCGTGGAGTTGGGGGTAGTGGGGGCAGTGCTTTTTCTGGCCGGAATAGCGCTTTTGGGCTGGGAGATTCGTCAGACCCTGCGTCTCCCGTTGGAGCCTTGGGAACGGGGCCTGGTCGTCGGATTGGCAGGGGGGATTCTGGGCATTGTTGTCCATGGCAGCGTCGATTCGGTATTTCATGAGCCGGCACTGGTTTTGCTTACTATACTTTTCACTGGAATGACCCTGACGCTGAAACGTTTGAGGCAACCGCATGGAGTTGCCGTCTGGACGGTGCCGTTCCCCTATCGACCGGTCGGGGGGGGGCTGGTCTGGGCCGTTTCCGTTTTGTGCGCCCTTCTCATCGTCCAGCCGGCGGCCGCGTGGTACGCGTTCGACAAGGCAGGGGGCGCGGTGGCGGTCGGCCGGGAGGATCGGGCCGTCGACTGGTTTCAACGTGCCACGCTCATTGACCCGGGAACGACGGCCTATCGTGACGCGCTGGCGCTGACGGAAGTGCGGTTGTTTCATCAGTCCGGCGATCCCCAGTGGCTGCTCCAAGCGGTCGACGAGCTGAAGGTGTGTTTGGAGCTGAACCCGCTGGATGCGCGTTTCGCGCACCAATTAGGGACGCTCTACATGTTACTGGCCGACCGAGTTGTGTCAGGACCACAGAAAGAGGACCTGCGGCGCCAAGCGGCCGCCTATTATGGACAGGCCATACAGTTGGATCCGTACACCCCGTTCAATTACCATGAGCTGGGAAAACTTCGCTGGGCGCAGGGGGACAAGGAAGAAGCAATGGCTTTGTTCAGGCGCGCGATTGGGTACGAACCGAACTTCCTGCCGGTCCGCGCAGAGTTGGCCGAGCGCTTGCAACAGATCGGGCAACCGGAGGCTGCTGCAGCCGAGTACGGGCAGATTATCAGGGTGAAAGAGCGTTACCGAGGGTGGAATCTGACCGCTTTGGAACGCCAGTTCCTGGGTGTGGACACCGAACGTCTGAAGCGCTCATTGTCCATGGTGGGATCATGAGCGGGGCTGCCCGGTTATCGGCGCTGGTGGCGACTGGCTTGCTCCTCGTTGTGGGGCTGCATCTCTTGCAGGTCAGCACTGATGAGCAGCGGGCGGCCACGCCCAAGCTACAGCGGTTCATGTACCTGCCCCAAGGGGAGTATCTCAGGGTTGCGGTCTTGGGGTACGAGCAGGTGGCGGCCGATCTCCTGTGGATCCAGGCCATTCAGGCTATGGGAGAACGCAAGGTCACGGAGGAAGCCGGGCATTGGATCTACCGGGCCTTGGATGTCATCACGACATTGGACCCCCAGTTTGTGCGCGTCTATGAGGCCGGAGGCGTTGCGCTGGTGACACTGGTGGTTTTGGTTGAGGAGAGCAATCGGATATTGGAGAAAGGGGCCCAGCACAATCCCGACTACTGGGCGCTGCCATTTTTGCTGGGGTTTAATTATTACTTCGAGTTGCGCGATGACGCCAAGGCGGCCGACTATATCGCCAGGGCTTCCCGCCTCGCCGGGGCGCCCACGTACCTCGCCGGGTTTGCCACCCGGCTCTATGCCTCGGCCAGGGAGCCGCAGGTCGCCATCGACTTTCTGGCGCAGATGTATGAACAGACCACGGATGAGAACGTCAAACGGGTCTTGGAAGCGCGGGTGAGGGAAGCCCTCGCGGAACGGGATCTTCAGTTGCTCGAGGAGGCCATCGGCCGGTATCGGGAACGGTACCGCCGTGCGCCCGCGAGACTGGAGGACCTGGTCGGGCCCGGGCTCCTGCGCGAGCTGCCTCGCGAGCCGTTCGGCGGGCGGTACGTGTACGACCCGCAGACGCAGACTGTGCGAAGCAGCGAGATGAAGGAACGATTGAAAGTGTACGGCAAACGGAGACCGCAATGAAACCCATCCGCATCGTCGGACTCACCAAGGAATTTCGCCTGGGGTTCAGCCGGCGTCGCAGCCTGGTCGTCGGGGGGCTGGATCTGGACGTGGAGCAGGGCGAGATCTTCGGCTTTCTCGGTCCCAACGGAGCCGGCAAGACCACGACGATCAAGATCCTGCTCGGGCTGATTTATCCCACGGGCGGCACGGCATGGATGCTAGACCGGGAAATCGGCGACGTGGCGGTCAAAAGCCAGATCGGGTTCCTCCCCGAGTCGCCGTATTTCTACGAGTACCTGACCGGCGAGGAGTTTTTGAAGTTCTACGGACAGCTTTTCGGGCTGGATGGGTTGGCCCTGTCCAA
>SCTG01000106.1 GCA_004298335.1 Nitrospirota bacterium
GGTAGTCTTTTCCATCGCCGTTCCTGACGCCACGTTTTTCTATCTGTCCTGATTTTGCGCCGCCCGCTGCGGCATGCTTGTTACCTTGGGGCCCTGCGGTTCCTTCCCGGAGTGGCAGGGGCAGAAGGACTCGAACCCTCAACCCCCGGTTTTGGAGACCGGTGCTCTACCATTGAGCTATGCCCCTATGCCTGCCGAAACTCCGCGCCCCTTCGCTACTCGATGATCTTGGAGACGACGCCGGCGCCGACCGTCTTGCCGCCCTCGCGGATGGCGAAGCGCAGGCCCTCGTCCATCGCGATCGGCGTGATCAGGGACACCTCCAGCGCCACGTTGTCCCCCGGCATCACCATCTCCGTGCCCTTCGGCAGCACCACCTCGCCCGTCACGTCGGTCGTGCGGAAATAAAACTGCGGCCGGTAGTTGGCGAAGAACGGCGTGTGCCGGCCCCCCTCCTCCTTGGTCAGGATGTAGGCCTCGCACTTGAACTTCTTGTGCGGCGTGATCGACCCCGGCGCCGCCAGAACCTGCCCGCGCTCCACCTCCTCGCGCTTGGTGCCGCGCAAAAGCGCGCCGATGTTGTCCCCCGCCTCGCCCGAATCCAGCAGCTTGCGGAACATCTCCACCCCCGTCACCACCGTCTTCTGCGTGTCCCTCAAGCCCACGATCTCGACCTCGTCGCCGACCTTCACCACCCCGCGCTCGATCCGGCCCGTCACCACCGTGCCGCGTCCCGAGATCGAAAACACGTCCTCGATCGGCATCAGGAACGGCTTGTCCTTCGGCCGGTCGGGCTGCGGCACATAGGCGTCGATCGCGTCCAACAGCTTCTTGACCGATTCCACCCCCAGCTCCGGCTTCTTGTCCTCCAGCGCGCACAGCGCCGACCCCCGGATGATCGGGAGCTTGTCGCCCGGGAACTTGTACGAGGTCAGAAGCTCGCGCACCTCCAGCTCAACCAGGTCCAGAAGCTCAGGGTCGTCCACCATGTCCACCTTGTTCAGGTACACCACGATCGCCGGCACCCCCACCTGGCGCGCCAGAAGGATGTGCTCGCGCGTCTGCGGCATCGGGCCGTCCGCCGCCGAGACCACCAGCACCGCCCCGTCCATCTGCGCCGCCCCGGTGATCATGTTCTTGATGTAGTCCGCGTGCCCGGGGCAGTCCACGTGCGCGTAGTGCCGCTTCTTGGTCTCGTACTCGACGTGGCTGGTCGAGATCGTGATGCCGCGCGCCTTCTCCTCCGGCGCCTTGTCGATCTGGTCGTAGGCCGTGTACGTCGCGCCCCCCGCCGCCGCCAGCACCTTCGTGATCGCCGCCGTCAGCGTCGTCTTGCCGTGGTCGACATGCCCGATCGTCCCCACGTTGCAGTGCGGCTTCGTCCGTTCGAATTTAGCTTTCGACATTGCTTCTCTTCCCGGTTCTGTGTCTTTCGATTCGGCTGGCCGGCGTTTTCGCCTCCGTCCGGCCCGTTCGGTCCCGGCCCTGGCGCATGCGCCTTGCCGGTGTTTGGAGCGGGTGACGGGAATCGAACCCGCGTAGCCAGCTTGGAAGGCTGGAGCTCTACCATTGAGCTACACCCGCGTTGGCGTCCCCGGCCGGTCGGCCATTGAAGAAATGCCGGCGGTGGTGGAGGGGGTTGGATTTGAACCAACGTAGGCCGAAGCCAACGGATTTACAGTCCGTCCCCTTTAGCCACTCGGGCACCCCTCCGTGACGCAGCCACGCCGCGGCGACGGTGCAGCGAACCTGATTGTGCCTTGACCTCGCTGATAAAAACGCCAAAAGACGCGCAAACAGACCCTACCGCCTCCGGTGGACATCCGGCGCAGAGGGTCGTTTTCGCATCTAGTTAGCCATGATAGTAAGCGCGCCCATGGCAAAGCGCAAGCGCCCGCACGCCTACGGGAATCGCATGGCAGCCCCTTGGGCGGCCACTTTGGCGGCGATGGGTTCCGGCCGCCCCCAGACGGGCCCGCGCGAGGCGCAAATGAGCCCCCATAATTCACAGGGAGGCGGAGGGCCGGCCTATTGGATTTACGGGATTCACGCCGCCCTGGCGGCGCTCGCCAACCCGGCAAGGCGCATTCGACGCCTTATAGTATCTGCCGAGGCCGCCGAGAGCCTGGCCGAGCGCCTGCCGAAATCAGGCCAGTCCGCTGAAATCATGGACAGAAACTCGATCGACCGGACCTTGCCCGCGGGCGCCGTGCATCAGGGCATCGCCGTTTTGGCCGAGCCCCTGCCCGAGCGCGACCTGGACGAAATGCTGGGCGCCCTGGCCGAAGTCGCCGACGCCACCGTTCTGCTGCTGGACCAAGTGACCGATCCGCAGAACGTGGGCGCGGTG
>SCTG01000107.1 GCA_004298335.1 Nitrospirota bacterium
CGAGATGTACAACGACACGGTGCTGGCGTTCAACAAGTCGGGCAAGGAGACGGTGCGCATCCAGGTGGAGGAGCCGATCTACATCCGGCCGGCGGAACGCGTGACCTGGCTGTAAGAGCCAAGTCATAAAGGTCGTGCGGAGGGCGGGGTTCCCGGACGGGGGCCCCGCCCTTCGTGTCTATCGGGCGAGGCCGCACGCTTGACTCCCGGCGAGGCAGTGGGCAAGCTAGCACGCATGACATCCCGGATTCGCCGCTGGTTTTTAAACCGCTCGCTGAACGGCAAGTTGGTGCTGGTGTTCTCGTTGCCCTTTCTCTTCCTCCTCCTCGTCACAGCACTCATCTTAGAGGACTTTGACAGGTTCGAACGCGCGGCAGCACGGACGATGCGATCGATCCATATTCGAAACCAGGCAGTCGGGTACATGGATCTACTCCTGGCCATGCAGAACGGGTTCCGTGGCTTTCTCATTACGGGGGACAGACAGTTCCTAACCCCCTATACTGAATCCAAAGAGGACATCGACCTGGCCGGACTTGAGTTTGCCCGTCTCGTCCAGTACTCTCCGTCCCAGGCCCAGCGCGATCGGGTGGCGAAGGTACAATCCCTTGCTCGCCAGCTCATTCAGGAGAAGGAACTGGTTCTTGCCCGCATGGAGGCAGGCGAGAGCAATGCCGGCATGGTGTACATCAAGAGCGGTCGCGGGCGTGAATTGGCGGATACCATCTTATCGCTGCTGAGAGAGATCCAAACGGAATCATCGCTGATCATAAAGGCCCGGCAGGCGGCCACCGACAGCGAGCGGACGCAGCTCTTGAACGCGATCGTCGGCGGGACCCTGCTGACGCTGTTGTTGACGGGGCTGGGGGTGGTCGTCGTGGCCCGCTCTGTCACGAAACCGATGTCCTCCCTGGCAAAGGCCGCCTTGGAAATCGGTGAGTCGCGCTACGCGACGTTCCAGGATACCGGTCGGCAGGACGAAGTCGGCGCCCTGAGCCGGAGCATGGAGGAGATGCAGCGACGGCTGGTCCCTGCGGAGCGCTTGGCGGCGTTGACCCGGATTGCCACCAGCATCGCGCACGATCTGCGGACGCCCCTCGTGGGGGTCGAACGGGGTCTGCAGGGGCTCCAGTATGCGGCTGGTGACCGGCTCACGCCAGATGCGCAACGGCTTCTGGGGGACCTGCATACGGGCGCCCGCCTGGCCGTCGGCATCGTCCAGGACATCCTGGATCTGTACCGCCAGGCCTATGGCGACCTCCCGCTGTCCTATGCCCGGTTCACGCTGGACACGGTCGTCCGCGAAGCTATTGACCTCATGAAAACAGAAGTCGTGGACCGGCAGCTGTCGGTCGCCGTCGACGCGCCGCCTGTCTCAATCTCGGCCGACCAGCGACGACTGTTTCGGGTGTTGGTCAATCTGCTCGATAACGCGATCAAGAACTCGCCCGCCGGCGGAGGCATCTGGGTCCGGGTGGCTGTTCAGGGCGAGGGCCCTGATCGCCGGGCGGTTGTGGCTGTGGAAGACGAAGGCAGAGGGCTGGATCCGGCCGCGCTGGAGACGCTTTTCGAGCCGAACCGCCCCGCCTCGACCCCGACGCGCGGCGGGACCGGCCTGGGCCTGTATCTCTGCCGGCTCATCATCGCCGCGCATCAAGGGACCATCACCGCCCAGAACAGACCGGGGGGCGGGGCGCGGTTTACGTTCGATATTCCCGTGGAGGTACATCATGTCGATCAGGCTTCTGATCGCGGACGACCAGCGCCTGTTTAGGCAGAGCCTCCGCATCGTGCTTGAGCACGAAGCCGATCTCAAAGTGATCGGCGAAGCCGGCGACGGGCAGGAGGCGTACGAGCAGGTCAAGGCCCTGCGTCCCGAGATGGTCCTGATGGACGTGGAGATGCCCAAGCTGGACGGGATTGCGGCGACGCGCCTGGTGGTCAAGGAGCGGCCCGACATCAAAGTCCTCATGCTGTCGGCCTATGCCGACGATGAGCGCGTCCTGCACGGGATCCAGGCCGGGGCCGTCGGCTACATCGTCAAGGACGCGACCCCGGAGGAGTTCGTGAAGATCATCCGCGCGGCCCGCGAGGGCACGGACATCACCTCTCCCTACCTGGCCAACCTGCACCCCGTCGTGCTGGCGCGCCTGCGGGGGGCCACGACCGCGGCGGGACTCTCCGTACATGACTCGGAGCTGAATCTGAGCCCGCGCGAGCGCGAGATCGTCGATTTGCTCGTGCAAGGGAAGTCCAATAAGGAGATGGCGGATCAGCTCTGTCTCTCCGGCGATACCATCAAGGCCCACCTGCAGCACATCTTCCGCAAGATCGGCGTCTCCAGCCGCCTCGAGGCGGTGGTCTTCTTTCTCACCGGACGCCGGGCGTCGTAGTCCCACCGCCGACACTCTTTTAGGCAATCTGCGCGTCGAACATGCGCATTCTTTCACCCATTTGGGTGATGGTCATGCAGCGCGCAAGCGACGACAGTGTCTGTATCATGTCCATCCGACTGCTCATCGCGGACGATCAACGTCTGTTCAGGCAAAGTCTGCGCATCGTCCTTGAACACGAGTCCGATCTCCAGGTCGTCGGAGAGGCCGGCGACGGCCAGGAGGCCTACGAGCAGGGCAAGAGCCTGCGGCCTGACGTCGTTTTGATGGACGTGGAGATGCCCAAGCTGGACGGGATTGCGGCCACCAGAATCCTGAACAAGGCGCTGGTCGGCATGAAAGTCCTGATCCTCTCGAGTTTCTCGGACGACGATCGCGTTCTGCAGGGCATCCAGGCGGGCGCGGTCGGCTACATCGTCAAGGACGCGACCCCCGAGGAGTTCGTGGAGATCATCCGCGCGACCCACAGCGGAGTGGACGTCACCTCTCCCTACCTGGCCAATCTGAACCCCATCGTGCTGGCGCGCCTGCGGAGCAATGGGGCGTCGACGGTGCTGGAGTCGTCCATGGATTACGCCGACCTGAACCTGAGCCCGCGCGAGCGCGAGATCGTCGCGTTGCTGGTGAGCGGCAAGTCCAACAAGGAGATGGCGGAACAGATCGGTCTTTCCAGCGATACCGTCAAAGCGCACCTGCAGCACATCTTCCGCAAGATCGGCGTCTCCAGCCGCCTGGAGGCGGTGGTCTTCCTGCTCACCGGCCGGCGCGCGTCGTAGCCGCGCGCTTCACACCGCCTCAAACAGCTCCTCGCAAGTCAGCACAACGAATGCCCCGCCATACAAGTAACCTCATCCAATAATTCGCCTCCTTTGGGGAATGGCGTCCTCCTCCCGTGAGTGTGAAACTGAATGGGAAGAATCGGAGGGGCCGCACATACAACAAGGAGGTGCGCCATGACTAAGATCGCGTTCGCGCCGATCGCCATTCTGGCCGTGATGGTCTTCACATGGGTGGTCGCAGCCTGGGCGACCTATCAGGAAGGACCCCAAGACGGGTATGATTACGAGGACGAGCACAGTTCGGCGCCGCCGCATGTTGAAGACAGTGAAAAAGAGAAGAACGCCAGCAAGGCAGCATAGACCGAAAACGCAAGACGACCGGGCCTGAAAGACAAACTCCCGCGGCGCGGACCCCCGCGCCGCGTGGAGCCTGTGCGCCGATTCGGTCACGCCTTCCTCTTTCGCTACTACGTAACACGTTGAGCCACGGTGTAGTCCCTTCAGGGTTTTGCAGGGCCGGCCTTGCATTTCGGCGTTACCTCCTCGTGACAATCAGCCCCTCACCGCCTGGTTTTCCTGCCTGTCTAAGCATATCGGGTAATTGAGAGTCTGAAATCACCCTGAAATTCATCCTCTCGGGCAATAGTCCGGTTGTTTTAAGAGGAATAAAAAGGAGGGATGTTAAAGGCTGGGAAAGGGGGTGAGACGGCTCTGTGAAGGGTCAAAAGTCCGCCGTCATGTTGATGAGGCGGACCGTGTTCGGCAAGAGAGCGGGTTTCTCGTCAACGAAGGAGGGTAGACGATGTTTTTAACAAGACGGCAATTTTTGAAGACCACTGCCGGGACAATCACGGCGCTGGCGATCGCGGACAAGGCGTTCGCCCTGACCGCCCTGCAACCGGTCATCGAGGTGGGCAACCCCCTCGGCGACTATCCAGACCGCTCGTGGGAGCGGGTCTATCACGATCAATACCGCTACGACTCGTCATTCACCTACTGCTGCGCGCCGAACGACACGCACGAGTGCCGGGTGCGCGCTTTCGTGCGCAACGGCGTGGTGATGCGGGTCGAGCAGAATTACGATCACCAGACGTACGAGGACCTGTACGGGAACCGCGGCACGTTTTCGTGGAATCCGCGCATGTGCCTGAAGGGCTACACGTTCCACCGGCGGGTGTATGGCCCGTACCGGCTGAAGGGCCCCATGCTGCGCAAGGGCTGGAAGGCCTGGGTGGACGATGGCTGTCCGGAGCTGACGCCGGAGGTCAAGAAGACCTACAAGTTCATCAGCCGCGGCGAGGACGACATGCTGCGCGTGTCCTGGGACACGGTGGGCACGTACCTGGCCAAGGCGCAACTGAAGATCGCGGAGCGGTACTCGGGCGATGCGGGCGCGCGGCGCCTGCGCGAGCAGGGCTATCCGCCGGAAATGATCGAAGCCATGAAAGGCGGCGGCGTCCGGACCTTCAAGTACCGGCCCGGCATGGCGGCCTTGGGCCAACTCGGCAAAATCGGGTTCGGCCGGATGGCCAATTCGAACCTGGCCATGCTCGACGCCTACGTCCGCAAGGTCGGCTCGGACAAGGCGGTGGGTGGGCGTCCCTGGTCGAGCTACACCTGGCACGGGGATCAGCCGCCGGAAGATCCCTTCTGGAACGGTGTCCAGACGTCCGATGTGGACCACGCCGACATGCGCTTCACCAAATTGCATACGAGCTGGGGCAAGAACTTCGTCGAGCACAAGATGCCGGAAGCGCACTGGATGATCGAGTGCATGGAGCGCGGCGGGCGGCTGGTGACCATTAAGCCGGAATACAGCCCGACTTCCTCGAAGTCGGATTACTGGATTCCGGTGCGGCCCGGCGGCGACGGGGCGCTCTTCCTCGGGACGATCAAGATTATCTTCGACGAGAACTTGTACGACGCGGACTTCTGCAAGATGTTCACGGACATGCCGATCCTGGTCCGCACGGACACCCTGACGTACCTGGAGCCGAAGGACGTCATCAAGGACTACAAACTGTTCGACCTGCACAAGGGCTATACCTACCGGGTGCAGACGGTCAATGACCAGTACCGGGAGCGCATGGGCGACTTCATGGTGTGGGATACGGCGAAAAACGCCGCGGTGCCGCTGCACCGGGAACTCGTCGGGTTCCACCTGACGAAGTCCGGGATCGATCCGGCGCTGGAGGGCACGTACCGCGTGACCCTGCTGGACGGCAAGACGGTGGACGTGATGCCGGTGTTCCAGATGTACAAGATCCATGTGCAGGACTTCGATCTGGACACGACGGCGCAGATCACGAATTCACCGAAGGACCTGATCGTGCGGTGGGCCCGTGACTGCGGGACCGTGAAGCCGGCAGCTATTCACAGCGGCGAAGGCACGAACCACTGGTTCCACAAGACGGCAAACGGCCGCGGCGCGGCGATGATCACCATCATCACCGGCAACCAGGGCAAGTTTGGGTCGGGCAAGCATAACTGGTCGGGCAACTACAAGACCGGCGTCTGTCAGGGGACTCCCTGGAGCGGCGCGGGTATCGGGGCGTGGGGCGCGGAAGATGGCTTCCATCTGGAGCTGGACCCCAACGCGCACGGGAAGGTGGTCCACACCAAATACTACGCCTACGGCGAGGAGCCGGCCTACTGGAACCACGGGGACCGCGGCCTGGTCGTGAACACGCCGAAATACGGGCGCAAGGTGTTCACCGGCAAGACCCACATGCCCTGCCCATCGAAGGTGCTCTGGACGGTCAATGTCAACCTGCTGAACAACTCCAAGTATCACTATGACATGGTCAAGAACGTGGACCCGAACATCGAGTGCATCGTGGTCCAGGACCTGGAGATGACGTCCGGCGTGAACTACGCGGACGTGGCCATGGCAGTCAATTCGTGGATGGAGTTCACGTATCCGGAAATGACGAATTCGTGCTCCAATCCATTCCTGCAGGTGTGGAAGGGCGGCATCAAGCCGCTGTACGACACCCGCAATGACCTGGACACCTACGTCATCGTGGCCCAGAAGTGGGCGGAGATGACCGGGGACAAGAAGTTCACGGACCTCTGGAAGTACGTCATCGAGAACAAAGTGGACGTGTACCTGCAGCGGATCTTCGATTCGGCCAGCACGGCATACGGCTACAACGCGAAGACGCTGCTGCAGTCGGAGAAGGGGTGGTTCGTGATGGTGCGGACCTATCCGCGCCAGCCGTTCTGGGAGCATGTCAACGAGTCCAAGCCCATGTGGACGCGGTCGGGACGGTTCGAGACCTACCGGATCGAGCCGGAGGCGATCGAGTACGGCGAGAACTTCGTCACGCACCGGGAGGACCCGGAGGGCACGCCGTACCTGCCGAACGTGATTGTGAGCAGCAATCCGTTTGTGCGGCCGGATGACTACGGGATTCCGATCACGGCCATGCACCACGACGACCGGCATGTGCGCCACACGAAACTGCCGTGGACGGAAGCGCGGCGGCATGTGAACCCGTTGTGGGAGAAGGGGTACCAGTTCTACTGCATCACCCCGAAGACCCGGCACCGGGTGCACAGCCAGTGGTCGGTGAACGACTGGATCCAGATGTTCGAATCGAACTTCGGGGACGCGTACCGGATGGACAAGCGGACCCCGGGGATCGGCGAGCATCAGATGCACGTGAACCCGCAGGCGGCGAAGGACCGGGGCATCAACGACGGCGACTACATCTACGCCGACGCGAACCCGGCGGACCGGCCGTACCGCGGGTGGAAGCCGAGCGATCCGTTCTACAAGGTGAGCCGGCTGATGGTGCGCTGCAAGTACAACCCGGCGTTTCCGTACAGCGTGACGATGATGAAGCACGCGCCGTTCGTGGCCACGCCGAAGTCGGTGAAGGGGCATGAGACGCGGCCGGACGGGCGGGCGATCGCGGCAGACACGGGCTATCAGAGCAACTTCCGCTACGGGGCACAGCAGAGCATTACGCGGTCGTGGCTGATGCCGATGCATCAGTTGGACTCGCTCCCGGCGAAGAAGAAGCACGCGTTCGCGTTCAAGTGGGGCTTCGAAGTGGACAATCACGCGGTGAACACGACGCCGAAGTCGACGTTGGTCCGCATTGCCAAGGCGGAAGACGGCGGGATCGGGTCGCGGGGGCCGTGGGAGCCGGTACGGACCGGGTTCACGCCTTCGCAGGAGAACGAATGGATGCTCAAGTGGCTCAAGGGCGAGAGCATCAAGGTCAAGGTCTAGGAAGGAGGACACCATGCCTGAAGTGTATAACTGGCAACTAGGCCGCAAGATGCTCTACCCGTACGAGGAGCGGCATCCGAAGTGGCAGTTTGCCTTTGTGTTCAACATCAATCGGTGTATTGCCTGCCAG
>SCTG01000012.1 GCA_004298335.1 Nitrospirota bacterium
CAGTTTCTTTTCGGCGCCATCGGCGGCGGACGGCTCATCAAATACATCCCCTACCCAGTGGTCGCCGGCTACCTGAGCGGGGTCGGCGTGCTGATTTTTCTGAGCCAGGTGCCGAAGCTTTTCGGGCTTCCCAAGGGCACGGCCCTCTTGACAGGGATTGCGTCCCCGACGCTCTGGAAAGTGCCGAGCGTCGTCGTCGGGATCGCGACCATGCTCGTGATGGTACTGGCGTCCAGGATCACGCGGGCGGTGCCGGCCCCGATCCTGGGGCTCCTCGGCGGCATCGTCGCCTACTTCGGCATGAGCACGGCGTACCCGGAGATGCTGACGCTCGCCGGAAATCCGCTGATCATCGGCCCGATCCGTGAAGCGGGAGGAAACACGTGGAACGCGATCGTGGAGCGCTGGGCCTCCATCCGGGAGCTGACCCCGGCGGACCTGCACCTGATCCTCATCCCGGCGCTGACGCTCTCCGTGCTGCTGTCCATCGACACGCTCAAAACCTGCGTGGTGGTCGACGCGTTGACGCGGTCCCGGAGCAACTCGAACCGGGAACTGATCGGGCAGGGGCTGGGCAACCTCGCCTCGGCGTTCGCCGGCGGGATGCCGGGCGCCGGGCAGATGGGCGCCACGCTCGTGAACATCAACAGCGGCGGCACCACGCGCTTGTCCGGCATCCTGGAAGGCGTGTTTGCGCTGGCCGCCTTCGCGCTGATCGGCGGGCTCGTGGAGTGGGTGCCCCTCGCCGGGCTCGCCGGCATCCTGATCGTGGTGGCCTACCGGATGGTGGACCCGCACATCTTCCACCTGCTCAAACAGAAGTCCACGGCCTTCGACTTCGTGGTGGTGGCCGCCGTGGTCGTGACGGCCGTCGTCTCCAACCTCATCGCCGCCGCGGGCGTCGGACTCGGGCTGGCCATCCTGCTGTTCCTACGCGAGCAGATCCGCGGGTCGGTCGTTCGCCGCAAGAGTTACGGCAATCAAGTGTTCTCCAAAAAGCGACGCCTGCCCGAGGAGGTGGCCGTCCTCGAGCAGAAGGGCGACCGCACGGCGATCTATGAGCTGCAAGGCAGCCTGTTCTTCGGAACGACGGACCAGCTGTTCACCGAGTTGGAAGCCGACCTGAAGACCAGGAAGTACGTGCTCCTGGACTTGCGCCGGGTGCAGTCCGTGGATTTCACGGCGACCCACCTGCTGGAGCAGATCGAGGCCCAGCTCGCCGAACGGCAGGGACTGCTCCTGTTCACCCATCTCCCCCCCAACCTGCCGACGGGACAGGATCTCCAGAAATACTTCGACCAGGTGGGCCTCGTGAAGCCGTCCCGCAACGTCAAGATCTTTGACGAACTGCACGTCGCGTTGGAATGGACGGAGGACCGGATTCTCGAGGACGAAGGCCTGCTGCGGGCGGGGCAGCAGGAACCGCCGCTTTCCCTGAGCGAGATCAATCTGCTGAAGGGGTTCGACGCGGATACCCTCGGGGCGCTGGCCTCATGCGTCGAGGAGCGATCGTACGAGACGGGGCAGAAGGTTTTCCAACACGGCGACCAGGGGGACGAAATCTTCCTGATCAGGAGAGGCACCGTCCGCATCGTCCTGCCCCTGACGGGAGGACGGCAGCATCATCTCGTGACGTTCGGCCGGGGGGACTTCTTCGGAGACATGGCCTTCATCGATTGCGCCATGCGCTCGGCCGACGCGATCGCGGACGCGCCCACGGATCTCTCTGTCATCTCACGGGCGCGGTTCGACAAGGTGGCCGTGGACCATCCCTTCATGGACAAGAAGGTGTTCTGGCGTCTGACCCGCGCCCTGGCGATCCGCCTGCGGCAGACCGACGCCGAATTGCGCGCCCTGGAAGAATCGTAGCCTATGAAGACGTCCCTGCTGGAGAGCCCCAGCCTGACGGCGCTGACCATCGCCCTGGGGACGACTGTGTTTGTCCTCGACGTCATGACTGCCAGGGGCGTGGCCATACCCATGCTTTACTCGGGGCTGGTCCTGCTCGGGTTATGGTCGCCGCACCCCAGGTTTGCCTTTATCGCCGCCGTTATCGCCACCGCGTTGAGCATCCTCGGTTTCTTTCTCTCGCCTCCGGGAGGGGTACCGTGGATCAGCGCCACAAACCTTCTGCTGGCACTTGCCATGATCTGGGCGGTCGGATTCCTGGTGCTGCGGTACAAGCGCGCGGAGCAGGCCACCAAGGTCCTGCGTGGCCTCCTGCCGATCTGCGCCTGGTGCAAGAAAATCCGCGACGACAAGGGCTACTGGAAACAGCTGGAAGACTACATGGAGCAGCACTCGGAGGCGCACTTCACCCATGGGATGTGCGCGGAGTGCATGGCGAAGTTCGACCCGGCGCTCGCCGCGCAACAGCGGGAGACGCCTCAATCCGGGCCTGGACGTTAGAGCGGAGAGAGCCAGGAGGCGTGCTTGGCGTCGCGCCCATGCACGATGTCGAAGAAGGCGCTCTGGAGATCGCGGGTGATCGGGCCCGGCTTGCCGGTCCCGACGGTGCGGTCGTCCACCTCACGGATCGGCGTCAGCTCGGCGGCCGTGCCGGTCATGAACACCTCGTCGGCGATGTAGAGCTCGTCGCGGGTGAACCGCTCCTCCACCACCTTCACGCCGCGCTCGCGGGCCAACTCCATGATCGAGTTGCGGGTGATCCCCTCCAGGATCGAGGTCAGCGGCGTGGTCTTCAGAAGGCCGTTGCGCACCAGAAAGATGTTCTCGCCCGTGCCTTCGGAGACGTACCCCTCGGGATCGAGCAGGATCGCTTCGTCATAGCCGCTGTTCTTGACCTCGCGCTTGGCCATGATGGAGTTGACGTAGTAGCCCGCGATCTTCGCGCGCGTCAGGCTGACATTGACGTGGTGCCGCGTGAAGGAGGAGACCTTCGCCCGGATGCCGTTCTTCAAGCCGTCCTCGCCCAGATAGGCTCCCCACGGCCAGGCCGCGATCGCCACGCGGGTCGGGTTGTCCGGCACGTGGAGCCCCATGTCGCCATAGCCCACGAAGACGATGGGCCGGATGTAGCACTCCGCCAGCTTGTTGACGCGGACGGTCTCCCGGATGGCGTCGGCGATCTCCTTCTTGCCGAATGGGACCGGCAGGAGGCAGATGTGCGCGGAAGCGAAGAGCCGGTCCACGTGCTCGTTCAAACGAAAGATGGCCGAGCCGTGCTCGCCCTTGTAGCAGCGGATGCCCTCGAAGGCCGACAGGCCGTAATGCAGGCTGTGCGTGAGGACGTGCACCTGGGCGTCCTTCCAGGGCACGAGCTTGCCGTCCAGCCAGATTTTTTCCGATTCCTTCAGTGCCACCGGCGCGTCTCCAACCGTCGTGGAAGGCATGATAGCAGCGGGTCCGGATCATGTCAAACACTGCTTCGCCGCTTGACTTGCGCCGCGTCGCCATGTTACAAGACTCTCTCCTCGCACACCCATTCACACGGAGCGACAGGCCATGTACGCGATCGTCGAAACAGGCGGAAAACAATATCGGGCCGAGCAGGGCGATGTCCTGGAGGTGGAGAAACTGGAGGGGGCCGTCGGGGCCACCATCACGCTGGACAAGGTCCTGCTGATTGCCGGCGAAGCCGGGACCACGATCGGGACCCCCACCGTGGCCAAGGCGACAGTCACCGGCGAAATCCTGGCCCAGGACCGGCACGCCAAGATCATCGTGTTCAAGAAGAAACGGCGCAAGAACTACCGCCGGACCAACGGCCACCGGCAGTCGTTCACCAAATTGAAGATCACCGCAATTTCAGAGGGCTAAACCATGGCGCATAAAAAAGGGCAGGGCGCGTGCCGGAACGGGCGGGACAGCAACCCGCAGTATCTCGGCGTGAAATGCTACGGCGGCGAGGTCGTGTCGGGCGGGAGCATCATCGTCCGCCAGCGCGGCACCAGGATTCACCCCGGGTTCAACGTCGGCAGGGGCAAAGACGACACCTTGTTCGCCAAGATCACGGGAACCGTGCGGTTCGAAGGGCCGAAGGACCGGCGCCGGGTGACCATCATTCCGGCTCCGAAAGCCGCCGCCGCCCCGGCCGCCAAAGCTTCGTAACCCCGTTCTCGTTTGAATCATTGGGCCCCTTGCTTCAGAACATGGAGTGAGGGGCTTTTTGTTGAGAGGTGAACGTGACCAGTCGCTGGACCCTATGACACCACTTCGCATCCTGCTGGCCGAGGACTCGGCCGCGATCCGCGCGTTCACGCAAACCTATTTCAAGGACACGCCCTATCAACTCGATATGGCCGAGAACGGCCAGGTCGCGGTCGAGATGTTTCAGGCCGTGCGCTACGACCTGGTGTTCATGGACCTGGAAATGCCCGTCATGAACGGCGTCAACGCCACGCTGGCGATCCGGGAGTGGGAGCAGGAGGAGGACCTGGACCCCGTTCCGATCATCGCGCTGACCTCCCACGACCAGAAGGAGAAGCTCCTGGAAACGCTCGAGGTCGGCTGCACGGCCCACCTGATCAAACCCCTCACGAAAGAAGCGATGCTCAAGACCATCGAGGAGCACGCCGGCCGCTGATGCCGACGGCGGAGGTCCGCTGGCTCTTCGACGGCCCGGTGCACGCCGACATCGAACACTGGTTCCGCCGCGGCGGCCTGGCCTCCACGGCGACGCCGCGCGAGGACCACTACGTGCTGTTTCCGGCCGCGCTCGGCCTCAACCTCAAGCTGCGGGAGGGGCGGCTGGAAATCAAGTCCCTGGTCAGGACGCCGGGCCCGCGCACGTTCGCCGGGGATGCCGCCGGCACCGTCCAACTCTGGGAGAAGCAGACGCACGGCGACAACGCCGTGGCGGCATTCGAGCGGCTCCGCACAAACGCCCCCCACCTCTGGATCACGGTCAGGAAGGAGCGCACGCTCCGCAAGTTCGCGCCGGACGGCGATTCAATGAAGGAAGTAGCCGCCGGGACAGGCGTCCTCTCCGAAGGCTGCAACGTGGAGCTGACGAAGATCCGGGCGAATGGGTCGGACTATTGGAGCTTTGCCCTCGAGGCGTTCGGCGAGCCCTCGCGGGTCGAACAGCACGTGCAGCGCGTCGGCGGGATTGTCCTGGCGGACCAGCGCCGCCCGTCTCATTCCTTTCCTGCCGGCAACTCCCGTTCCTACCCCGAGTGGCTGGAGCGGTTTGCGAAGAACGACTAGGAGGACGCATGGCCGCAACGACGGTTTCAGTGCGCTGCTGCGTGGCGGGCGGCGGCCCGGCCGGCATCATGCTGGGGCTGCTCCTGGCCCGCGCCGGCGTCGAGGTGCTGGTCCTGGAGAAGCACGCCGACTTCCTGCGGGACTTCCGCGGCGACACGATCCACCCCTCCACGCTTGAGGTCATGCACGAGCTGGGGCTCCTCGACGACCTGCTGAGGCTACCGCACCAGAAAGCGCCGCGCCTCAATGCGCAGTTCGGCGATCTGGCGCTGACGCTCGCGGACTTCACCCATCTGCCGACGCGGTGTGGCTTCATCGCGTTCATGCCGCAGTGGGACTTCCTGGACTTCCTCGCCGGGCGCGGCGCCCGCTATCCGACGTTCAAATTGAAAATGCGGGCCGAGGTGACCGGGCTGATCGAGGAGGCCGGACGCATCGTCGGACTGCAGGCTGTGACCCCGGATGGTCCGTTGGAGGTGCGCGCCAGCCTGGTCATCGCCGCCGACGGCCGGCACTCCGTCCTCCGGGCCGGAGCCGGCCTCACGGTGGACGAGTTCGGCGCGCCCATGGACGTGTTGTGGTTCCGGTTGTCCCGACGGCCCGGCGACCCGGACAATCCCGTGGGCCGCTTCGACGCCGGCCGGATCTTCATCATGCTGCCCCGTGACGACTACTGGCAGGGCGGCTTCGTGATTCCCAAGGGATCGCTTGCACAGCTTCAGGGAAGAGGGCTGCCGGCATTCCGCGACAGCATTGCGCGGATCGCGCCGTTTGTCGCCGGCCGCGTCGGCGAACTCTCCGATTGGAACATGATCAAGCTTCTGACCGTCCAGATCGACCGCCTGCCCCGGTGGTATCGCCCGGGCCTCCTCTGCATCGGCGACGCGGCGCACGCGATGTCCCCGGTCGGCGGCGTGGGCATCAACCTCGCGATCCAGGATGCGGTCGCCGCCGCGAACCTGTTGGCCGCGCCGCTGCGCGAGGACCGGCTGGCCACCGACGATCTGGATCGGGTGCAACGCCGCCGCGAGTGGCCGACCCGGCTGACCCAGCGGATGCAGATTTTCATGCAGAATCGAGTCATCAGCCGCGTGCTGGGCAGCGCGGACCGGCTTGCGCCGCCGTTCTTCCTGCGACTGATCGCGCGTTTCCCGTTTCTGGCCAGGATCCCCGCCCGGCTGATCGGCATCGGCGTCCGCCCCGAACACGTGCAGCCCGAGCCGCTGAAACCCAACGGCCCGGCGGATGGTGGATGCATGAGGCTCTTGCTATAATGGGACCCGGATGCAACAGCTCATCACCATGAAGCGGATGGAGCCGGCCGCCAACCTCGGGTACGTGCCCGCCTCCTGATGAAGCTCCACCTCATTTTCCCCGCCCGATCTCGCGCCGGCCTCGTCGCGATTGTCCTGGCCGCGGTCTCGCTGGCGGGCTGACTCAACTCCGTGACCAGCGTGGGCCAGGCCATGGCCAATGTGGGGACCACGACTCGGGAGCACCGCTCGCTGCACCGGATCGCGGCGGACTATGCGATCAAGTCGGAAATCACCCACACCTACCTCGACGAGGCGATGCTGCTGGACATCAACACCGACGTCTACGCCGGGCGGGTCCTGCTCACCGGCGCGGTCCAGAACGCGGACACCAAACGCAAGGCCGAGGAGATTGCGCGGCGGGTCAAGGATGTGCGCGAGATCATCAATGAAATCCAGGTCGCCCCGAACGGCGGCCTCAACGCGAGCATTCGGGACGTGCTCATTGAGAACGAGCTGCAGATCTTCCTCCTGATGGAAAAGGGAGTCAGTTCGATCGATTACCGCTGGCGGTCCGTCAACGCCGTGGTCTATTTCATCGGCCTGGCGGCAAGCCGCGAAGAACTCGACAAGGTGCTGGGCCTGGCCCGCGATCTGAAGACCGTAAAAAAGGTCGTCAGCCATATCCGCATCCCGGGGGACATGGCTCCGTTGACGACAGGCCGGTGATCCGCCCCGCCCCGCAGACGAGTCTCGCGCCATGCAGAAACTGAGCAAGCCATGCCCGCGCCCCGGCTGCGGCGGGGAAATGCTCGGCCGGAGCACAACCGCGTTGTTCACGCCGACCATCAATCCCCGGACCGGCGACGGAATCCTCTACTGCGGCCGCTGCGAGCAGAAGGAATACCGCTACAAGCTGCACGGCATCACCCTCCAGGTCGAGCTGCGGGAGCGGGGCCGCTGGTCCTGTCAGTTTTCGATCACGGTGGTGGGGAAGGAATCCACGAGCGTCAGCAAAGGATACGCGAAGGAACCGTGCGAGCGGCCCGCGGACGCCGAGGCCGCCGGGCTGCAAGCGGCGAAGCAGTGGATCGACGGAAACCGTTGAGACCGACGACCGGACAACGCAGCCGGCGCGGCCTCCCCATGCAACGAAAAAACTACTGGTGGTCCACAGAGCTGCCATGGAAGACGCTACGTCCTCTCCTGCCACTACGATTAACCGGGTCTCGCCCTGTACGGGGGATCGTGGTTCACAAAGACGGCCAGTACGGCTGGCACGCTTTCGATTGGGTGACGCGACAGAAGGCCCTGAAAGAGATTCACAAGGGAATCGATGTGATCGGCTGGATTCAGAAAGACGGGCGTCGGCGCCTTCTGGACAATACCACGCTGTGCTGCGTTCCCCTGCCCGGTATCGTTGATTGGGTGGGATTGGACGAAGACGGCGCCCCATCCGTCGTCATTCGGCACTCAAGCAGGTCGAGCGCACGGATTCGCTTTTCCTTCTTTGGCGATCTGTCAAAAATTCTCGTACGAAAAGGGCAGCGCCTGGCTGCGCTGGAGGCCGTGGGCAAACCGAGCAGAAGGCAAACAGCGTCGCGCTTTTTCCATTTCGGGCTCGGCTACGAAATCCCCAACGGCACTCGTCGCGTGGATCGATTCGTCAATCCCAATTCATGCTTGCGTGGTGAGATCTCGGTGGCGCGCTCCATCCGCAGATGACTCGCCCCGCCCGCCATCCACGCACGCTCCCCGCTTTTCTTCTGCTGTCGCTTCTGTTACTGATCGGTTGGGGGATGAACAGCTGTGCGGGTCGTCCGCAGAAAAATACGGTGTATCCAGCCGGCTATCCTGTCGGGTATGTCGAGCGGGGCTATGCCTCCTGGTACGGGCCGGGGTTTCACGGGAACAAGACCGCCAGCGGCGAAGTGTACGACAGCCACCAGTTGACGGCAGCCCACCGGACTCTCCCCTTCGGCTCCGTCGCGCAGGTGCGCTCGCTCACGAATGGACATCGGGTCACGGTGCGCATTAACGACCGCGGTCCTTTTGCCAAGGGTCGCATCATCGATCTCTCGTTGACAGCGGCGCAAGCCCTGGCGATGACGGGGCCGGGTACCGATCAGGTCGAACTGCAGGTCGTTGAATACCAAGGGCACCCGGGCGCGCTGGGTTATCTCAGGGTCCAGGTCGCCTCGTTTGCCGAGCAAGCCAACGCCCAGGCGCTGGCGCGGAAGCTCACAGGCAAGTACTCGGATGTGCGAATCGTGACGGCTGAGCTTGCGTCGGGGAGGCGCTACAGAGTGCAAGTCGGGCAATTCACCTCGGAACAACAGGCTGAGGAGCTGGCCGTGCGTCTGGCGTCCCAGTTCGACGTGGAACCGTTAGTGATCCGGGATGATTGAGCACTCGCAACGCCCGTTAGGGGTGGGAACAGCGATCGGCGCCGGTCTCGTCCTGGCCCTCGCTCTGGCCTCAACGGCCTGCAGCTCATTGGACGGAAGGACCGCCATGGTGGATTTCAAGGCCACGCACGCGGAAAATAGAACGGATGCCGCTCGCCTTCCTGAATGTTCCGTGAATCCCGTCCGGTCAGAACAGTAGCCCTGCCTCTCTTTCCACTTCACCGCTCCTGCCTCAGCGGTTTGCTTTGTCAGTCCTCGGCTTTTATACTGGTGCCATGGATTTCGTTGATCAGGTCAAAATTTACGTGAAGGCCGGGGACGGCGGGAACGGCGTGCGGAGCTTCCGCAGGGAGAAGCACGTCCCCTGCGGCGGACCGGACGGCGGCGACGGCGGGCACGGCGGCGACATCGTCCTGGAGGCCACCGAGCGCATGTCCACCCTGCTCGACCTGCAGTTCCAGCAGCACCACATCGCCAAGGGCGGCGGCCACGGCGAAGGCGGCAACCGCCACGGCCGCTCCGCGCCCGCGCACGTCATCCGCGTGCCCGTCGGCACCATCGCCAGGGAGATGGACACCGACGACATCCTCGCCGACCTGACAGAGGACGGCCAGCGCGCCGTCATCGCGCACGCCGGCCGCGGCGGCCGCGGCAACGCCCGCTTCGCCTCCTCCACCAACCGCGTGCCGACCAAGTGCGAGCCCGGCACCCGCGGCGAGGAATACTGGATTCAACTGGAGCTGAAGCTCCTGGCGGACGTCGGCCTCGTGGGCTACCCGAACGCCGGCAAGTCCACCCTGATCGGCGCCGTCTCCGCCGCGCGCCCCAAGATCGCCGACTATCCCTTCACGACCCTGGTGCCGAACCTCGGCGTCGTGGCCGTGAGCGAGGAGCAGAGCTTCGTCATCGCGGACGTGCCCGGCCTCATCGAGGGCGCGCACGAAGGCAAGGGCCTCGGCTTCCAGTTCCTGCGCCATCTCGAGCGCACGTCCTACCTGCTGCACCTCGTGGACGTCTCCCAGGACGTGACGGTGGACCCCGTCGAAGGCCTGCAGGCCCTGCGGAACGAGCTGAAGCTCTACAACCCCGCCTTCGCCAAGAAGCCGTTCGCCGTGGCGGCGACGAAGCTCGATATCGCGGGCGACTGCAAGAACCTCAAAAAGCTGGAGGCCCATTGCCGGCGCCGCCGCCTGCGCCTGTTTCCGGTTTCGGCCGTCACCAACACCGGCCTGAAACCCCTGGTGCGCTTCCTCGGCGAGCAGGTCGCCAAGCTCCGCACGCCATTGAAGAAGAGCGTCTGATGCGCGACCAGATCGTCAAAGACGCCAAACGCGTCGTGATCAAGGTGGGCAGCCGCCTCGTCGCGGCCAGGGGCACCGGCCTGAACACCGAGCGCATCGACCGGCTCGCCGGCGAGCTGTCCGGCCTGAAGGCCCAGGGCAAGGAAATCGTGATGGTGTCGTCCGGCGCCATCGTCTGCGGCATCGAGAAGCTCGGCCTGAAGGACTATCCCAAGAGCCTCCCGCTCAAGCAGGCCGCCGCCGCCGTCGGGCAGTCGCGCCTCATGTGGGCCTACGAGAAGGCCTTCGAGAAGGAAGGCCGGAAGGTCGCGCAGGTGCTCCTCACGCGGGAGGACCTGACGAACCGCGCGCGGTTCCTCAACGCGCGCCACACCCTGAGCGCTCTGCTCGAATACGACGTCGTGCCGATCATCAACGAGAACGACACTGTCGCCGTGGATGAGATCCGGTTCGGCGACAACGACAGCCTGGCCGGCATGGTCGCGCACCTCGTGGACGCCGACCTCCTCGTGATCCTCTCCGACGTCGAGGGGCTCTACACCGAGGACCCCCGCCACAACCCCAATGCCACCCTGATCCCGGTGGTGACAGACGTGACGGCCGAGATCGAGCGGCGCGCGGGCGGCGCGACCAGCGCCGAAGGCACCGGCGGCATGCGCACCAAGGTCCTCGCCGCCAAGAAGGCCGCGACGTACGGGGTCGCCACGGCCATCATCAGCGGCGAGCGCCCCACGCTCTTGAAGGCGCTCTTTCACGGCCATACGGTCGGCACCTTCTTCCTGCCGAAGGGCGAGCGGCTCACCAGCCGCAAGCACTGGATCGGCTACACGGTCAAGGTGAGCGGGCGCCTCACGCTGGACGACGGCGCGGTCGAGGCCCTGACGCGCAAGGGCAAGAGCCTGCTGCCCTCGGGCATTACGGAGGTGAGCGGCGACTTCAAGGCCGGCGACGCCGTGTCGTGCCAGGACGGCGCCGGGCGCGAGTTCGCGAAGGGCCTGGTGAACTACGGCTCCGAGGCCATCGCGAAGATCAAGGGCCTCAAGAGCGGCGAGATCCAGAAGATGCTGGGGTACAAGGACTACGACGAGGTCATCCACCGCGACAACCTGGTGATGCTGTGAGCCTCGCCGACTACGTCATCCGGAAGGCCTCGCAGGCCAAGGCCGCCGCGCGGCTTCTGGCGACGGTGCCCACCGCCGTGAAGAACGAGGCGCTGCTGGCCATGGCCGACGCCCTCGAAGCGCGCGAAGCGGAACTCCTCGAGGCCAACAAGAAGGACGTCGCCGCCGCGGGCGGGCTCACCAAGGCCGCGATCGACCGCCTCACGCTGAATACGAAACGCGTCACGGAGATGGCGGCGGGCCTGCGCGAAATCGCCGCGCTCCCCGACCCAATCGGCGAGGTGACGAAGGTGTGGCAGCGGCCGAACGGCATGACGGTCAGCCGCGTGCGCGTGCCGATCGGCGTGATCGGCATCATCTACGAGTCGCGCCCCAACGTGACGGCCGACGCCGCCTCGCTCTGCCTGAAGTCCGGCAACGCGGTCGTGCTGCGCGGCGGCTCGGAGGCGATCCAGTCCAACGCCGCGATCGTGAAGGTGCTGGCGGAGGCCGGCGAGAAGCACGGCATCCCCGCCGGCGCCGTCACGTTCATCGACAACCCCGACCGCCAGGTCTCCACCCTGCTGCTCAAGCAGGACAAGCTGATCGACCTGATCATCCCACGCGGCGGCGAAGGGCTCATGCAGTTCGTCGTGAAGGAGTCCACGATCCCGGTCATCAAGCACGACAAGGGCGTGTGCCACACCTACGTGGACGACAAGGCCGACCTTGCGATGGCCGCGGCCGTCTGCTTCAACGCCAAGGTCCAGCGGCCCGGCACCTGCAACGCCATGGAGACGCTCCTGGTGCACCAGGCCGTCGCGCCGGCGTTCCTGCCGCCGCTCATCGCGCGCTACCGGGAAGCCGGCGTGGAGGTCCGCGGCTGTCCGAGGACCGTGGCGCTCGCGCCGGGCGTCAAGCCCGCCGCCGACTCGGATTGGGGCGCCGAGTTCCTCGATCTCATCCTGGCCGTCCGCGTCGTGGACGACATGGAGCAGGCCATGGAGCACATCGCCCGCCACGGCTCGCAGCACTCCGAGGCGATCGTGACCCGGGACCAGGAGCGGGCGACGCGGTTTCTGAACGAAGTGGACGCCGCCGCCGTGTTTCACAACGCCTCGACGCGCCTCCACGACGGCTACCAGTTCGGCCTTGGCGCCGAGATCGGCATCAGCACCACGCGCATCCACGCGCGCGGCGCGATGGGCCTGGAGGAACTCACCAGCAGCAAGTTCGTCGTGCGCGGCACCGGCCAGCTCCGGGAATGAAGCTCGGGCTGTACGGCGGCGCGTTCAATCCCATCCACCGGTGCCACCTTGTGGTGGCCGAAACCGCGCGCACCCGGCTCGGCCTCGACCGGGTCCTCTTCATCCCGACCGGCGATCCGCCCCACAAGCCGCCCTCGGAACTCATGCCGGCCGCGCACCGCCTGGAGATGGTGCGCCTCGCCATCGCGCCTTTTTCCTACTTCCAGCTGTCCGATATCGAGACCGGACGGGCGGCGAAATCCTACACCATCGACAGCGTCCGCACGCTCCGCGCGAGCCACCCGGCCGACACCCGGTTTATCTTCATCATCGGGCTGGACGCCTTCGCGGATATCGCAAGCTGGAGGGAGCCGGAACGCCTGCTGGAGCTCTGCGACTTTGCCGTGGTGTCCCGGCCGGGCTGCCTGTTCAAGTCCCTGGAAAAGTTGCCGATGCTGGGAATCACGGACGTGGCCGCGCTGGAACGTCTGGACGGCGGTCGGGCCGAAGCACAAGAGATCCGGCTCAAGGGCGGCACCTCGCTCTGGGGCCTGCCGATCCCCCCCTGCAACGCGTCGGCGCAGGACATCAGGAAGCGTCTCACACAGCGGCAGAGCCTGGAAAACCTCTTGCCAGCCGGCGTGGAGTCTTATATACTGCGACATAATCTTTTTGGGGGAGGAGCACCGCAATAGTCCGAGAATCGCGGGTGAAAGCCCGCCAGGCTGCCCTCGCAGCCGAAGATAAAAAAGCCTCTGAGATCGTGATCTTAGACGTCGCTCTCGCCTCCGGAGTGGCGGATTACTTCATGATCTGTTCCGCTGAATCCGAACGCCAGGTCCTCGCCGTACAAGAACATATCGACCAGGCACTGTCCGAGAAGGGATACCGGCTCATGGGCCTCGAAGGCATCGAGGCGGGCGTGTGGGTCCTCATGGACTACGGCGACGTCATCGTGCACATCTTCAAGCGGGGCGTGCGCGAGCACTACGGGCTGGACCGGCTCTGGGCCGACACCAAGCGCGTGCCGCTGCGGCGAACCGCCGCGAGCGCGCCCGTGAGCGAACCCAAGCGGCGCCCGGCGAAGGAGCGCGCAGCCAGACAGCGGGGGTAAGCATGCGGTTCTTCATCTGGATCCTGACGTTGCTCGGCGCCCTCGTGGCGGCCGTGCGCTTCAGCGATCTGAACCCCGACCCGATCACGCTCAACCTGCCGCTCAAGCAAGCCACGGTCGAAGTCACCCCGATCTATTTCGTCCTCACCTGCATCGCGGCGGGCGCGCTGGCCGTCGTGATGCTCGTCGGCGTGCGCGAGATCCGCGCGCACATCCTGAACTGGCGGTCCACCCAGCGGCGCAAGCGCGAGGAGAAGATCCAGAGCTACTACGCCAACGGCGTGCTGGCGTCGCTTTCCCGCCGGACCAACGAGGCCATCTCGCAACTGCAGAAGGTCCTGGCGCTGGACCCCAACCATACCCGCGCGCTCCTCTCGCTCGGCAACGTCTTCCGCAAGGAGCGGCACTACAACGAGGCCATCCGGCTGCACCGGAAGGCCCGGCTGCTCGAAGAAGGCAACATGGAAATCCTCTTGTCGCTGGCCCGCGACCTGGAGGACGCCAAGCGCTTCGACGAGGCCATCCAGGCGCTCGAGGACGTGCTCAAGCTCGACGGCACCAACCCGACCGCCCTCTACCGGATCCGGGACATCCACATCCGGAACGGCAAGTGGCGGGACGCCCACGCCGTTCAGGAACGCCTCCTGAAGGCGGGCCTGTCCGACGCCGACATCCGCGCCGAAACCCAGATCCTCGCCGGCCTGAAGTACGAGCTCGGGCGCCAGTACATCGAGCGCGGCGATCGCGATCAGGCCCGGCGCTGCTTTAAGGACGCCATCAAGCTGGACAAGGGCTTCCTGCCCGCGCGGATCGGCTTCGGCGAGACCCTGATCCGGGAAGGCAAGCTCCGGCAGGCGGCGGAGTCCTGGGAAAAGTCCTACGTCAAGACCGGCAACTCGATCTTCCTGCAGCGCCTGGAAGACCTCTACCTGGAGATGGGCGAGCCCGGCGAAATGCTCCGCATCTACCAGCAGGCCCTCGCCCGGAGAAAAAACGACTCCTCGCTGAAGCTGGCCCTCGGGAAGCTCTACTACCGGCTGGAGATGATCGACGACGCATTCGACTTGCTGTCGACCATGGAAAACATCCAGGACCCGACCGGCGACCTCCCGCAGATCATGGCCAGCCTGTACATCCGGAAGGGAGAGACGGAGACCGCGCTGATGGAAATGCAGGAAGTGATCAGCCGGTCGCGGGCGGGCGTGACTCCGCTCACCTGCGGCGCCTGCCACTATGAGACCCGGGAATGGAGCGGGCGCTGCCCGGCCTGCGGCCGCTGGAACACCATGGCCGTCACGGTCCCCGCAGCCGGCGGCGGAAGCCTCTCGCATGAAGGCGCCCGCGACAGCGCGCAGCCACGGCCCTACCCGGCCGTCACGTCTCCGTTCGAGATCGTGTAGAGGCGGTTCGCGAACCGCCCCTCCAAACTCAAAAACCGCCAGCGCCCCTTCGACAAGCCCCACGGTGATCGGGTATAGTTGCGTGACGCCATGCAGACCACGGCCATCAAACCGGTTGCGCTGATCATCCTGGACGGCTGGGGCGTCAACCCGCGCCAGGACGCCAACGCCGTCGCGCTCGCCAGGCTGCCGTTCTACCACTCGCTGCTCCGGGACCACTCGCACACCCTGCTGTCGGCCTCCGGCGAGGACACGGGCCTCCCCGACAACCAGATGGGCAACTCCGAAGTCGGCCACATGAACATGGGGGCCGGCCGCATCGTGTACCAGGACTTCACGCGGATCAACCGGGCGATCCGCGACGGCTCGTTCGCGGCCAACGCGGCGATCACGGACGTCCTCCACAAGACCCGCTCGACCGGCGGCCGCCTGCACCTCCTGGGCCTCCTGTCGGACGGCGGCGTGCACAGCCATCTCTCGCACCTGGAGGCCGTCTTGAAGATGGTGAAGGCGGAAGGCCGCCCGCCGGTCTTCGTGCATGCGTTCCTGGACGGCCGCGACACGCCCCCGCAGAGCGGCCTCGGCTACGTCAAGCAGGCCGAGGAGATCATGCGCCGGCTCGGCGTCGGCACGATCGCCACCGTGATGGGCCGCTACTACGCGATGGACCGCGATCAGCGTTGGGACCGCGTCGCGAGGGCCTACGCCGCCCTCGTGGACGGCGCCGGCGCGCACCGCGCGTCGGCGGAAGAGGCCGTCACGGCCAGTTACAACGAGAAGGTCACGGACGAGTTCGTGGCCCCTGCCGTGATGGTGGACCGGCACGGCAACCCCGTCGGGCATATCGACGACGACGACGGTATCTTCTTCTACAACTTCCGCGCGGACCGGGCCCGAGAACTGACGCGCGCGCTCACCGAACCGGATTTCGACGCGTTCCCCCGCAAGACTGTCCGGAAGCTGGCGGCCTTCGCCACGATGACCTCGTACGACGAGACCTTCACGCACCCGACGGCCTTCCCGCCCTTCCGTCTGACGCGGATCCTCCCGGAGCTCGTCAGCGAGCGCGGGCTCAAGCAGCTTCGCATTGCCGAGACCGAGAAGTACGCCCACGTCACCTACTTCTTCAATGGCGGCGACGAGAAGACCTATCCGGGCGAGGACCGCGTCCTGATCCCCTCGCCGCGCGACGTCGCCACCTACGACCACAAGCCGGAGATGTCCGCGCGGGAAGTCGCGGACGAGGCGGTGCGCCGCATCGAGTCCGGCCGGTACAGCCTGATCGTGCTGAACTTCGCGAACCCGGACATGGTGGGCCATACGGGCATCCTGCCGGCGGCCGTCAAGGCGGCCGAGGTGATCGACGAGTGCCTGAACAAGGTCGTCACCGCTGTCCGGCGGAACGGCGGCGCCGTCCTCCTGACTGCGGACCACGGGAACCTCGAGCAGATGGTGGATTATGAAACCGGCCAGCCGCACACGGCGCATACCCTGAACCCGGTGCCCTGCATCATCGTGGACGAGAAGCAACATGCTCTGCGGGCCTCGGGCGTCCTGGCGGACGTCGCCCCCACGATCCTGACCCTGATGGGCATCCCCCAACCGCCGGAAATGACCGGCGTGTCTTTGATCAAGGAGTGACGCAGATGGACTATCGAATCCTGTCGGAAAAAGCGATCGCCGGCGAGGCGCTGTCCCGCGAGGAGGCCCGGGCCGTCCTGGAGACCCCGGATGACCGCGTGCTGGAGCTGCTCGACGCCGCGTACGCGGTGCGCCACAAATTCTTCGGACGCAAGGTCCGCCTCCAGATGCTCCAGAACGCCAAGAGCGGCGCCTGCCAGGAGGACTGCGGCTACTGCTCGCAGTCGGCGGTCTCGACCGCGGACATCAAGAAATACGGCCTGCTGAAGAAATCCCAGATGGTGGAGGCGGCCAAGCGGGCGGCAGCGTCCAAGGCCATCCGCTACTGCATCGTCATCAGCGGACGCGGCCCGCTGGACCGCGAGATCAGCGAGATCAGCGAGGCCGTGCGCGAGATCAAGGGCTCGGTGCCGGTCCAGGTCTGCTGCTCGCTGGGCCTGCTGACGGAGGACGACGCGCGCCGGCTGAAGGCGGCCGGCGTGGACCGGATCAACCACAACCTGAACGCCTCGGAGCGGTTCCATCCGCAGATGGTCACGACGCACACGTATCAGGATCGGCTGACGACGATCGGCAACGCGAGGGCCGCCGGCCTGGAGATCTGCTCGGGCGGGATCGCGGGCATGGGCGAGACGGACGAGGACCTGATCGACCTGGCGTTGTCGCTGCGCGAGGTGCGGCCAGACTCGATCCCGATGAACTTCCTGCACCCGGCCGAAGGCACGCCGATGGAGGGCCGGAAGCATCTCACGCCGCAGCGCTGCTTGAAGGTGCTCTGCCTGTTCCGGTTCCTGCACCCGCGCACGGAGCTGCGCGTCGCGGGGGGCCGCGAGTTCAACCTGCGCTCGCTGCAGGCCCTGGCGCTCTACCCTGCCGACTCGCTCTTCGTCGGTGGCTACCTCACGACGCCGGGCATGCCCGCCGCCGAGGCCTGGAAGATGATCGAGGACCTCGGCTTCGAAGTGGACACCGTCGGCGCGCCGGTTCCTGTCGAATAACGCTACTTTCCCTGTAGCGACGGCGCGTTCTTGAAGAGGAGCTCAAGCGCCTTCGCGAGCTGCTCGTCCTTGTTTTCCACCACGACGTCCGGCTCGATGCCCTCGTTGTCGATCTTCTTCCCCAGCGGCGTCACGTAGTAGGCCGTCGTCAGCCGGAGCGCGTAGTGGCCCGGCAGCGGGTAGATCGACTGGACCGACCCCTTCCCGTGCGACTTCGTCCCCACCAGAATGGCCCGCTGCCAATCCCGCAGGGCCGCCGCCACGATCTCGGCGCTGCTCGCCGTCCGCTGGTTGATGAGGACGACGATCGGCGCCGTGAACGGCGGCACGGCCGCCTGCGACCGGTGCTCGTCGCGCCGCTCGCCGCGCCCGTTGACGACCACGATCAACGCGTCTCGTGGGATGAATGACTCCGCGACACCGATCGCGGCGTTCAGGAGCCCCCCGACATTGTCCCGGAGGTCCAGGATCAGGGCCTTCATGTTCAGCGCCTGCAGCCGCTCGAAGGCGGTCACGAGGTCCTGCGCCGTCTGCCCGTGGAACAGCACGACACGGACGTACCCGACGGCGCCACGCAGGAACTGGAACTTCACGCTCTGAAAGCGGTGCGCCTGCCGGGCCATCGCCAGCGTCAGCGGCGCGCCCGCTCCGTCCCGCTCGACAGTGAGGGAGACGTTCGACCCGACGGAGCCGCGCAGCAACTCCTCCGCGCGCGCCACTGACAGCCCGGCGACGGGCGCGTCATCCACCCGCACGAGCCGGTCGCCCAGCCTGATGCCCGCCCCGTCGGCCGGCATCCCCAGCTTCACGTCCGAGACGACCAGCGCGCCCCTGTGGTCTTCCAGCTCCAGCCCGAGCTCGCCGGTCACGGCCTCCTGCGACTCGGTCTTGATGTCCTCGTATTTGCCGGGCTCGATCAGATAGCTCTGCGAGTCGAGCGTCGAGGCCATGCCCTTGATGGCCAGATACGTCAGATCGGGCGGCGGCGCACCCTCCGCACAGATCTTCCCGAGAGCCATTGCTTCGTGAAGCGCCTGGTACACCGCTTCAACCGACGCCATCGCGTTTTTCACGAAGGCCCTCCCGACGGGACGCTTGGCGCACTGCAGGGTCCACTCGTCCGGCGCATCCTCCATCCCCATCCTGGACCGTCCGATCGCATTCGCAATCCGCAGCAGCCCCTGCCCCACCATTCCGCGATACTGCGCGAGCTGCGGCTTCGCCACGTACTTCTCGTCGATCAGCAGAAGCGCGACCATGAGCGGATCGTCCGATTCGGCCATTTTAGCGGGAGGGGGCCCATCACCCGTTGCATTCGCGAGAGCAACGGGTACCCGAAGCGCCCCTCCCGCACCCACCATCATGCTTGCTAGCACGCACGCCATTACAAAGGCCCTATTCATACTGCAGGCCTTCCGCCACCGGCAGGCGCATCGCCCGCCGGGCCGGCCAGTAACCCGCGAGCAGCGTGGTGAGCAATGCCAGCCCCGCCGCCTCCAGCCACACCCACGGCGCGGGATACAACACGATGGTCCAGCCGAATGACTGTTTGTTGATCACGGCGATCAGGAGCACGGACAGCGCCAGGCCCGCCCCCAACCCGAGGACCGTCCCGGCAAGCCCCAGCAGTCCGGACTCCCACAGGATCAGGCGGCCGACCTGCGCCGGCGTCCCGCCGATGGCGCGCAGCACCGCCAGCTCGCGCCGCCGCTCCAGGATGCCGCACAGGAGCGCGTTGGCGATCCCCAGCAGGGCGACGACCACCGCGATGACTTCGAGCGCATAGGTGATCGCGAACGTCTGATCGAAGATGCGAAGCACCTCCCGTCTCAAATCGCCGTTCGTCAGGATCATGACCGGCGGACCGCCCTGCAGCCGCTCCGGCACCATCCGGCGAACCGCCTCGGGATCGGCGCCGGGCGCGAGGTAGACCGGAAATACCGTCGCGCTCCGATCGCCCCAGTGCCTCGCGTAGAGGGACCGGTCCAGCACGACCTTGCCGCCGTCGGTCGAGTAGTCATAGAACACGCCGGCGATGAGGAACTCCACCGGCCCCCGCGGGCCCGGCAGCGTCATGCGGTCGCCCTGTCCCAGCCGGAACTGCCGGGCGAAGGTCTCCGAGATGATGATCCCATCCGCCCGCACCGTCTCGGCGAGCACCGTCCGGGAGTCGCCGTCCACGAACAGGTACCGGCTGTGCTTCGCGTGCACCATGAGATCGCGCGCGACCACCACGACCGGCGTGTCGCGGAACGCCATCCGGACGTCGCGATAGCTGTCCACCGCCGTGACGCCGGGGATCGTTTCCAACCGCCCGCGCAGGGACTCCGGCAGGGCTCCCGCGGGCCCCGAGCCCGGCCACGCCGGCGGCGCCACGATGAGGTCCGCCTTGACCGTCTGCTCCAGCCAGAGGTCCACCGTCTGGCGAAAGCTGTGGATCATCGTGCTGACGCCGATCATCAGGGCGAGCCCGACCATCAGCGCCGAGACGGCGACGGCGTTCCGCACGGGCGCGCGCCCGAGCTCATCAGCCGCCAGACGCGCGAGGCACGCGGCCCGCAGGGGCAACAGCAGGCGCAGGCAGGGGCCGGCGGCGCGAATCACCAGGGGGCTCAGCCAGGCAAAGCCGAGCACGACGAGAAATGCCGACAGGTACCCGAAGAGCGGGACGCCCTGCACCGGCCCGGGCAGCGCCGCCAGCGCGGCGAGGAGGAACATGAGCGCCGCGCCGGCGAGTGCGGGGACAACGCGCAGCGCGCCGGCCGTCTCATAGCCTTTCGGGGCGAGCGCCTGCGTCGGCTCGACCGAGACGGCTTCGCGGATCGGGCCCAACGACCCCAGCACCGCCACGCCGACGCCGATCAGCAGGCCTTGCGCGAGGACGGCGGGATGCGCCCACGTCACCTGGGGGAGCGCCGGGACCTCGCCGTAGAGATTGCTCACCGTGCGCGCAAGCGTCTGGAGCACGCCGTTCGAGAGCGCCAGGCCGAACCCGATCCCCGCCGCCGCGCCGACGACCCCGATCAGCGCGACCTCGGCAAGGAAGAGCCGGGCGATGCCGCAAGGCGAGAGGCCGAGCGCGCGCAGGATGCCGACTTCCCGGCGCCGCCTGAGCACCGCGAAGGACACGGTGTTGTACACAAGAAAGAGCCCCACCAGCAGCGCCACCACGCTGAGCAGGCTCACGTTCAGCCAGAACGCGCGGGTCATCCGCTCGATCTGAGCGTTCCGCTGGTCGGGCCGTGTGACGGTCAGCCCCGGAGGCAGGAATGCCTGCAGCGCGCGGCTCACCTCGTCCACGGAGCGGGCGGAGTCCGTCACCAGATCGATCCGGTCGAGGCGGCCCAGGCGCTCAAACGTGAGCTGCGCCGCCGCGATGTCCATGACGGCGAGTTCCTCCAACGTGGACGCGCCCGCCCCCCGGCCTTCCAGCAACCCACGGACGACCAGCCGCCGCGAAAGCCCTCCCGCGCTCACCTCCAACGTCGAGCCGACCGCGAAGCCGTGGCGCCCGGCCAGCCGGCGGCCCAGGAAGATGGCGTCAGGCTCGAGGTAGCGCTCCCAATCCGGATCATTCGCGCTCCCGTCCGTCACGCGATAGTCACGCACGTCCGCCTCGGCGAGCAGGTCCACGCCCAGGATCGGGAGAATAACACTGCCCCCTTCCGTTACGATGGTTGCCGTGATCTCGACCACCGGAACGGCTAGCAGGACGCCGTTGGCATGGGAAGTGGGTACGGGAGGGGCGTCTGCGGGGCCCCCTCCCGCTAAAATGGCTTCGATGATCGTTTCATCGAAGCCGCCGGCGACGCCCGTCCCGTTGGAAACCTGCAACGTCGTGCGGCCGGCCACGCCGAGAATGGCCTGTTCGAACGAGCGCAGGATCTCGACGTTCGCCGTCGCGACCGCCACGTAGACGGCGACGCCCAACGCCACGCCGCCGACCGTGAGGGCCGTGCGGGGGACCTCCCCGATCACGTGGCGCCACACGAGGAGACGAAAGACGGTCACAGCTCTTTGAGTTTACCCACGGCGGCGGTTGAGGACGGATAGCCTTTCTTCTTCAGCACGTCGCGAAGCTCGCCGGCCAGCCGGTCGAAGACGCCGGTCCCCTCTTCCACGAGGGCCGTCCCGACCTGGACGGCCGAGGCCCCGGCCAGCAGGTGTTCGAACACGTCCGTGCCCGACGCGACGCCGCCCACGCCGATGATCGGGATGCGGCCGGCGAAGGCCTTCCAGAACGCCCGGACGTTGGCGAGCGCGACCGCCTTGATCACCGACCCGCCCAGGCCGCCGAACCCGCCCTTGGGCTTGATCACGACCGTCTCGGTCTCGGGGTCGATCACGAGGGCGTTGCCGACGGAGTTGATCAGGGAGAGAAAGTCCACCGGCGCCCGCTTCAGGACGTCGGCCATCGCGGCGTGATGGGCCGGATCGAAATAGGGCGGCAGCTTGACGCCCATCGGCCGGTCCACGACGGCCCGGACCTTGCGGATGAGCCGCTCGGACGCCTCGAAGTCGTACCCGATCTGCGGCTTGCCGGGGATGTTGGGGCAGGAGAGATTGACCTCGATGAGGTCGGGGCCGGCCTTGCTGATGGTCCGGGCGATCTCCGGGAAATCGTCCTCGGCCAGGCCCGCCACGCTCGCGATGACCGGCTTCTTGAACGCCTTCAGCGCGGGGATCAATTCCGCATAGGCCTGGTAGCCGAGATTCGGCAGCCCCATCGAGTTGATGGAGCCGCCGCCGAAGGGGTAGTAGCGGGGTTCGGGATTCCCCTTCCGGAACTCCAGGGTCATGGACTTGGTGACGATGGCCCCCGCGCGCGACCGCCCCAGGGCTTCGAGCTCCTCGCGCGTCACGCACAGCGCCCCCGACGCGTTCATGAGGCAGAGCGGAAACCGCACGCCGGCGATGGTGCAGGAGAGGTCAGGCTCCGTCATACATACTCAGGGGTCAACCGGTTGCATCTTTCGGCATGTGACCATGAGCGTCGCCGTGCCGCGCCCTCCGACGCACCCATCGATCGTTTTCATATAGTCCAGCTTCCCGTCGAGGCTCACGGTGAATTCGAACGAGAAGATCGTGGTCATGAACATGTACTTGCCCGGCCTCAGCTGCAGGGTCGTGACCTTGTCCGTCACCATCCGGTCCCGCACCGACTGGATCGGCTCCGTGACTCCCGGCACGCTCCACGCAATGGGCGGAATGATTCCCCTCGCGTCGACCACGATCGGGTGTTCCTGCGCCAGCGGATGCTTGGCCGGCGCCTGCTCCGCGGCCGGCGCCGCAAAAGCCAGTCCGGCCGCCATCATCACGGCGCCGCACGCGACGGCGAGAGACTCTCTCATGACGGCAACCCCTCCTTCTGCACAGCGCCGTCGCGCATGATCAGCACCCGGTCCGCCGCCGCCGCCGCGTCCCGGCTGTGCGTGGCGAGCACCACGGTCTGCCCGCCCTGCCGCGCCAGGGCCTTGATCAACTGCACGATCTCACGCCCCACTGTTGAATCCAGGTTTCCGGTCGGCTCATCCGCCAGCAGGAGCGCGGGCCGGTGCGCCAGCGCCCGCGCCAGCGCCACGCGCTGCTGCTCTCCTCCCGACAGTTCCGACGGGCGATGCTCCCCGCGGTGCGCCAGCCCCACGGCCGCGAGACAGTCCTCCACGCGCGCCCCGGGATCGGCGTCGCCCCGCAGCAGAAGCGGCAGCGCCACGTTTTCACGCGCGGTTAGCCCGGGCAGCAGGTTGAAGAACTGGAAGACGACGCCGATCCGCTCCCGCCGCAGCGTCGTCCACTCCGCCTCGGTCAATCCCCGCGTCGAGCGGCCCTCGATGAGGATGTCGCCGTCCGTCGGCCGGTCCAGCCCGCCGATCAGATTGAGCAGCGTGCTCTTGCCGCTGCCGCTCGGCCCCATGATGGCGAGGAACTCGCCCCTGGCGACCTCCAGCGAAATCCCCTGCACGGCCCGAATGGTCGAGGCACCCCGCTGATAGACCCTGGAGACTCCTTCCAGCCGGACCACGCTCCTCCCGAATCAGGCCTGCTCACCTATAACATAAAGCCTTGACGCCCGACAATTGGGCCCGTTCAGGTGACAACCCCAGGATCGGCGGTGTCGAACAGTCAGGATAAGGACGCGCCGTGCCGGACATCCTGGACACCATTCTGCACTGGGTCTTTCCCGTGGACTGCGCCGCCTGCGGGCAGCCGGCCGCAGACCGGCGCCTGCCGTTTTTCTGCCGACGGTGCTGGGAGTCGATCACGCCTATCACAGGACCACTCTGTCCCCGCTGCGGGCAGCCGTTCGATTCGCCGGTCGCGCTGGCGCACAGTCCTGGGCACCGGTGCCGCGCGTGCCGGGAGAAGCCCCCGCGGTTCGACTTCGCGCTCTCGCCCTACCGCTACGACGGAGTGCTGGAGCAGGCGATCTGTCTCTTCAAATACCGGCGGAAGGACGCCCTGGCGGCCCCCCTGGCGGACCTCATGCTCGTCTGGGCGGACCGGCTCCCGCCCATCGATCTCGTGATGCCCGTGCCTCTCCATCCCGACCGGCTGCGGACCCGCGAGTTCAACCAATCGCTGCTCCTGGCCGATCGGATCGCCCGGCGCCTCGGCCTCCCTCTGTCGTTCGAGCACCTGGAACGGATCAGGAAAACCAGGCCCCAGACCGAGCTCGACCGCACAGACCGGGCCCGGAACGTGCGGCGCGCCTTCGCCGTCAGGGAACCGGACGGTTTGGAAGACCGCCGCGTCCTGCTCGTGGACGATGTCCTGACCACGGGCGCGACCGTCAACGACTGCGCCCGCGCCCTGCGCCGCGCCGGCGCCGCCTCCGTGACCGTCCTGACCCTCGCCCGGCGACTGTAACGGACGGCCGACTGCCATCAGTGGCAAGGAGTGGCATGGTTTGGCATGATGAAAAACTTGACAAATCCCCCCCTTCAGACTAGGATACCCTCTCATCTTATCCGGAATGCTCGATGGCCAAAGCGGTACGCGACGAAGTCCTCACGACCGCCGAGACGTGCCGCTACCTGAAAGTGGCCCCTCGGACGCTCTACCGCTATATCCAGGACAAGCGCGTCCCGGCCTTCAAGCTCGGCAAGGACTGGCGGTTCGTCAAATCCGAGCTGGATATGTGGCTCCGGAAGAAGAGCCGCGAACAGACGCGGAAAAACAGCCGCTAGGGCCTGACATGGAGGCATCCTGATGTTTGCCGGAGAAAACTTCTGCAAGCTGGACGAGAAGGGGCGGTTCCTGCTCCCCCCCTACATCCGCGACCTCCTCTGCCCCGACGGGCAGGCGGGAGAGAAAGCGGTCGTCTTCCTCAAGCGCAGCGAGCCGACCTGCCTGCGGACCTACACGCTGACCGAGTGGACCGGCGTCCTCGCAAAGACCCGGGCCAGGCTGGACGAGGACCAGAGCCGGCTCTTCATGCATCACGTGGTGTCGGAGACCTCCACGTCGGAGATCGACAAGGCCGGCCGCATTCTCATCCCCGGCAAGTTCCGCAAGCACCTCAACCTGGCCGACGACCAGGAGATCGTGCTGGTCGGCATGTTCGAGTTCCTGGAAATCTGGAACCCCGCGGACTGGCGGCGCCGCCTCGCCCAGGCGGAAGACCGCCACGAAGCCTCCATGAGCAAGATCATGGACATCCTCGACAGACGGTGAAGCCGCGCCCCGCACGCTCACGCCCCGCCGTTCTCCGCCTGTCGTCCTACCGCATGCCCGCAATCGCCCCCGCCGGAGGGCCGGACCTCCGGGCGCTCATCCCGCGGAAGACCCGCTCCCTGAATGCCGGCCTGCTCTTCCGGGGAGGGGCCTATCGCGCAACGCCCCGACAGCAGGAGCGCCCCGGCGACCTCCTGCGCCTCCTGCTCCCGGTTCCTCCGAGCATCAATCATCACTACGCCACCGTGAACGGGCGGCGGGTGCTCTCGGCGGCGGGGCGCCGGTTCAAGGCGCTCGTGGGACAGGAAGTGCTCTGCGCGCTCTCGAAACAGGCCGGCGGGCGCGGCCTCCTGGCGGGCCAGAGCGACGCCCCCCTGGCGCTCGATCTGCGGTTCTACTTCGTCTCGGAACTCCGGCGCGACATCGACGGCGGCCTCAAAATCACCCAGGATGCCGTCTGCGAAGCCCTCGGAATCAACGACAACCGGATTGTCGAGGTGACCCTGCGGAAGGACCGCGATGCCGCCGCCCCCCGTATGGAACTGGCGCTCCGTGCGGCCGGCCCCGCCCTGTAACCTCCGTTTCGTTGCATTTCCCTCTCCCCGCGTTTTACTCTAACCCCGGGAGTCACAGAACACTGGAGGAGACTATGCGACCGTTTCGATTCGGATGGATCCTGTTCCTCGCGCTCGCAGGCCTCATCACAGCCGATCCCTTCGCGCGGGCCGACGCCGCCCAGGGCAGCCCCTCCGGAGACGGGATCGAACTGGAGTACACAAGTGAGGACGGCACGACCGCCAAGACGATGCTGCCGATCTACCGCGTGGGCGCCGTCCAGTACTTCAGCGCCGGCACGGGCGTGGAAGAGCGCTCGGCCCAGTACCCGCCGTTCCCGCTGAAGCTGGTCTTCCTCGCCGGCCCCCGGGGCTACCTGTCGCAGGTGGCGGTCACCATCAAGGACACGAAAGGCGCCGTGAACCTGCTCGTGCCGGGCGACCAGGTGACAGGGCCCTGGCTCTTCGTGGACCTGCCCGCCGGGACCTACGAGATCACGGCCATCCGGCGCGATCGGAGCGAGGTCAAGCAGAAAGTGGAGGTCGGCGCGGGCGGCTCCAGGACCGTCCATTTCCGGTGGAAGGAATAACGCCGCTTACTTGGGGAGCTTGGGCACGTCCATCTTCAAGGGTTCGCCGGCGAGCGCCTTGAGAAACGCGAGCAGGTCCGCCTTCTCGTCCTTGGTCAGGCCGAGCGGCTTGACGAGCGGGCTCAAGTGGGGGTTGGGCCCGCCGCCGCCGTCCAGAAAATCGATCACTTCCTCAAGGGTCTTGAACGCGCCGTCATGCATGTACGGCGCGGTTTCGGTGATGCTGCGGAGCGTGGGCGTCTTGAAAGCGCCCTTGTCTTTCTCCTGACGGGTCACGTTGTACCGGCCGAGATCCTCCTTCAACGGCCCCGCCTGCGGCACGCCCAGGTTATGGAACTGGTTGTCCGTGAAATTGGGGCCGTTGTGGCAGAGGATGCAGCGCGCCCGGCCCTTGAACAGGGCCATCCCGCGGACCGCCGCTTCATTCATCGCCGCGGCATCGCCCAGCACATGCCTGTCGAATGGCGCGTTGGTGGACACGACCGTCCGCTCGAACGCCGCGATCGCCTCGGCAATCCCCTGCAGATTCACGTCGCTCCCGAAGACTTCCCGAAACTGCTGCTGATAGCCTTTGATCTTCCTCAGCTTGGCGACGACGCTCTCGTGCGTCTCGGCCATCTCGACGGGGTTTTGGATCGGCCCGATCGCCTGCTCCTCGAGGGAGCCGGCGCGGCCGTCCCAGAACTGCACCGGGTTGAAGGCGGTGTTGTAGACCGTGGGGGCCTGCCGGCCGCCGAGCTTGCCGTCCACGCCGACGGACACCTGGCGGGGGTCGGCGAATCCCGAGAACGGGTTATGGCAGAACGCGCACGAAACCTGATTGTTCTTGGACAGGCGCCCGTCGAAATACAACTGCTTGCCGAGCTCGATCTTCGCCCTGTAATTCAGATTCCCCTTTGGAATCGGCGTTGCGGTCGGCAGCGGCCCGATGTCCGGAACCGCAAGCCCGTCCATGAGCACGCTGCCGGCGGCGGGCAGGTTGCCGGCACCCAGCCCCAGAACGGCCAGCGCCCCCACCGCCACTATCATGCCGGCCAGCCAGACCCTGCGGGACATCACCGGGCCGTCTCCTTGTTTTCCACATTCCCATGCACGGACGCCGACTGGGACTTGCGTTGAAGGAACTGCGCGTAATCCACCGTTAAGGCAGGCAGTTCAGTTTCCAGCGCTTCGACGATGGCGCCGTCATCCCCCCGGCGGATGACGAACTCGTTCCGGCTGAAGACAAGCGAAAATTGCTGCGGCGCCACCGCCACCTCCGGCGTCTGCCGGTCATACGCCGCCAGGCCCGGGACCACGTCCACCCGGTTCTGATGGTTTGCCAGCGCGAGGATCAGTCCGCGTCCTTTCACGAACAGTGCTCCTGACGTGACGTCCCGCCGATCGTTCGACCGCCGTTGGGCCACATAGAACACGACGCGGTCTTGCGTCCCCGCCTTTCCCAGCGCCTCGGCCAGGAGCGGCACCACGTGGGCCAACGTCGGATCATCAAAGAGCGGGACCGTCTGGAGCGGACCGGTGATGAGCCGCTGCAGCCAGTTCGATTTGAACTGGACGCGGACCTCCTTCAGGATGCTGGCAAGCTCCGGCGCGGACAGGTGGGCCGGATGGTTGAACTCCGATCTGACGCTCTGGGTCGTCTGGACCACCACCTCGTCCAGGGCCGGGCCAGCGGCTGCGCGATAATGAAAATCGCAGGCCGCCGCCAGGACGGCCACGGCGCACAGGGCCACGAGGCCACGGACGCCACCTGATCTGTTCACAAATCGGAGCATGGTCTCTTCCATTATACGTTATGGCTTCGCGTCGGTCGCCGGAGCCTTCTCGGCCGGAGCCGGCCCCTTTGCAGGAGCATCCGCCGACTTCCCCATAACATCCACGGGCATCGACGGCGCATCCTTCGCCTTGGCCGGGGCTTTCGCCGCCGCTTTTCCCCTCTTCGCAGGAGCGGGCTTCGCCGCCGCCTCTTTCGCGGCCGCAAGCTGGGCCTCCAGCTTGGCGATATCCTCGGATTTCGACATCATCATGTCGTCCATCACCCGCAGACGGTCTTCAAGCGACGTCACCTGCGTCTGCAGTTTTTTGGCTTCGGCCAGTTGGCCCGCCAGCTTCCTGGCTTCATCATCCTTCGCCCGGGCCTGCAACCGCAGCTGCTCGACCTGGCGGCGGAGGTCCATGTTTTCCTGATCCTTCTCGCGCATGAACTCCGCCGAACCGCAGGCGGTCAGCGTGAGCATCAGCGCTCCCAGCAGGCATGACAGGCCGATCTTTGCGTTCATAGGTTCTCCTTTACGGTAACGGTCATTTCGATCCTCTCCAATGGATTGTCGTTGCCGTCCTTCCTGACGTTCAGGACGGCGTCCACGGTCTCCAGCCCGCGGGCAACCTCGCCGAAAACCGTGTACTGCCAATCAAGGCTCCCGCAGTCATCGGCGCAGATAAAAAATTGAGAGCCCGCGCTGTTCGGATCGTTCCCCCGGGCCATGGACAGCGTCCCCCGGCGATGGGGGCGGCTGTTGAACTCGGCCGGGATCGCGTAGCCCGGACCGCCCAGCCCGTGGGTGCCCCGGTTCAGGGTCTTGCTGTTCGGGTCGCCCCCCTGAATGACCTTCAGGCCGGCCGGGTTCACCCGGTGAAACGTGCAGCCGTTGTAGAAGCCGACCGCGGCCAGCTTCAGAAAGCTCTCGCAATGGCGCGGCGCGATGTCGAAAAAAAACTTCAATTCGATCTCCCCGAACTTGGTCGCGATGACCGCGCGTGTGTCCTTCTTCTCCATCCCCGTGCGTGCCCCGGCTGCCGCTTAATGCCGAGGCCCGACCGGGTTGCGCGAGGTGCCGATGCCCTGGTTCGTGGAGAACCAATTGGCGCCGTCGTCCTCCGTCTTGAAGACGCCGCCGCTGGTGCCGGCATAGACCGTCCCGTCCCGGCCCACCGCGAACGACTGGATCGCCCGCTCGGTGAGCCCGTTGTTGGCCGGGGCCCAGGTCTTCCCCTGATCGCTGCTCCGATACATCCCCACTCCCGTTCCCACGAACCAGGATCCCCCGCCGATCGCAATGCCGCGGACCGACGCGTTCGCCAACTGCCCCCCGATGGTCCGCCAGGACTCCCCCTGGTCGCTGCTCACGTAGACGCCGTTGTCGGCGGTCCCGGCATAGAGGTCACCGGTTTTGCCGATCACCAGCGCGCGCACGAAATTCGCCGGAAGCTGATCCCTCGGATGCGACAGCCGCGAGGGCGTGATGCGCGCCCACTGGGATGCGCCGGCGGGCTTGCGGTAGATCCCCATGCCCGTCGTCCCGGCATACATGGTTCCATGAGCGTCCACGGCGAGGGCGCGCACCAGGAAGTTGCTGAGGCCCTGGTTGTCCGCCGTCCATTTCTCGCCCCTGTTCCTGCTCCAATAGACCCCCGATCCGGTGCCCGCGTACAGCACGCCTTGATGGAAGGTCAGCACCTGCGTTTCCAGTCTGTCCAGGCCGGCGTTCACCGCCGTCCAGGACTTGCCGCCGTTCAGGGTCCGGAACACCCCTCCCCGAAGCGTCCCGGCATACACCGTCTTGTCGGGTCCCACCATGACCGTGTACACGAAAAGGTCCGTGAACCCCTCGTTGATCGCCAGCCAGGTCTTGCCGCCGTCCTCGCTCTTGAAGACGCCCTTGCCGAAGCTGCCGGCATAGACCGTTTGGTTTGCGCCGAGCGCCAGCGCCTGGATGCTGACGACCGTCTCCGGCCCGAGACCGGCGAACGGGTCGCCGGAACCCTGCTGGGCCGGCGCGTCCGCCGCAGCCAGGACTCCCAGGCCCAGACCGACACAGACACTTAGGATATCACAACTAGCCGGTGATTTCACTAGACCACCCTCCTGCCGGCCGTCCCCGTGGGGACGTCGGGCATCCCCTCCTCGCCATCCTCCTCCTGGGGCGGGCGGGCCGGCGGACGCCCGAACACGCGCGCGCTGAGGATGCCGATTTCGTACAGCACGATCAGAGGACCCGCCATCAACAGCAGGTTGAAGAGGTCGGAGGTCGGCGTGAGAATCGCCGACAGGATGAGATTGACCATGATGGCATGCCTGCGGTACCGGGCCAGCAGGTCCGGCGTGAGGACCCGCAGCCGGGACAGCAGCGTGATGATCAGCGGCATCTCGAAGGCGAACCCGAAGGTGAGCAGGAACTTCACGTTGAAGTCCACGTAGAGGCCCACCCCGATCTGGGGGACCAGGGCGCGGTCCACCCCGAACTGGAGCATGAAATGAAGGGCCAGCGGCACGATCACGAAATTCGCGAAGGCCACGCCCATCGCAAAGAACCCCGACGCGATGGCCAGGAACGGGATGATCCACCGCCGTTCGCCCGGCAGCAGGGCCGGCTCGAAAAACTTCCAGAGATGGTACAGGATGACCGGCATGGTGAGGGTGATGCCGCCGAGCAGCGCCACCTTGATGGCGGCAAAGATGGCTTCGGTGGGCGCGTAAAAGATGAGGTCGTCGGAATAGGGCTTCTTGAGCCAGGCGATCATCTCGTCGGCATAGGTGAACGTGAAGACGCAGGCGACCAGAAAGCACGCCCCGCACCAGTACAGCCGCCGCTTGAGGTCGCCGATGTGCCGCTGGAGCGGCGTGCGGACGGGCTCACCGGCCTGCGCCCCTGCCAACGTGTCGCTCACGGCCGGCAACTTACGAGGACGGGCCCGCCGCCAGGGAACGGCTCTGCTTGAAGTTGCGGACGAGGGCCGCCATCTTGTCCTTGGTCGCCAGCTTGTCGAACTGGATGCGCTTCTTCAGCTGCTCTTCCTCGGCCGTCAGGAAGTGCAGCTTGTGGAGTTCGCCGAGCTGGTCCTCGAGCCGATGATGGGTCTCCTCCAGGGTCTTGAACTCGGACGACTCCCTGCGGATCACTTCCAAGATAGCCGGATCTTCGTTCAGCATGGTGGCCCCTCCTTTCTCCGTGAAAAAGGTCATGATGACGGCGTCCTCGCGGGGATGATCGTAGTAGCCCTTGCGGACGCACTTTCTTGCAAAACCGAGCCCCTCATACAGGGCGAGGGCGGCCAGGTTCGAGGCCCGCACTTCCAGCAACACGGTTCGGACGCCCCGTTCCGTCCCGACCGCCAGGGCATGCCGGACCAGGTCCGTCCCGAGTCCGCGCCGGCGGGCTTCCGGACGGACCGCCAGGTTCATCAGGTGCAGTTCCTCGAAGACCACCCAGAACATGATGTAGCCCATGAGCGCGCCCGTCTCGCCCGCCCGGGCGACGACGTTCACGGCGAACCCGTTGCCCCGCAGCTCGCCGAGAAACATCTTTCGCGTCCAGGGCTCGGTGAATGACGCCTGCTCCAAAGCCAGCACCTCATCGAGGTCGCGCTCCTGCATCGGCAAGAGCATGACCCGCCCGGAGCCGGTCATCGCGCCACCCGAGTCAGCGGCGGCTTCAACAAGCCCTTCTCCCAATTCACTTCCGCTTCGGCCCGGCGCAGGTAGAGCAGCGCCACTTCCGCATCGGGCTGGTGCCCGCCGGCAAGCTGTTGGAGACCCAGCCGCGCCACCACCGCCGCCGAGGGGACCGCGCGAAGGCCCTCGTCGGTCATGCAGGCCCGGCTGCCGAGCGCTGCCTGGAGCCGCTCGCGATAGCGCGCCGCGCCGTTTCCAATCAGATGGACCGGCCCCTCGACAGCCGCCACCGCCGAGACCGCCGCTTCGGGAGCCAGCACCGCGTCGGGGCTCAGCCGCTCGAGCGTATGTCCCTGTCGCTTGAACAGCGCCATATACACCTCGCCGCGGTACGCATCGAGTAGGGCGCACACCGTTCCATCTCCGGACGCGTATCCCTCCGCCAGCGCCTCCAACGTGGGCACGCCCACCAACCGCGCACTGGAACCGAGCGCCAGACCCTTCGCCGTCGCCAGCCCCACCCGCAAGCCGGTAAAGGATCCCGGCCCGACGGACACCGCCACCGCGTCCAGGTCCCCCGCCGCGACGCCGGCCTGTTTCAGCACCTGGTCCACCGTCGGCAGGAGCATGCCTCCCCGGTTGCCCTTGGCCTCGTAGGACAGCTCGGCCAGCAGCCGGTCGCCCTCGACCACCGCCACGCTTTGCGCGGGCGTGGCGGTCTCGATGGCCAGCAACCGCATCAGCCTTCCCTCTTGAGTCCGGACGGCACGACCGCCGGATCCGCTTTCAACGGTCCCCAATCCGGGGCCGTCAGCTCCGGATTCGGCGTGATCTCGTGAAACGTCAGCACGAGCCTGGCCTGCCCGAGCCCGTCTTCCGCCAGCACGCGGGACGGCCAGGTCAGGGGACCGGCCGAAGTCGAGCCGGCCGCGCGATAGCCCTGATAGGCCATCGTTGCGGTCACGCCTCCGGCGGCATCGAACACATCCTGCCGGACGATTTCCAGGGTCTTGCGCTCGATCCACAGGCGGCGCGCCACGACGCTCCTGTCCGGCTCGGTCATCACGTCCAGGACGTAGTGACTGCTCTCGCTGCGCAGAGACACGTGATCGGTGGACAGGATGACGCCGCCCAGGCTCCCCATCGTCGCCTGCAGACCCAGCGCGATCGGCGCGCCGACTCCCCCCTTGCGGTCCAGCTCGGAGACCAGGCCCTTTTGTGTCTTCCCCTGAAGCGGAAACAGCAGATGGTACTGGCCGTCGGCGAGCATGAGATCGAACAAGGGAAATCCCAGACGGGCGAAGGCCTGCAGACGGATGGGCCCGGAACGCTGGTAGACCAGCGCCACTTCCATCCGCTGAGGAGACTTGAGCGCGCTCCCGCTCGCCTCGACCGTGAACAGCGCCTTCAGCGTCCGCATGGCGGCCTCCCGCTCCTGGAGCTTCGCCACCAGTTCCTCCGCCGTGACGACCGCGGCGTCCGGAGCCTGGGGCACGACCGGCGCCTTCGCGCAGCCCGCCAGCAGCGCAAGGCCGGCCACCAGGACGACGACGCGCAACTTACGTGAGCACGGCATCGAGCGCCTGCCCCACTTCCGCGACGCCGATCAACTCCAGCGAGTCGATCGGCGGCATCTTCACCAGGTTGCGCTCCGGCAGCAAACAGCGCCGGAAGCCCAGCTTCGCCGCCTCCCGCAAACGCGTCTCCGCCTGGCCCACCGCCCTGACTTCCCCGCCCAGGCCCACTTCGCCGAACACGATGGTGGTGGGCGCAATGGGCCGGTTCCGCAGGCTGGACGTGACGGCCGCCACGATTCCGAGGTCCAGCGCCGGCTCATCGATGCGCAGCCCCCCCACGACATTCACGTAGATGTCCTGGCCCGACAGGTTGAGCCCCATCCGCTTCTCCATCACCGCCACCAGCAGCGCGATCCGGTTGCCGTCCACGCCGTTCGCCATCCGTCGGGGCATCGCAAAGCTCGTGGGCGACACCAGCGCCTGCAGCTCGATGAGAATCGGCCGCGTGCCCTCCAGGCTCGCGACCACCACCGAGCCGGTCGCCTTCTGCGGGCGCTCCGACAGAAACCACGCCGACGGATTGGCGACCTCCTTCAGGCCGGCGTCCGTCATCTCGAACACCCCGATCTCGTTGGTGGAGCCGAACCGGTTCTTGACCGCCCGGAGAATCCGGTACGCGTGGCTCTTCTCCCCCTCGAAATACAGCACCGTGTCCACGATGTGCTCCAGCGTCCGCGGGCCGGCGATCGCGCCGTCCTTGGTCACGTGCCCGATGAGGAAGACCGGCGTTCCGCTGCGCTTCGCGTAGAACATCAGCTGCGCGGCCACCTCCTGCACCTGGCTGATGCTGCCGGGCGCCGACGTAAGGAGGCCCGTGAACGTCGTCTGGATCGAATCCACAACCAGCGCGGCCGGCGCCACCGCCTGGGTCGTCTTCAAGATTTCCTCGAGGTTCGTCTCCGGAAAGATCAGCAGCCGGTCGGAGTCGATCCCGAGCCGCTCGCACCGCATCTTGATCTGACGCGGGGACTCCTCGCCGGAGACGTACAGCACGCGCTCGGACGCCTTCGCGAGATGGGGCAGGATCTGCAGCAGCAGGGTCGTCTTGCCGATGCCGGGGTCGCCGCCGATCAGGATCACCGACCCCGTCACGACGCCCCCGCCCAGGATCCGGTCGAACTCGCCGACGCCGGTCAAAGACCGCGCTTCATTGCCGGCCTCGATGTCCGCCAGCGGGAGCGGGCCGGTGGCGGCCGCCGCCACGCGGGGGCGCCCCTTCCCGACCTCGGGGGCCCGTTCTTCCTGCATGCTGTTCCAGCTTTTGCACTCGGGGCAGCGCCCCAGCTGACGCGGGAACTGATACCCGCATTGCTGGCAGCGAAAGGAGGTCTTGGACCGTGTCACCAGGGCAGTTCCAATCGTGTCTCAATGATAAAGGAACACCCCCGGAAGGTCAATCGGAGAAAGGTGGGAAACGGAGCCGCTTACTCCGAGTAAATGAGCAGTTCGACGCCGATGAGGAGGACGAGGACGGCCCAGGCGAGCGCCCAGGGGGAACGCCCCTCCTGACGCTTTGCCCCCGCGGTGATCTTGCAGAGGCCGGCGACGAGCGCCGTCGTCCCCATCACGGCATGATGCATCGCGATCTTGTGCGCGGACGGATGCGTGCCGTGACTGTGCAGGAACAGCATCACGCCGCCGATCAGGGCGAACACCGGCAGCGGCATCCCCCAGGCCATGTGCGTGACCCTGCCCGTGCGCCGCAGGAATTCAATGGTGCCCACGCTCAACAAGAGGATCGCGTACAGCTTGTGCTGGACGGTTTCGTAATCGTCGCTGAAAAACGTCTGGGCAAAGCTGAGCGAGCCGATCGGCCAGGCGTCGTGATCGCTCCAGATCATCAGAAAGCCCCCGGCGCCCAGCATCGCGAGCGGCAGGAGAAAGCGCGACCAGGCCAGCATCGTCACGCCCAACCCGCCGCGCAGTTCGCTGAGCCCAATCAGCAGCACGAACACCCCGGCCAGATGATGGTTGAACTCGGAATAGGCGACCCCCTCGGACGACCCGTCCCACTGGGCGGCGGCGGCCTGGGTGTCATGATGGTGAGCTGACGGCTCGTGCGATGGTTCGTGCTGCTGCGCGAATAGAACGGGAGGACTGGCGGACCCGACCAGCAGGACCAGCGCCAGCATCATAAATATCAACCGATACATTTATAAATAACAGCTAAGTCTTCATTTAATCAGATTATACCATGTCCGCGTTTTGCGAACGAAAAGGCGTCGAAGGCGGCGAAGATGCCCACGGACAGGAAGACCGCGTCGGCCAATTCGTAGGCCTCGGTAAACGCGAGGTAGAGCAGAATCGCGCTGGGGACCGCAAACCACAACCCTCGCCGCAGCCCCAGGAAAATATGGCCCAGCCCGGCCAGGACCAGACTCAAGCCTGCGGCGAAAAGGGCCCGCCCCATACGTCAACGTGCGCGGCGGGATTTGCGGGCGGGCGGGCGCTTCTTCGCCGCCTGGACCCGGGCCTCTTCCAGCCGGGCTTCGGCCAGCTCGTCGGCGGCCCGCGCCGCGGTGATGCCCTGCGCGCGCGCCTTGCGGAAGACTTCCTGAAGCGCGATCGGAATGCGTTTGGCCAGCCGTTCGGCCTTGGCCCGATCGTAACCCTTGCGGCCGCCCTGAAGGCCCACCAGGATGTTGATGATCCCGCCGGCGTTGACCACGTAGTCCGGGGCGTAGAGGATGCGGCGCTCTGCCAATCTGTCGGCGTCGGCCGGTTGGTCCAATTGATTGTTCGAGGCGCCCGCGATTGCCCTGCAGCGCAGCGTGGCAATCGTCTTGCGGGTGAACACGCCGCCGAGAGCGCAGGGCGAGAGGACGTCGCACTCGACCTGCAGAATCTCGTCGGGCTCCACCCGCCAGGCTTCGAACTCGCGGCGGGCGAGCATCGCCCGCTGCGCATCCGTGTCCGCGATGATGAGCCGGGCGTCGGCCGTCGCCAGCAACTCCGCCAGTTGATAGCCCACCTTCCCCACGCCCTGGATCGCCACCGTCCGGTTCTTCACCGAGGGATCGCCGTACAGTTCCTTCATGCAGGTCTCGATGGCATAGAAGACTCCCTTCGCCGTCAGATGGGACGGGTCCCCGCTGCCGCCGGATTTCTCGGACGTCCCAGTGACGTGCCGGGTCTCCTTGCGTACGACCTCCATGTCGGCGACGGTCATGCCCACATCCTCGGCCGTGAGGTAGCGCCCGCCCAGGCTCTCGACCGCGCGGCCGAACGCCCGCAGCAGGCTCTCGGTCTTCGCCCGCCGGGGGTCCCCGATGATGACGGCCTTGCCGCCGCCCAGCGGGAGCCCTGCCGCCGCGGCCTTGTACGTCATGGCCTCGGCGAGGCGCAGGACGTCCTGCAGCGCCTCCTCGGTGGAGGCGTAGGGCCACATGCGGACGCCGCCCAGGCCGGGGCCGAGAAGCGTGCTGTGCACGGCAATGATCGCGCGCAGGCCCGAGTCGGCATCCCGGCAGAACACCACTTCTTCGTGCCCGCCCCGCTGCATGTCTTTGAACACGTCCGCCGCCATGGCTGAAGCGATCGCCCTCCCGTCGTTCCTCGAAGAAAAACCGGTGGAGTATAGCCGCAATCCGGAAGCGGGGCAAGCGACCGGCCGAACGCCCTCTCGGCGTTTCCGTACGTTTGACAATGTCGGGACGCCTCGGTAGACTCCCCCCATGACGAAAGGCACCGCGACCGAGCTCGAGCACCTGTCCGACGGCGAGCTCCAGGCCCTCCTCGCGCCCGACCTGCTCCCGCACCACATCGCCATTATTATGGATGGGAACGGCCGGTGGGCCGCCCAGCGGGGGCTGCCCCGGATGGCGGGCCACACCGAAGGGATCAAGTCCGTCCGGGACATGATCGACCTCTGCCGGGACCTCGGCATCAAGGCGCTGACGATCTACGCCTTCTCCCAGGAGAACTGGAAGCGGCCGGCGGCCGAAATCAACGCGCTCATGCTGCTGCTCGAACGCTACCTCCAGATGGAGCTGGAGGCGCTCATCGAAAAGGAAACCCGTTTCCGGGCCATCGGGCGGGTCACCACCCTGCCGGAATCGGCCCTGGCCTGGGTCCGGAAGGTGGAGCGGGAGACCGCGCACTTCGACCGGCTGAACCTGACCGTCGCGTTGAGCTACGGCGGGCGCTCGGAGATCGTGGACGCCGTGCGCCGGCTCGCCGAGGACGTGCACGCCGGCACGGTCACGCCCGACCGGATCGACGAAGACCTGCTGGAAGGCTACCTCTCCACCCACGGGCTCCCCGATCCGGACCTCCTCATCCGGACGAGCGGCGAGACGCGCATCAGCAACTTCCTGCTCTGGCAGCTCGCCTATACGGAGATGTACTTCACGCCCACGCTGTGGCCGGACTTCCGCCGCCACGACGCCCTGCTCGCCCTGCACGACTACCAGCGGCGGGAGCGGCGGTTCGGCCAGACCCGCGATCAGCTCAGCGACCACCCGGACGAGAGGGTCGGCAAAAGGTCCGCGTAGTGGATCCGCGGCGGGTCTACTCGGCCCTCGTCTTCTTCCCCCTCTTCTATGTCCTGGTGCGCCACCTGCCGCCGGCGGCGTTCTCCCTCTTCGTCGCGGCCGGCATCCTGCTCGCCCAGTACGAATACTATCGGTTTCATTTTCCGGTCCCCTATTCTCCCCCCATGGGCCTTGGGCTCGGCCTGGGCCTCCTGGTCACGGCGGGCTTCGCCGTGCCCGGCCTCCTGACCGAGCCCGCGACCGTCACCTTCATCGTCATGGCGATTCTGCTGAGCCACGTCCTGGCGGGACGGGAGCTCAAGGCCGGCCTCCTGGACACGGCCGTCATCGCGTTCGGCGTCTTCTACGTGGCCTGGCTCCTCGGGCACCTGATCCTCGTCCGGCAGATGGCCGACGGGCCCTTCCTGATCTTCTTTCTGTTCCTGGTGACCTGGGCCAACGACACCGCGGCCTACTACGTCGGCACCTTCATGGGACGGCATCCGATGGCCCCGCGCATCAGCCCCAAGAAGACCTGGGAAGGCGCGGTGGGTGGACTGCTCGGATCGGTCGCCGCCGCGTTCGCGTGCCGGGCGTGGTTCCTGGCATCACTCGACGCGCGCGACGCCGCCATCCTTGGCCTGCTGGTCGGCGTCGCGGCCCCGCTCGGCGATCTCTGCGAGTCCGTCCTGAAGCGCAGCGCCGGCGTGAAGGACTCCGGCGGGATCATCCCCGGCCACGGCGGCCTGCTCGACCGCGTCGACAGCTTGATCTTCACCGCGCCGGTACTCTACTATTACCTCCTCACGGTGCGGACTCTCTGATCCTATGAAACAGATCGTCATCCTGGGCTCCACCGGCTCCATCGGCACCAGCACGCTCGACATCATCGCCAAGTTCCCCGACAAGTTCCGGGCGGTCGGGCTCACGGCGGGCACCAATGTCGAGAAGCTCGAAGAGCAGATCCGGACTTTCTCGCCGGCCGCCGTCGCCATGGCCGACGATGCCGCCGCAGAGCGCCTGCGCGCGCGCTGCAAGGGGCTCAAGACGACGATCCTGAGCGGCACGGACGGGCTCCGGCAGGTCGCGACGGCGCCGGACGCCGACCTCGTCATCTCGGCCATTGTCGGCGGCGCCGGCCTCGTGCCCACGCTCGCCGCGATCACGGCCGGCAAGTTCATCGCGCTCGCCAACAAGGAGCCGATGGTGATGGCCGGGCGGCTCATGCAGGACGAGGCCCGCAAGCACGGCGTCCGGATCTTCCCGGTGGACAGCGAGCACAGCGCGCTCTTCCAATCCATGGAGGGGCACCGCGTCGAAGACATCCTGCGATTGATCCTGACCGCGTCCGGCGGCCCGCTCTGGAACCTGACGAAGGAAGAGCTGCGCCGCGTGACGGTCGAGCAGGCGCTGAAGCACCCCAACTGGAAGATGGGCGACAAGATCACGATCGATTCGGCGACCCTCATGAACAAGGGCCTGGAGGTCGTGGAGGCGCATTGGCTCTTCGACATCCCCGCCTCGAAGATCGAGGTGGTGGTCCATCGCGAGAGCATCATCCATTCGCTCGTCGAGTACCAGGACCGCTCGGTGATCGCCCAGCTCGGCCTGCCCGACATGCGGACGCCCATCGCCTACGCCATGAACTACCCGGCGCGCGTGCCGCTGGACCTGCCCTCGCTCAACCTGGCGCAGATCGGCACACTGACGTTCTTCAACCCGGACCACGACCGCTTCCCCTGTCTTGGGTTCGGCTACGAAGCCCTGCAGGTCGGGGGCACGATGCCCGCCGTGCTGAACGCCGCCAACGAAGTGGCCGTGCAGGCCTTCCTCGACCGCCGGATCGGCTTCCTCGGCATCGCCGAGACGATCCGCCGGACGATGGACGCGCACAAGCCGGTGGAAGTCTCGGCGCTCGAGGACGCGCTGGGCGCGGACGCGTGGGCGCGCGCGAAGGCCGGCGAGATCGTCGAGTCCCTCGCGGCCGCCGCGGTGCGGTAACCGCGCGCTCGTTTATGGTATAGTGACGCGATGCAAGCCATCCAACATTACGGATTCTATACGCTCGCGTTCGTGGTCGCGCTCGGCGCGCTCGTGGCCTTCCACGAGTTCGGCCATTTCTGGGTCGCCCGGCGCTCCGGGGTCAAGGTCCTGAAGTTCTCCATCGGCTTCGGGCCGAAGCTGGCGGGCCGGCAGGTCGGCGAGACCGAGTACGTCCTCTCGGCGATCCCCCTCGGCGGCTACGTCAAGATGCTGGGCGAGGACCTCAGCGATCCCGAAGTGAGCGAGGCGGACAGGCATCGCTCGTTCGCCCACGCGTCGCTTCTCAAGCGCACCCTGATCGTGTCGGCCGGCCCTGTCTTCAATCTCCTGCTGGCCTATGTCATCTTCACCGCCTGGCTGGCCACCGGCGCGCCGCTCTTCGTCCCCTCCTTCGCCGACCTGACGTCGAACGTGGAGACGGTCGTCGCGGGCTCCCCCGCCGAGGCCGGCGGCATGCGCGCGGGCGACCGGATCGTCCAGATCGGCGACAAGCCCATCGCCACCTGGCAGGAGATGACGGACCTCGTCAAGCGCAGCCCCGGCGCGCCGCTGAAGATCGTCGTCGAACGTAACGGGCGGACCGAGGCCCTCACGGTCACGCCGGCCTCGCGCAAGGAAAAGCTGGCCGACGGGACCGAAGTCGCCGTCGGGCAGATGGGCATCATCAAGGCGAACAAGGCCGTCTTCAGGAGCGACCACGTTCTCATGGCGCCGATCGACGGGCTGGACGCCACCTGGGGCTGGATCAAGCTGACCGTGGTGGGCATCGCCAAGATGATCACGCGCGAGATCTCGGCCGACAACATCGGCGGCCCGCTGACGATCGCCAAGATCTCCGGCGACGCCGCGACGCAGGGCGCCTCGAACTATCTCTTCCTCATCGCCATCCTCAGCATCAACCTCGGCGTGCTGAACCTGCTGCCGATCCCGATCCTCGACGGCGGCCACCTGGCGTTCTTCGCGATCGAGGCCATCAAGCGCCAGCCCCTGAGCATCCGCAGCCGCGAGCTGGCCCAGCAGGTCGGGCTCTTCCTGCTGATCTGCCTCATGCTCTTTGCCTTCCGCAACGACATCGTCAACCTCTGGTTCAAGTAATGCCATGCGCCAGTCGGGGCTCCTGATTCCCACCCTCCGGGACGAGCCGGGGGAAGCGGAGATCGTCAGCCACAAGCTGATGCTGCGCGCCGGCCTGATCCGCAAGGTCGCCGCCGGCGTGTACACCTACCTGCCGCTCGGCCTGCGCGTGATCCGCAAGGTCGAGCGCATCATCCGCGAGGAGCTGAACAAGACCGGGGCGCAGGAAGTCCTCATGCCCATCGCCGCGCCGGCGGAGCTCTGGCAGGAGACCGGCCGCTGGGACTTCTACGGCAAGGAGCTCTTCCGTCTGAAGGACCGCCACGAGCGGGACTTCTGCCTCGGGCCGACGCACGAGGAAATCATCACCGATCTCGTCCGGCGCGAAGTCCGCTCCTACCGGCAGCTGCCGGCCACCTTCTACCAGATCCAGACCAAGTTCCGGGACGAGATCCGTCCGCGCTTCGGGCTGATGCGCGGGCGCGAATTCATCATGAAGGACGCCTACTCGTTCGACGCCGACGACGCCGGCGCGAAGGAGAGCTACCGGAAGATGTACGAGGCGTACCGGACCATCTTCACGCGCTGCGGGCTCACCTTCCGGCCGGTGGAGGCCGACACGGGCCTGATCGGCGGCACGTCGTCGCACGAGTTCATGGTCTTGGCCGACACCGGCGAGGACGGCATCGCCGTGTGCGACGCGTGCGAGTACGCCGCCAACGTGGAACACGCCGCGGTGCGCAACGCGACCGGCGGCGAAGCCTGCCCCCGCTGCGCCAAGCCGCTCCGCATCGTCCGCGGCATCGAGGTCGGCCACGTCTTCATGCTGGGCACCAAGTACAGCGAGAAGATGAAGGCCGTCTATCTGGACAAGCAAGGCCAGGATCGGGCCATCGTGATGGGCTGCTACGGGATCGGCGTGGGGCGGACCGCCGCCGCCGCCATCGAGCAGAACCACGACGCCAAGGGCATCATCTGGCCGGCGCCGATCGCGCCGTTCCACGTCCACGTCCTGCCGCTGGCCGGCAAACCGGGCGCCGTCCTGGACGCGGCCCATGCGTTGGAAGCGGAACTGGAGAAGGCCGGGATGGATGTGTTGCTGGACGACCGGGACGAACGCCCCGGCGTGAAGTTCAACGACGCCGACCTGATCGGCTGCCCCTACCACGTGGTGATCGGCGACAAGGGCCTGAAGGACGGCCAGATCGAACTCAAGGAGCGCCGCACCGGCGCCGTCACCAAACTGGGCCCCGCCGATGCCGCCGCCCGCCTGAAGGAACGGCTGCAGGCCGCCCTGTCCTGATACCGCTCACGCCCCGGAGGCACCTATGAGAACGCGCATACTGATGATGCTGGTGGGTGTCCTGCTGGCGGGGTCCGCAGCGCCGGCCGCGGCCGAACCGCTCAGCCAGGTCTTCAAACGGGTGAACAATGCCGTCGTCGTCGTGCGGACGACGCAGAAACAGATGGCGGCCGGCCCCGAACGCCAGCTCGTCAGCATGCCCGGCCTGGGCTCCGGCGTGCTGATCTCGGCGGACGGCAAGGTGATGACGGCCTCCCACGTCGTGCAGATCGCGGACGACATCACGGTGGAATTCCTCAACGGTGAACTGATCCCCGCCAAAGTCGTGTCCTCGGAACCGACGGCCGACGTCGCACTCCTCCAGCTGGCCCGGCTGCCCGCCAATGCGGTCTTCGCCACGCTCGGCGATTCGGAAAAGGTCGAAGTCGGCGAGGAAGTGTTCATCATCGGCGCCCCGCTGGGGTTGACCCACACGCTGACCGTCGGCCACATCAGCGCCCACCGGAACCAGAATACGGTGTACAGCGGCATCTCGCGGTCGGATTTTTTCCAGACCGATGCGGCCATCAACCCCGGAAACTCCGGCGGGCCGATGTTCAACATGCAAGGTCAAATAGTCGGCATCGTCAGCCACATGCTGTCCAAATCCGGAGGCTTCGAAGGGATGGGGTTCGTCGTGACCTCCGACATGGCGCGCCGCATCCTGCTCGAGCGCAGCCCGTTCTGGAGCGGCATCCACGGCTATATGTTGATCGGCGAACTGGCGCGGGTCTTCAATCTGCCGCAGCCGGCCGGGCTGCTCGTGCAGGGGGTCGCCTCGAAATCATTCGCGGAACAGATCGGCCTGCGCCCCGGCACGCTGCGGGCCATCATCGAAGGCGAGGCGCTGATCATCGGCGGCGACATCCTGCTCGAGGTGCAGGGGATCCCGATCATGGAGAGCAAGAAGAGCACCAAGGTGATCCGGGAGGAGCTGAGCCATCTGCGTTCTGGCGCGGAGATCAAGGTCACGATTCTGCGCGACGGCAAGAAGCAGGAACTGTCGACGAGAATTCCGTGAAAAGGAGCGCTTACTTTGACACGCTTGTGGGGGGGGTGTTGCGAGGAGTGGCGAGGCGCGTCGGGACTTTCTGCTTCGTTCCTTTGGCCGCAGGCTGGGCTTTTACCGCTTCCGGCTTGGCTTCTGCTTTGACAGCCTCCGCGCCCGCCTTGTCCGTCTCGGTCTCCGCTTTCGCTTCGGCCGTGGCGCCGGCGGGAACGTCCAGGACCATGTGGTCCGTGAGAAAC
>SCTG01000108.1 GCA_004298335.1 Nitrospirota bacterium
ATCGAGACGGCGTCCTCGCGCCCGTCACCATCACGGCGCCGATCACCAGGTCTGCCTCGAGCACCGCCGTCTCGATCCAGGCCGGGTCCGAGGCCATCGTCACGAGCCGCCCCTGATAGAAGGCGTCCAGCGCTTCCAGCCGACCCCGATCCAGGTTGAAGACCGTCACCTGCGCGCCCAGACCGACTGCAATCCGGATCGCCTGCGTCCCCACTACGCCCGCGCCAAGGACCACCACCTTCCCGCTCGCCACGCCCGGCACGCCGCCGAGCAGGATGCCGCGACCGCCCTGCGTGCGCTCCAGATAGTGCGCGCCGATCTGTACCGAGAGCCGCCCGGCCACCTCGCTCATCGGCTTGAGAAGCGGCAGGCTGCGGTCGGGCCGCTCGACGGTCTCATAGGCGATGGCGAAGACTTGCCGCTCCAGCAGGGCCTCGGTCAAACGCCGGTCCGCAGCCAGGTGGAGGTACGCGAAGAGCGCCTGCCCCTTTCGAAAGAGCGGGCACTCCGATTCCAGCGGTTCCTTGACCTTCACGATAAGGTCCGCGCGCTCGAACAGGGCCTTCTTGTCGGCGGCCAGGTCGGCGCCGGCCGCCTTGTACTGCGCATCGTCAAGCCCGCTGCCGACGCCCGCCCCGGCTTCCACCAGCACCCGGTGGCCGGCCTGCGCCAGCGCCCGCACGCCTCCCGGCGTCAGGCCAACGCGGAACTCATGGTCCTTGATCTCTTTGGGCACACCAATGATCATGGTTTGCCCTCCGGCGCGCCTGATCCGATTGCCTGGCACGATGACAGTTTCTTTCCATTGATTGCGCCGACCGACCCGGTCGACGTCCGGAACGTGCCTTCAAGACGCCGGTTCTCGGTGAGTAACATGCTGTCTTCCTGGTACCCGCCGGGGAAGTCCCAGCGGAAATACACGGCATCGCCGTAGATCCGGATTTCCGTCGGCGACGGTCCTTCGATGCCGGCCGCCTGAGACGACGGCAGGACGATCTTGGACTTCGCCTCCCGGTGATTCCTGCTGTGGGAATGCACCGTCCAGTCCCACAGGCCGCAGAGCCTCGTGAGGCCGTCCGCCAGCCGTTTGGCCTCCACCGCCGCGTCCAGCTCCACCGCCTGCGCGGCGGCCAGCGGCAGCCACAGGCCAACCGCAGCCGTGATTAAAATTCGAATCCTCATGCTCTCATTTTCGCTGATAGCGTTCCAAATCACAATAGACACCCTTTCGCGCTTTGGTGTAAGATTCGACCGCCTTGGGAGGGTGAACGACTCATGCTGAATGCCAACACCGCCCCGCCGTCGGCCGGCAAGTGCGACGGCTGCAGCGCCACCGACGTCCCGCTCATGAAGGTCTCGCTGGGCCGCGACTTCTTCGGGCGCGTCTACGACCGGCTCTCGCCGAGCGCCGACGTGAGCCCCAAGTGGTACTGCGACGCCTGTTCGGTCGAGAAGAACCTCCAGCGCGACTTCCGGGACATCAAGGGCGAGTTCGACAAGCTGTCGAAAGGGACCGCCTCGGCGCTCGGCCAGGGCGACCAACTCGACCGGGCGATGCTGCGCGTGAAGGAGATCGCGGCCATGATCGCCGCCAACGCGCTCAAGCAGACGCTGCTGAAACCCGACGAGGTGTCGGCCCTCGCCCGCGCGCTCGAATCCCGCCGCGGCTGACATGCCCGACTTCAAGCGCCACATCTTCATGTGCATCAACCAGCGCCCCAAGGGCGATCCCCGGGGCTGCTGCGCGGACAACGGGTCGGTGAAGCTGCAGGAGTTCATGAAGAAGGAAGTGGACCGGCTGGGGCTGAAGGGGATCGTCCGGGCGAACAAGGCCGGCTGCCTGGATCATTGCGAGTACGGGCCCAGCATCGTCGTGTACCCGGAAGGCGTCTGGTATTGGGCTGGCACCGAGGCGGACGTGACCGAGATCGTGGAAAAGCACGTCGTCGGAGGACAGCTCGTCACGCGCCTCCTCATGCCCGGACACGAACCGCCGAAGCAATCACTCGATCCCTTGAAACCATGACGACGCCGGCGAAGGACATCTTTGAGCTTTTTTCGCGGGCCCTGTTCGAAGGAGTCAAACCCATGCTGGTCAAGAGAGATCACCTGGTCCGCCACCCCGACCGCTGCACCCACAACGCGATCTGCATCCCGGTCTGCCCGACCGGCGCCTGGCTCTCCACGCCGCCGTTCAAGTTCGACTCGTCGCGCTGCATCGAAACCTGCCGCCTCTGCCTCGACGCCTGCCCCTCGCAAGCCATCTTCGCCGTCTTCCGCCGGGGCGAGAAACTCCTCGAGCCGACGAAGACGCCGCCAGCCAAGTAGGCTCAGCAGGCCACGCGTTTGCGGAGGTGGCCGTAGTAGGCGGTGAGGGTGCGGGCGCAGCCGAGCGTGCCGGCCGTCAGCGCCATGATGCGGTAGACCTCTCCTCTGCTCATCTTCAACATCGTTCCCGGGTCCAGCAAGCTTTCCGAGACGCTGATGCGCTGCAGGGTCTTCACCGCGAAGAGGATCGGCCAGGCGCAGGCCAGGCGCAAGCGCACTTCGCCACAGGGTATGGCCATCGTATAGAGCCACCCCTGATCGAGGTGCTCCAGCGCAATGCGCAGAAGCCGATCGCGCAGGGGCTTGAATTTCGGGAGCGCGGCCGGATCGAGCAGGTCGGCCGGCTTCAGCCCCGCCTGCTCCAGCAATTCGATGGGAATGTAGCACCGACCGCGCCTCAGGTCCGCCGGAATGTCGCGCAGAACGTTGGTGTATTGCAGCCCTTTGCCGAACCGGACTCCCGTCTGCGCCATCCGCTCGACGTCCCAGTCCCGCAGGGCCGCCCGATGCGCGCACATGAGCCTGGTCCAGAACTCGCCGACACAGCCGGCGGCGTTATAGGTGTACAGGTCCAGGTCGGCCATCGTCTTCAACGCGGCCAGTGACTGCGCGTTTGCACCCGGGAATTCCGTTAAATCCTTCTGCATGCCCTGGGTCAAGATCCCGAGCACCCGGCGAATCAAGGCCTGGTCTTCCGGCGCGAACGACTCCAGCAAGGCCCCACACTCTTCCAAATGTGACAGCAAGGCCCGTTCGGCAGAATCGGTTCCGGAATCGAGGAGCGCCGCCTGGACCTCCCGCACGGCTTCCCGATGCGTCGCAAGGTCCATGATCCACTCCCGGATCCGGGCCAGGTACTGGAGCCGGCGCGGACGCTCGATCAGGTCGGTGTCCGCGATGGTATCGGTCGCGCGGGCCAGTAGGTAAGCCGCGCCGACCTGGGCCCTGACGTCGCCCGGAACGACGGCCAGGGTGAGGTAAAAGGAGCGCGAAACGGATTTGAGCAGCGGACGCAGGAGGGTCTGTGCGGTGGCCCGCGTAACCATTTGAAAGATTTGTACCCTTTCAGTCCGCTCCGGTCAAGAAGATCGCGGCGGAAGGCCTTGACACGGGGCCATGCGATGGTAACATTATCAGGTACGCGTGCGGCTCCATTGACTAACCCCGCACATGAAGGAGGAAGAGATCAGATGCTTAAAAAGTTGAAGGGGATCGGGTTGTTGCTGGTTGCGAACATTCTGATTTCCATCACCCTGTACATCGTCTTCCAGGTGCTGGCGAACATCGTGCTGCCGGCCTTTGGCATCGATATCCGCGGGTCCGTCAACGAGTACATGCTGCTCTATGCCGCCGTCCTCGGCTTCGGCGGCGCGTTCATCTCGCTGGCCTTCTCCAAACAGTTCGCCCGGGCCATGCTGGACGACTGTTACCAGATCACCGAGCCCAAGACCCGCCAGGAGGAAGTGGTGTTCCGGACCGTCCACGAGCTTGCCCAGCGGCTGCACATCCAGATGCCGGAGGTCTGGATCTACAACGCGCCGGACCCGAACGCCTTCGCGACCGGGCCGACCAAGAACAACGCCATGGTGGCGGTGTCCACCGGCCTCCTGGAAACCCTGAACGAGGAGGAAGTCCGCTCGGTCCTCGCGCACGAGATGGGCCATGTCTGGAACGGTGACATGTTCACCACCACCGTGCTGGCGGGCCTGATGAACACCTTCGTGTACTTCATCGCCATGTGGGTGCGCCGGATGTTCGAGGAGCGCGACCAGGCGGGTCTCGGGATCGTCGCCTCCATCGTGCTCCAGATCGTCCTGAGCATCCTGGCCATGGTCGTCATCAACTGGTTCTCGCGCCGGCGCGAGTTCGAGGCCGACAAGTTCTCGGGCAAGGCCTACGGGCCGGCGCCCATGATTTCGGCGCTGGAGAGCATTCAACGCTATGTCGAGGCCGCGCAGGTGGAATACGCAACGCAGGACGCGCTCGCCACGATGAAGATCTCCGGCAGCGCCGGCGGGTGGATGAACCTGTTCGCCACGCACCCGCCCATCGAGGAGCGGATCGCGGCGCTGAAGCGCCTGGCGTAAGCAGGGATTGAAACTTCTCTACCGGTTCGGCGACCGGCCCCTGCCCGCCGCGGCTGACGTCGGCGGCAAGGGGCTGGCCCTCATCACGCTCCACCAGGCGGGACTCCCCGTCCCGAACGGCTTCGTGCTGGCGGTTTCGTTCTTCGAGCCGTGGTTCGTCCTGCTGAAAGCCACGCCGGCCTGGAAGAACTTTCCCGCAGCGGACCCGGCCGGCCTTCGCGAGGCGTGCCAGCGGCTGAAGCAGATCAGCAGCGGCTATGAGTTGAATCCCGAACAAAAGAAGCGCCTCCGGGAGGCCTTGTTCGCCTTCGAGGAGAAGACTCTCTTTGCCGTGCGGTCGTCCTCGCCGGAGGAAGACCTGTCAGGCGCGTCCTTCGCCGGGTGCTACGAGACGGTGCTGGGAGTGCCGTCCGACCGGCTGGAAGCCGCGATCCACACCGCGTTCGCGTCCTGCCTGGACGCCCGCATCATCACGTACAAGCGCGAACGCGGCGTCGACCACCTCGAGCCCCGCATCGCCGTCGTCGTCCAGGAGCAGGTCGCCAGCGAGGTCTCCGGCGTCGGATTCTCGGCGCACCCGCAGACGGGCGAGCCGGACCAGGCGGTGTTCGAATCGAACTGGGGGCTCGGCGAGACCGTCGTCGCCGGCCGGGTCACCCCCGATCATTTCGTCGTGGACAAGCGGACGCGGACGATTCTGGAGCGCCGCGTGGGGCGGAAGGAACGGGCCTCGGTGCTGCTCTCGAGCGGCGGCACGCACGAGCGGGAGGATCCCCGGCACGACCAGCTGTCGCTGCAGGACGGCCAGCTCCAGACCCTCACGGAAACCCTGTGTGCGATCGAACGCCGGTACGGTTGCCCCATCGACATGGAATGGGCATTTGCCGGCGGCAGGCTCCACGTGCTGCAGGCCCGCCCGATCACGGCGCCCGCCAAGACCAGCCCTGCGGGCTCACCGGCCCACGGATCGAGGCCCGGCCTCTGGGAACGGATCAAGGCGCTCTTTACCTGACCTCCAGCACGCCCTCCATGCCCTTCTCCCGGTGGCTCTTGAAGAAGGGCAGTTTCTTGTCGCAATAGATCGCGAAGGTCCCCGTCACCGCCGGCGTGAACCTGACCGTCACGCTCCCTCCCGCCGGAACCTCTTCATGGATCACGAGGCCTGAACGCGGGTCGTCAATCACGACGGTGTGCGGGACGAGCCAGGTCAGGCTCTTGACGGTCAGCTCAACCGGCTTGCCCGCCCGCACGACGAGATGGCGGGGCGTGAAGTCATAGCTGTCGGCCTCGACCACGGCGCGCTGGACACCGTCGGCGGCAATCGGCGCTTCGACGGCAAAGGGATCAGCCGCGAGGAGCGTCGCGCCCGACATGACGATCATCAACCATACAAAAACGGACACCGCGAGACAATTTTCACGCCATGACAACATTCCCGTTGAGGCCTCCTTCTCCGGTCGGGTATGATAACGACATTGTACCCTTTTCCCCGGGAGGTTGTATGCTCCGTTTCGCGCTCATCCTGTGTGCCTCGCTGCTCGGCGTTGCGCCGGCCTTCGCCGACGCCCTCCCTCACGGCCATCCGCCGACGGCGCCTCCAGCCAAAGCCGCCACGACGGTCACGCTGGAAGGCAATGCGTTGGTCCTGACCTTCGGGCCGATCGACCTGCCGGCCGGGCACAGCGGCGAACTGGCGTCCAGCATTCCGATTTACTCTTTCAAAGCCCCCAAGGACATGCACGTGACCGGCTACAGGTCTCGGATCTTCACCAAGGACGGCAAGGAGCTGCCGGGCCAGTACCTGCACCATATTCTGCTCCAGAACCTCGAGGAAAAGAGCCTGTCCTGCCCCGGAGAGCCGACGTATTTTGCCGGAGCCGGCATCGAAGTCACGGACGCCAAATTCCCACCGGGCTACGGCGTGCCCATTAAAAAGAACAGCAAGCTGGTTGCGATCGTGGCCTTCTACCATAAGGTTCCGCCGACAAAGGACGTCATGGCCACCTTCACCATGGACCTGGCTCCCGATAACACCCCCGTCAAGCCGGTCAAGGCCTACACGGTGGGCGTCAACGTGGTCTGTTACAGCCAGTTCGGCAAACGCCCCGCCAACGAATCGGACGAGGGCCGGGAATTGAAGGCGGGCGTGGTCCAGGTCGACTCCAAGCCCCTCAAGTTCACCGTGGATGGATGCGTCAAGTACGCCTACCCCCACGGGCACGACGGCCTGCTGCTGGTCGCCCTCGACAACAAGACTACCAATCAGACCCTGCTGCGAAGCGTGCCGGATGTCGAGAGCAACGGGAACCTGCGCGGATTCCTTCCCCATCAGGTGTACAGCAACGCCAAGGGCTTCCCGGTGAGCACGAAGGACGAGTACGAAATGACGATGGTGTATCATCTCAATCGTCAGGAACAAGTGGACCTCCACGGCATGGGCAACTATCTCCTCTACGTCGCACAGGGAGCCTGTGAATAGCCGTACCGTGACCAGACTCGCGGCCGTCGGCATCGCCGCACTGTGGCTGGGCGGGTGCGCGTCGTACGGCGGGTGGGAACCGACCGTTGATCCGCGCGCGGACACGCACCCTGACACGCTGAACCGGGATCTCGCCGAATGCAAGGAACTGGCGAGCAAGGCGTCGGGAGGCACGGCGACCGAAGCCGCCAAAGGCACCGCCGGCGGCGCCGTCATCGGAGCGGCGGCCGGGGCCGTGATCGGCGCAGTTGGCGGGAGCCCCGGACACGGCGCCGCGCTGGGCTCGGCGATCGGCGGGGCCGGCGGCGGCGTCAAGCAGGGCAGCGCCGCCGAGCATGAGTACAAACGGAGCTACAGCCGGTGCCTGGAGGGCCGCGGCCACCGCGTCATCAATTAGGGCACGACCGTGACGTCGACATAGGCGGGAAAGCTCTCGGCCCCCTCTTCATCCTTCACGACCAGACGGAACCGCAGGAGACGGGGCGCCGTCACGACCGGCGCGACGAAGAAGGGGCGGAGCGTCAGCGGATCCTGGATGGCCACCGGCATGCCCCGCACCTGAGACCAGTAGTAGAGCGGATTCTTCCCTTCCGGGTCCGCGCTGAGGAGCGCATCGAGCCGGACCCGCGTGCCCTGCTTCACGGTCTGGTCGGTCCCGGCGTGGGCCACCGGAGGGCGATTCTCGCGATTTTCCGGCTGCACCACGACGCGAATCTTACACTCCCTCCTGTTGTTGACCGCAACGATCTCGGCGTCCCCGACGCCGACGGCCTGCGCGCGCCCATCCGGATTGACCCGCACGATGCGGTCGTTGCTGGACCGGTAGGCCGTCCCCGCATGGCCGGGGGTCAGATCCCGCACGACCTTGTCCGCGTACTTCCCCCGGACGCTCAAAAACTTGACCTCGCCCAGGGTTTCGCTGAATCGAACCGGCATCTCCGCCTGCAGACCGGCCAGCGCGGCATCGGGTTCGACCCGGAAGGTGACTTCGTCGAACAACACGTATTGCCCCCGCCGCTCCGCCACCCGGGCCACGGCGAGAAGACGCATGCCGCCCGCCGCTTCAAGGGGAACCTGCAGGGTCGCCTCGAACGGAGGCGCCTGCGCCACGGCCTGGGGCGGGGCGTCCACTTTGTCCTCCGGAGCGCGATCCTCCTCGTAGAGCGTGTAGGCAACCTGCACGACGGGGAGCCCGGGCGGGATTTCGACTCTCACCTTCATCGCGTCGCCCGGCCTGAGCACCGCCCCGCTCCTGGGTTCGGCCAGCTGAAAGGCGCACACGTCGGGCGCCTGCATGGCGAGCGCACAGACGGCAGCCACCAGTACCCCCCCTCTCCTGCGCATGAAAGACGTCCTCCGGCTTATGGGCTTTACGAACGCTCCATAATATTCTAGCATAGGGCGTCGGCGTGCTTCATGCAGGCCATCCACACATCTCACCCTAGGGGGATTTATGTTCGTCTGGAGCAAACGGTTCGCCATCGCCGCGCTGGTTCTCTTTGCCGTGCTCGAGGCCTTTCTGCTTTCGCAGACCATGGGGAGCGGTCCCAGCGGCATCCGCCCCCACACGATTCAATACATCCTGGCCAACTACAGCCTGCTTGTCGTGTGGGTGTTCATCTGGATGTTCGATCAGGCCAAGGTCCGCGGGGTGAACGTGTGGCCGTGGTTGCTGCCGTTCGCCCTGGCTCCACTGCCCACGCTGCTGGCGTACATCCTGTTCCTTCAGCGACCGACGCGAGCGGGTTGAGACGGTGGGCACGGCCGGCTTTGAAAGGAGTCCCTGCAATGCCAGACTATAAGATCGGCGGGCCGCTCAAGCAGTTCACCGCCATCGAGAAGACCAGGCAGATGGCGGTGTTTCTCGAAGACCGCATGGTCAAAGCGATCGAGGGCAACGACGCCGTCGAGGTGCACTACCTGCTGGCCACGCTCGACGACTACCACGATTATCTGTGGCGGTACTACCGCCACCTGGAGAAGGAACAGGCCCCCATCCGGCAGGGGGCTTCAGAGTGACTCCGCCCGCCCCTTAGTCCGGCCGCTTCAGGTCGATCAGTTCCGTGACAGGGACGGGCTCGGGAACCCCCGACAGCTTCAAGGTGATCGTTCCGCTCATCTCGAACGACCCCTGGAGGAGTTTGCTGGTCTCGGGGCCCAACAGGATCTGCCCCGGCGCGGCCGTCTTCTCAAGGCGGGCGGCCAGGTTCACGGCGTGGCCGATGACGCTGTACTCGGCCCGCTCCTTCGTCCCCACGCAGCCGGCCACCACCTCGCCGGTGTTCAAGCCGATCCCGATCCGCAGCGGAACCTGCCCCAGCTTGCGTCCCGCTTCGGACCGGGCCTCGACCGCGTCTCTGGCCAGGAGCGCGGCCCGAGCGGCGGCCACCGCATGGTCTTTATTCGGGACCGGAGCGCCGAACAACGCCATCAAGCCGTCCCCGATGAACTTGTTGAGGATCCCGCCCTCGCGTTGAATCGCGTCGATGACCAGGGCTGAGATGTCGTTCAGAGCCGAGACCACTTCTTCCGGAGGCACGCCGGCGGAAAACGGCGTGAATCCCCTGACGTCCGCGAACAGCACCGTCACCTCCTTCCGTTCGCCGCGCTTCAAGAAGTCCTGGGGATGGGCCAGGACATACTCGGCGACTTCCGGCGTGACGAACTGCCCGAAGGCTTCCCGGACTTCCTCCATCCGCTCCAGCTTGGTGTAGGCCTGATCGAGTTCCTCCCGGAGGATTTTTTCACGGGCGAGTTCCTGGGAGAGTTCGCGCTTGTCCGCACACCGCTTCACGGCCATCAGGAGCGTCTCGAGGGTAAAGGGCTTGATCAGATAGTCGAACGCCCCGCTTTTGATCGCCTGCATGGCCGTCTCGAACGCGGGATAGGCGGTCATGATGATGACGTCGGCGTCCCCGACCGACTTCACGCGCCACATCAGCTCGCCCCCGTCGACCTTGCCCGGCATGGCGAAGTCGGTCAGGACGATATCCCAGCCCCGGTCCAGAATCCGTACGGCGTCCTCTCCGGACGCGGCCGTCGCGACCTCATACCCGGCCAAGCCGAGCGCCTGGTTGCAGATGTCCCGGATGGGCGCCTCATCGTCCACGACGAGGATCTTCATGCCACGCGCCCCTTCACGGGTGTCTCCAGCACTTCGCGCACTTTGCGGAGCAGCACGTCCGGCGTAAAGGGTTTCTGGAGAAAAGCCGTGCCTTCGGCCTGCACGCCGTGGCGGACGATGGCGTCGTCGGTGTACCCCGAGATGTAGAGCACCTTCATCTGGGGGCGCAACGACGCCAGCCGTTCGGCCAGCTCGCGGCCGCTCATGCCGGGCATCACCACGTCCGTCACCATCAGGTCGATCGTCCCGTCGTGCCGCCCGCTGATACGGAACGCTTCTTCGCTGTGGCTCGCCGCCAGCACCGTGTAGCCACCGTCTTGGAGGATGCTGCCGACCAAGGTCCGGACGACGTCCTCGTCTTCGGCCAGCAGGATGGTCTCCGTGCCCTGGGGAATCTGGGTGCGTTCCACATCCGCCTGGACCTTGTCCGACAGGCTTGTGCTCCGCGGCAGATAGAATTTGAACGTCGTGCCCAGACCCGGCTCGCTGTAGACCCAGATGTAGCCATCGCTCTGCTTGACAATTCCGTACACTGTGGAGAGGCCCAATCCCGTGCCCTTGCCCGGCTCCTTCGTCGTGAAAAATGGCTCAAAGACGCGCGCGGCAGTCTCCTCGTCCATGCCCATGCCGGTATCGCTGACAGCCACCAGCACGTAGGAGCCGGGTTGGAAGGCCGCATGTCGGCCGGCATACTCCTCGTCCAGCTCGACGTTCGCGGTTTCGATCGTCAGCTTGCCGCCCCTCGGCATCGCGTCCCTCGCGTTGATCACCAGGTTCAGAATGATCTGCTCGATCTGGCTCGGGTCCGCCTGCACCTGGCCCAGGGCCGGACCCGGCACGATCGTCAGCTCGATGTCCTCGCCGATGAGCCGCCGCAGCATCGGCTCGAGGTCCATGATGACGGCGTTGAGGTTCAGCACCTTCGAGGTCAGCATCTGCCGGCGACTGAAGGCCAGGAGCTGATGGGTCAGCGAGGCGGCCCGGAATGCGGCCTTGCGGATCTCCTCGGCGTTCTTCCGCGCCTGACCGTCCAACTGCGCGTGACCCAGCAGTAGATCGCTATAACCCGTGATCGCGGTCAACAGGTTGTTGAAGTCGTGCGCGACGCCGCCCGCGAGCTTGCCGATGGCCTCCATCTTCTGCGACTGGCGGAGTTGCTCTTCGCTCTGGTGCAAGGCCTCCTCGGCCCGCTTGCGCTCGGTGATGTCCCGCATGAACCCGACGAACCAGCGCCTGCCTTCCATTTCCATATCGCTGAACGCGATCTCGATGGGAACTTCCGTGCCGTCCTTCCGAAGGCCGACTACTTCCGTCGCGCGCCAGTCCAATTTCTTGACGCCGGTCCGGAGATATCGCGCCAGTCCTTCCCGATGCGCCTCACGCAGGCGCTGGGGCTGCAGCACCGCAATATCACGCCCGATCACTTCTTCAGGGTCATAGCCGAAGACATCCTTGACGGCGGGATTGGCAAACTGAATGCGCCGATCCATATCCATGAAGACCACCGCGTCCGTGGAGGTTTCCCAGAAATGACGGTATTTTTCCTCGCTCGTGTGCAACGCGCTTCTCAGCCGACGCACCATCTTGAGAAACACATATAGCGAGATAGCCAACAGGAAAGCGACCGCCAACAACTGCTTCCAGAGCGTGCGATAGGCCTCCCGCCACGCCCGCTCCAGGGAAAGGTCCACCCGGATCCATCCCAGCAACTTGCCGTCGGAACGGAGCGGCTCGAACACCACCAGCACGTCCCGACCCTGCGCATCCCTTTGGTCCAGGACGAACTCCTTGCCGCCGGCCCCGGCCCGCTGGATGGCGGGGTCGGCCAGGACTTCCCCGATCTGCATCGGGTTGTCCGAAGCGATGACCATCTGGTCGCGGTCCACGACCAGCACCGACAGGATATCCGGGTCGCGTCCGGCCCGGCTCGTCAAGGCTTCCTGCACAACGAAGAGATTATCCAAGACCGCCGTCGCTCCGATGAGCGACAGCCCGCGCGCCAGTTCCAATCCGTGCCGCTCGGCGTCCTCCCGCAGCTCTTGCTGCTGCTCGACGATGAGCACTGCGCCGTACGTCCCCAGCAGCAGCACGATCAGCCCGCAGAGCCCGAGCGTCAATTGTCCCTCTGGGGTCTGGAAGGAGCCGCGAAGCCGTTGCAGGAACGTCACGCCGGGCATCCCCCTAGTTCGGAACGTCCAGTTCCAGGTTCACGATGGTCTGGCCTTGGGCGGGAACCGTCACGGTCTTTTCGCGCATGCCCAGGGTCTCGTGCCAGACCCGGAGCTGGTACGTGCCGGACGGTACCTGCGTCAGTTCGAATTTCCCGGCCGAGTCGGTGACCGAGAAATACGGGTGCGCGAAGACGTAGATCGTGGCCTGCATGAACCGATGCGCGTCGCAGCGGACATCTAGCCGGCCGGGATCGGCCAGAGGTTTTCGGATGGTCTTGCCGCCGGGCGGCAGCGCTACATTGAGGAACGTGGCGTCCGATTTGCGGATATGCGTGTTGTGCAGGACCGGATCGGCATTGCTGATCTCCAGCTGGCTGCCGGCCTGAATCGCTTTGACGTGAGGGGAAAACCGGCAGGCGCGGTTCTCCAGCGCCAGCCGTCGTTCTTCGGAGAAGGGCTTCCCGACAGTCACACCTTCCAGACTCACTACGACGGCCGCAATGCCGCGCGAGGGGCGATCCACCAGTAACGATTCGCTCGGCACCGTCTCGCCGCAAAATGCGCTGTCTCTGAGCACCGTCACCCGCTCGCCAGGCGTCGCCTGCCCGCGCAAGGTGATCTGTCCGCGCACCGTCGCTTTGCCCGCAGACGGATCCGCCTCATACGCGCGCAAGAGCGCCTCCGGCGCGATGCCCACGATCAGTGCGAGCGTCACTCCCAGTCCGAGCCCGTGTCTCATCGGGTTCCCTCCCGGAGCGACAGCGAGAGGATGTAGAGCGCAAGATCCCAGGCCTCTTCCGGCATGAGCGAGTCCCCATACGAGGGCATAGGAGTGCCGTCCAGTCCGGTCATGACCGAGCGGTAAACGGATTCCGGCGCCTTCCCTCCCTTGAGTTGCGGCCTGGTCAGGTCCGCCGGCCGGATCGGCAGACCGCCGGCGTCGCTCAGGTCGTCGGCGAGAGGGCCGTCTCCGCGCGCGCCGTCCCCGTGACAAGCCGCGCACTGCATCCGCTCGTATACCTCTCGTCCACGAACCGCCGATTCCGTTGTGAGGGGACGGGGCGGCGGCAAGGGAATCGGCGTGCTGGCCTGCTCCCGGTCGAAACGGGGTGAAAGGCTCTTGAGGTAGACGACCAGCGCCCGCCGGTCCCGCTCGGGCAACTCGGCATAGCGATCCATGGATGTTCCGGCGATGCCGATCGTGATGGTCCTGAGCAGATCGTCGTCGGTCGGAAGCTGCCCGCTCATGGTGCTGCGGAACTTGTAGACGCCGGTCGTGAAATTCCTGGGCGGCGGATTCAAGTATGCGGCGGCCTCCCCGCGCCCGTCCCCCCGGACACCATGACAGGATGCGCACTGTTCCATGTAGACAGTGCGTCCTCGCGCAACGGCCTCCGCAAGACTCTCCTCTGTTCCGTCGGCGACCGTCGGCGCTACCAGCGCGATCGCCACGCCCACTGCCATGCTCAGGCCCCCCACCCTCATATTCATCCGGGCTAAGACGTGGCGCCGAGCACCTGCCGCACGACCGAGACGAGATCGCTGGCGGAATAGGGTTTCGGCAGGTACGCCTTCGCGCCCAGCCGGGGAAGGTCCACTTTGACCCCTTCGGCCAGGGAGCCGCTGCAGAGAATCACCCGCACGTTCGGATCGCACTTGCGCAGGTCGGCGAGCACGTCAAAACCCGATCGGCCGGGCATTTTCACATCCGTCACGACGACCGCAATGCGTTCCCGCTCCCGTTGAAAGGTGGCCACGGCGTTGTCGGCGTCTTCCGCCTCGACCACCTTGTAGCCGGCCTGTTCCAAGGCCGCCCGCGCCACGAGCCGGAGGATCTCCTCGTCGTCCACGACCAGGATGACCTCGCCGTTGCCCTTCCGAACCTCGGGCTGGGGAGGCACGGGGTCGGGCGCGGCCGCCGCTTCGACACGCCTCGGAATTTCGACCACGAACCGGGACCCTCTCCCGGGCTCGCTCTCCACCGCAATGGTCCCCCCCAGACGCGTGATGGTCGCCTGCACGACCGTCAGCCCCAAGCCGAGGGCCTTTCCCTCCGGCTTTGTCGTGAAGAACGGTTCGAACACGCGCCCGGCGGTCTCCTCGTCCATGCCCGTGCCGGTATCGCTGACGACAAGACGGACGAACTCGCCTTCATTCTTGGTGAGATTGCTCACCTCGATCCGCAGGCGCCCTCCCTGCGGCATCGCGTCGCGGGCGTTCTCGCAGAGAAGCACCAGGGCCTGCCGCAGCTCTCCGAGATGGGCGTTCACCGGCCAGGCGCCGGGGTCCGCCTGGACGACCACCTCGATTCCGGGATCGAGCGTCACGCGGAGGCGCCTGGCCACGTCTTCGCTGAGGGACGGGAGCTCCACAAGCCGGGCCTCGCCTTTCGAGCGCCGGCCGAGGGTCAGCAGCTGGCGAATGAGGTCGGCGGCCCGGCGGCCCGCCTGGCCGGCGGCGGCCACCAACGGCGTGGCTGGATGGTCGGGGCCCAGCTTGGTGGCCACCATCCAGAGGCCGCCCATGATTCCATTCAGCAGGTTATTGAAGTCGTGCGCGAACCCTCCCGCCAGATGCCCCACCGCCGCCATCTTCCGGGACTCGCGGAGAGCCGTCTCGGTCTCCCGCAGGCGGGTGACGTCGCGGGTGACCGCCAGCAGGCCGTCGCGTCCATCCGGCTCCGCGCGCAGGGGAACCGCATGGACCCCCAGCAACCGTGCGGCGCCCTTGAGACCCACCATTTCCACCTCGAGCGTGTCCTTCTCGCCCCCGCACACGCGCTCGGCGAACGCCCGAAAGGCGTCCCGGTGCTCCGGCGCCACGTAGGCATAGACCGACGTGCCGACTACCGCATCCGGCCGCTCCGCCTGGAGCAAAGCCAGGCCGGCGGGATTCACCTCGCGCACCGTTCCGTCACGCGAGAGCACCAGCACGGCGTCCGGTTCCGCGTCGAAGAGCACCTGTCCGCGCGCCTCACCCATGCCGCAACATTCCTTCCACGCCGCCCGCCGCGCCTACTTTTTCCGCCCCGACCCGCCCCCCTGCTGCTCCGTCAGGATACAGCCGACCTGAATGGCCAGTGCCAGCCGCTCCAGGTCCACCGGCTTCCCCATGACATCGACGGAACCCAGGTCCAGCGCTTCCTGCAGGAGCTTATCGTCCTGGCCGGTCGTCAGAAGGATGACCCCTCCGGCGTATTTCTTCGCCCGCAGCTTCCGCAGGACCTCGACTCCGTTCATGCCGGGCATGTTCATGTCGAGCACGAGCAGTTGCGGGACCTCCTGCTCCACGGCGGCCAGCGCCTGCGGGCCGTCGTTCGCCGCGCGGACGCGGTACCCCCGCAGCGACAGGAACCGCTGAAGCAATTCGCAGATCGGCGGCTCGTCGTCCACCACCAGGATGGAGTCCATCGCGACCGGCGCGGCCTCGGCCGCCGGCGCGGCGGGAGCGGCCGGCGCCGCAGTGAGAGACGCGGCCGGCGCGGCGGCGGCTTTCACCGTCTTCGGTAGCGCGCGCTCCATCGCGGCCACGAGCACGTCGAGAGCCAGGCCCTTGCTCAGAAAATCCATCACGCCGAGCTGGCGCGCCTGCTGTTCCAACGCGTCCGATCCCCAGGCCGTGAGGATCATCACGGCGGCCTTGGGGTCGATCGCGCGGATGTGCTTGAGCACCTCGATGCCGTTCATCTCGGGCATGCGAAGGTCCAGCAGCGTGAAGCGGGGCTTGTGCTGCTTGAACAGTTCAAGCCCCTCCCGGCCGTTGGAGGCCGTGATGACCTCGTGGCCCTGGCGACCCAGCACCGCCCGCAGCAGATCGCAGATCAACCGTTCATCGTCCACAATTAGGATTGTCGCCATGACCTTCTCCTCGCTTAGCTCCCGCTTCCTGTTGCAGATTGTATCGGCGCCGGCAGGCGGACAATGAACGTCGCGCCCTGTCCCGGAACGCTGTCGCAGACCAGTTCGCCTCCCAGTTCCGTGACAATACGGTGGCAGATGGACAGCCCCAGGCCGGTGCTCACGCCCAACGGCTTGGTGGTGTAGAACAGATCGAAGATGTGGGGCAGATGCGCCGCGGCGATGCCGGGGCCGTCGTCGGTCACTCGAACCTCGACCCATGATTCCGTCCGGGCCGGGACCCGGGTCACGGAGACGGAGAGCGTTCCGCGGCCATGCGCTTGCGCCATGGCCTCGCGCGCATTGGCGAAGAGGTTCATGAACACGTGGGTCAGGTTCTGGGCGTTGGCCGTCAGCTGCGGCAGGTCCGCGTCAAGGTGCGTCCGGACCGCGATCTGATCCAGCGCGAATTGGGCGGACAGCAGGTCGAGCGCCTGCATCACCAGGACGTCGACCCGGCACGGCTCGAGCGGAACATCGGCTCGATTGGCGACACCCAGAAACCGGTTCACGATCGCCGACGCCCGCTGCCCGGCTTCCCGAATCGTCTCCAGATCGGCCGGCAGGTCTTCATAGAGCCGCTGGGCGAGCTTTTCCCTGGCCAACTGGGCATACCCGCTGATGATGAAGAGGGGATTGTTCAGTTCGTGCGCCACGCCGCCCAGCAGGACGCCCAACGCGGCCAGTCTGTCCGCCTGCCGCGCCTTCTGCTCGCCCTGCTTGCGGGTGGTCACATCCCGCGCAATGCCGTCCACACCGGTGACCTCCCCGTCCTGCCTGTGCGGGACTGCCATGAATTCCCCTGTCAGGTACGCGCCGGACTTCGAGCGCAGGCGCACTTCAAACAGCGCCTGTACGTCCCCCTTCAAGACGCGCCGGAGGCAGTCCTTCGCCAGAGGGGCGTCCTCCGGATGCAGCAAGGAGGAAAGGCTTTCCCCGATCCACTCGGCGCGCGGCCAGCCCGTGAGGGTTTCAAAGGCGGGGTTCAGCGAGGTGACGGATCCGTCCGCGTCAAGGGTAAAGATCATGTCAGGCGCCGCGTCCACCAGGCTTCGATAGCGCTCGTCCGGAAGGCGAGCAGGGGCCTGCGCCTGCTTGCGCGTGGTGCCGGGACGGCGTTCTCTTCGAGGCATGGCCCTCTCCCCTTTTCCTTCCGTGTCACGTCCGCGACATGGGCGTTCTGGATCAACCGAGGAGGGTTGGCTGGGGGACCAGGATTCGAACCTGGGTAATCAGATCCAAAGTCTGATGTCCTACCACTAGACGATCCCCCAACGGAAATAATTGAGAATGATACAGAAAACCCTGTGCCGGCGCAAATATCGCGACGGCGGGACGGCCGGCGCGGGAGACGCCTACCCGGGGAGCGCGAGGGTCAGGCACTTGGCCGCGCCGCCAGCCTTGATGAACTCGGAGAGACAGACAGCATGGGCCCGGTAGCCGTGGGCTTCCAGTTTCGCCATCGTGTCGGGGCAGCCTTCCGGCATCACAATGTGCCGCCCCAGGCAGACCGCGTTGCAGGCGAACCGCAATGCCTCCTCTTCCGGGACTTCGATCCGGCCTGATGGGGGCACCAGATCCCTGATTGCCGCCCGCCCGGACCGGTCGAACCCGCCGGGAAACCACAGCACCTCGCCTCCGGTCAGCGGGCACAGGCAGGTGTCGAGATGGTAGAACCGCGGGTCCACAAGCTTCAGCGGGATGATGTCGCGGCCCTCCAGCGATCCCAGGTAGCGGTACGCACGGATGTCGCTCCGTTGCCCATGCCCGCCGAACCATACCTCCCGGCCGTCCAGAAGATCGCCCGCCCCTTCAAAAAACAGTTCGCGCGGAAGCCGGACGGCTGCGTAGCCATGATCTTCAAACCATCGCGCGAATTGTTCTTCCTCAGGCTGCCGCTCCGGACAGCGGAACCGGCTGAGGATCACCGACCGTCCTGTCACGACGCCCGCGTTGGCGGTAAAGACCATGTCCGGCAAACCGGCCGCCGGCTCCACCCGCTCGAGCATCGCCCCGCATTCCTTCTCCAGCATGGCGATCAGGGCATCCCATTGGACCCGCGCGACGTGGGGATCGGCGGCCCGCTCCAGCCGCATCCAGGGATTGATCTCGTATGCGATCCGGTAATGGTCCGGGGGGCAGACAAGCAATCGATGGGCAGCGGGGCGAACGGCTTCGCGTGCGATGGACGGCACCTCCACCGGCGCTATTCTATCACGAATCGCGGCGGTTGCCGCCGCCGAAGGCTTCGGTGAGCGGCTTGATCAGGGGCAGCTCCGCCACCAGCTCGCGGTGGGAGATCGGCTCGACGCGCCGGGCCTCGTGAAACGTCCGCAGGAGGCTCAGCGACACGACGAGCCGGAGCAGGCCCGAGATGAAGAACACGAACGGCAGGTTCGACGCCGGCCGGATCGCCAGTCCCGCGAGGGCGATCTTGCCGGGCAGCACCCCAGCCAGGACGCTCCCGAGCATCGCCCCCACAAACCAGCCGGCCGCGTTGACACTGTTCCAGATCGCCACGCCCTTGGCCCGGTCTTCGGGACGGACCGCGTCGAACACGTAGTTCTGCAGTCCCAGCGCGAGTCCCGCCCAGATGACGCCGCCCACGAAATTGACCGCGAGGAGAAAATACAAATTCGCGCTGACCACGTAGAGCATCGGGAGAAACGGCACGAGGAGCCCCGTCGCCGCGACGACCTTCTTATTCCCGTACCGATCCCCCAGCCGCCCCCACGGCTTCAGCGTGAGGAATTGCCCGAGGACGCCGGCGGCCAACCACAAGGCATAGTCCAGGTACGACAAATGGAGGTCCCGGAGCATGTAGACGACGAAATAGGGGCCCGCGATCAGCACGCAGGCGTGCATCAGCCCGGAGAACAGGAGGAAGCGCCTGAAGTTCACGCCGTGTTCGCGCCGCAGAAACGCCAGCAGGCGAAACTCGTCCTCGCGCGTGACCGGCACGGCCGATTCGTCGATCCGGGCGAGATAGATCGTCGAGACCCCGCGCGCGGCCGAGGCCGCCAGGAAAATGACTGCGAATCCCATCCACGGCCGTTCCCACGCCTCGGCCGAGTGGAGAATCAGCCCCGCGCCGCACAGAGCCGCAAAGCTGGTGACCGCCATCACCCTGGCCCGATGCCCGAAGTACGCCCCACGCCGGTTGGGATCGACAAGGTCCGTGAGCAGGCTGTTCCAGGCAGGGATGGCGATGTGTCCCATGGCGACGTAGGCGACCGCGCAGGCGATCAGCAGCCATGGTCCCTGCTCCGGGAAGATGAGCGGAAGCGCCAGCAGCGGCAGCCACACGAACGCCTGGCCGGCGACGCCCGTCAGGATAAGAGACTTCCGGTGCCGGACCCAGCCCAGCGCCTTGACGGAGAGGAGTTGCGCCCAGGTCCCGATCAGTTGCGGCAAGGCCGACAGCAGACCGACTTGAAAGGCCGAGGCGTGCAGCAGCAGCGCGAAGGCGGAGAGATAATTCTCCCCGCCGCCCAGCATGATCGCCTGAAAGACCCCCTCGCGGGTGCCGCAGCGACGGCTCTGCTCGCCGCCGTCCACCGGGCCGGCTGCCCCGTCATTCATCAGAAACGGCTCTCCTCAAAAAAATGGGCAGGAGCACCAGCGGCGCCCCTGCCCAGCCTGCATTCTCTATTTTTCAGCGCGGCCGGCTACCAGCGCCTGCCCGCCCCGCGATCGCCCCCTCCCCCGCCGCCGGTGCGTTTCTCCTGGGGCCGGGCCTCGTTCACCGTCAACGTCCGGCCGTCCAATTGCGTGCCGTTCAGCGCCGCAATGGCCTTCTGGGCCTCCTCTTCCGTGGTCATCTCCACAAATCCGAAACCCCGGGACTGGCCGGTGAACTTGTCCGTGATCACCTTCGCCGATGTCACGGAACCCTGCTGTGAGAACAGCTCGCTGAGCTGTTGCTCGGTGGTGGAATAGGGCAGGCCGCCCACATACAACTTCGTACCCATCGGGTACCTCCTTTACTGATGCGACGCGGCCCTGGAAGCAAGGAACGAGAGGGGCAAGGGAGACACCGAAGGCGCACTGACTCTGGCGTCTTTCAAGGCGGGCCTACCGATCAAATTCCTACTGCCAGGCACGATCGCGCGGGGTCTTTTCTCTCTGCTCTCCACCGCAGACCCCTTCGACGATGAATTGCATTCCTACGCTACCACAGGCGTTTGTCGGAGGCAAGTACGCACGGGGAAGCGACGTTAGCTTTCGCTTCCGCCTGCGGATGAAGGAGGCCTGTCATCATCGGAAGCCACTGGCAGGCCGCGCTGGCTTCTAAGCTCTTCGATCTTGTGCAGAGGTTTTTCGAGTTGCCGCCTGCGGGTGGTCGTGAGTGCGTCGTACTCTCTCATCGCATCACCGATCTTTTTGCCGAGGAGGTCGAACTTGGCGGCAAACTCATCCCACTGTTTCTTAAACGCGCCGAGCAACGACAAGATCTCGTTGGAGGTGCGCTCCAGCGCGAAATTGTCAACGGCCTGGCGAATGACCGCCAGTACCGCAAAGAGCGTGATGGGTGAACAGAACACGACCTTGTTCCTGATTGCCTCATCGAGAATTGCGCTGTCCTGCTCGTGGATGAAGGCATAGATCTGTTCGTTGGGGATGAACAAGAGCACATAATCCACGGTGTTGGATTCGGCATCGATATATTCGCGCGTGGTGATTTCCTTGACTCTGGCTCGTGCGTCTCGAAGAAAATCGCTCCGGAATTTTGCTTTCTCTCCGTCGGAGCCGGCTTCCAAAAACCGAATGTAGTTATCCAACGGAAATTTGACGTCCATATGCAGCCTGAGACTCTTCGGCAACAGAAAGGTGAAATCCGGCCTCGACCCCACGCCTTCGATCGTCTTTTGCTTCAGATAATTGACGTTTTCTATGAGTCCGGCCAGCCGCAGAACGTCCTCCGCCATCCGCTCTCCCCATTGGCCCCTGGCTTTCGTGCTCGAGAGCGCTTCGCGCAAACTGTTGGTCGTTTGCAGGAGCGCCTGTGTCTGCTGACCGGCTGTTTGCAATTGACCGGCCAGTTGTCCGAACTTTTCCGATCGGTCCTTCTCCATATCCTTCATGAGCGTGGACACGTTTTCCAGCTTGGCGGTCATCTGTTGCAATTGCTGGTCGATCAGCGCTTTCTTTTTGTCCAGGTCGTTCGCATCGCCTTCCCTGGCCGAATCCAGCTTCGCCTTGGCCAATTTCAAGAATTCATCGTTGGCGGTCGAGAGCGCATCGAGTGAAAGGCTCCGAAAACTCTCCTTCATCTGAGCTTCACTTTCGCGAAAGAGTTCCTGGGCCGTCCTGGCCCGTACCCGCCGCCAGACAAACGCCGCAGCCAGCCCCAAAAGAAGCCCGGAGGCCAGCGCAAGAATGATCGTCGTCGTTTCGGTCATCATGGCAATTCCATCGTGCCTACACTCTATCTTTTCCCAAAGCCGAACACCAGATCACTCCCGCCGGAGGACCGGCAAAGGCTTCTGGCCGAGGATGCGGTACGTGGACAGGAAGCCGACGAGGACCGTGCCCGCCATCGTCGCCGCGACTCCCCAGACCAGCACCGCCGGCTGGAAAAGCCACTTCACGTCGAGGATCCAGCGCCCCACGCCCCAGGCCAGCGCGGCGGCCAGGCCCGTTCCGATCACGCCCGCGGCGGCGCCCAGCAACGCGTACTCCACCGCAAAGGCGCCCGCCACGGTCCCGCGCGTCGCCCCGACCGCTTTCAAAATCATCGCCTCGTAGATGCGGCGGAACCGCGTGGCGGCCAGCGCGCCGGCCAGCACGACGCTCCCCGCAAGCATGCTCAAGCCCGCCATGAAGCGAATGACCAGGCTGATGCGGTCCACCACCCGCGCCACGGAATCCAGGACGTCCCGGATGTTGATGGCCGAGACGTTCGGAAAGGCCGCGACGACGGCGCGCTGCAACCGGACCTCTTCCTGGAGATCCACGCGGGCCGTCGCGACGTAGGTCATCGGCGCGCCATCGAGCGCGCCCGGCTCGAAGATGAAGTAGAAGTTCGTGGACATGTTCCCCCACTCCACTTTCCTGATGCTCGCCACCGTGCCGGAGACCTTGGCGCCCTGGATGTCGAACTCCACCGTCGAACCGAGGTCGAGCCCCAGGCGATGCGCCGCTTCCTCTTCGACGGACACCCGCACCGGCCCGGGCGGCCCTGCGCCGTCCCACCACCGGCCCTTGGTCACGACATTCTCCTTGGGGAGTTCCTGCTGGAAGGTCAGCACGTACTCGCGCGTGAAGTACCAGCCGTGCTCGCGCTCCTCGTGGTTCTCCCGACGGACCGGCTGCCCATTCAGGGCCCAGAGCCTCGAGCGCACCAGCGGCGTGAGGCGCGTGTCGGCGTGCCCGCGCTCCGCCATCAGGCGCGCGAAGGCGTCCTTCTGGTCGGGCTGGATATCAATGAAGAAGAACGACGGCGCGTCGGCCGGGATGTTCTCGCCGATCTCCCATAAAATGTTCCGCTCCACCAGGTGGATCGCCAGGATCACCATCACCCCGACTCCCACCGACACCAGGATGGTTTTCGCCTGGCTGCCGGGACGATGGAGATTGGTCAATCCCTGCCTCCAGACCAGCGGTTGCCATCGCGGGAGGCGCCTCGCGAGTCGCACAACGAGCCACGCTGCGCCCTGCAACAGGCCCAGCGCCGCCACAAGCGCGCCGATGAACAGCCCGGCCGCCCGCCACGATCCGGCCTGCCAGAGCGCCAGCCCGATCAGCGCCAGCGCGAGCAGCGCGCCGGCGACCCAGGCCGCCCGGCCCGGAGAGCCGGCCGGCTCCTCGCTCACCTCGCGGCGAAAGATCAGGTTCGGACGCACATGCCGCACTTCCAGCAACGGCCAGAGCGCGAACAGGGCCGTCGTCAGGAGCCCCATCGCCACACCGCGCACGAACGGCAGCGCCGCGAACCGGAATTCCATCTCGATCGTCAGCCAGGTCTTCATCAACGGAGGCAGGGCGATCTGCAACGCCGCGCCCAGGGCCGCGCCGGCCAGGCTGCCGACCAGGCCCAGCAGCAAGGTTTGCGTGAAATAGATGCTTAGTATCATCCGGGATTCGGCGCCGACTGCCTTTAGCACGGCGATGGTTTCCAGTTTCTCCTTCAGGAACGCGCGGACGCTGCCGGCCACGCCGATTCCGCCGACCATCAGGGCGATCAACCCAACCAGTCCAAGGTACATCGTGAGCTGGCGGAGGAACCGCCGGAGCATCGGCTGGGACTCCTGGTAGGTGCTCACCCGCACCGTCTTGTCCGGAAAGGTGGCCGCCAGCTCGCCCTGAACGGCGCGCGGGCTCAGCGTCTCGGGCAGCTTCAAGAGATGCCGGTGCGTCACCCGGCTGCCCGGCTGGACGAGTTCGGTCGCGTCAAGACTTTTCCGGGACATCAGGACGCGGGGACCGAAGCTGAACGCGCCGGCCGCCCGGTCCGGCTCCTTCTTCAAGACACCGGCGATCCTGAAATCAACCTGGCCGATCTTCAACAGATCGCCGACCTCCAGGCCGAGGCGGATCAGCAGGGTTTCCTCGGCAAGCACCCGGTTGCCGCCGAACAGAGCCCCCAACGCATTGTCAGGCTCGGCTCGCAATTTCCCGTAGAACGGATAGCCGGGCTCGACGGCTTTGAGTTCAATGAGCTGGGTGCCGCTCGGCACCGCGGCCATCGCCACCAGCTCGCTCACGTGCATGCGGGCAATCCCGCGATCCTCGAACGTCCGTAGGATGGCGTCCCCGTCCGGCGCCAGCGGACGCGTCATCCGCAACTCCACATCGGCGGCCAGCAGGCCGCGGGCCTCGCGCTGAATCGCCCGATCCATGTTGGCGGCAAAGAGCCCCACGCCCACCAGCGCGGCCACGCCGAGCGCAATGCACACAAAGAAGTAGGTGAAGTGCCGCCAGGCGGCGCGGGTTTCCCGCCAGGCCATGCGCCAGACCATGTGATGAAGAAGCGCGCTCACGGGGGCGTCCCGGGAGCGGACGCCCGTAACTCATCCGAAGCAATCCGGCCGTCCAGCAGGCGGACGACGCGATCGGCGTAGGCGGCCAGGGCCGGATCGTGCGTGACCAGGACCAGCGTGCTGCCGTGATCGCGGTTCAACCGGATGAGCAGATCAATCACCTGCTGCCCGGTCGCCGTGTCCAGGTTGCCGGTCGGCTCATCCGCGAGCAGGATGGCGGGCCGGTTCGCGAACGCCCGCGCGACGGCCACGCGCTGCTGCTCGCCGCCGGAGAGCTGGGCCGGATAGTGCTGCCCGCGCGCCTCGAGCCCGACGGCCCGCAGCAGCGCATCCGCCTTGCCGTCCGCCTCCGGATCGCCAGCCAGTTCCAGCGGCACCGCGACGTTCTCTCGCGCGGTCAGCGTCGGAATCAGATGGAAGGACTGAAAGACGTAGCCGACCTTCTCGCGCCGCAGGCGCGCCAGTTCGTCTTCCGGCAAGGACGTGATGTCCCGCCCGTCGAGCGCAATGGTCCCGGAGGTGGGCGCGTCCATGCCGGCGATCAGGCCCAGCAGGGTGGACTTGCCGCTGCCGGACGGCCCGACGATCGCGAGAAACTGCTTGGCGGGAACTTCGAACGTGATGTCGTCCAGGATGGACACCTCGCGGCCGCCGCTGGACAGCCGCATGGAGAGGTTGCGGATCGCGATCATGGCCCCTATTATACAGAACATGCCGGTGTTGCCCAGAACCGTCTGCGTCCTCGCGCTGCTGGCCGCCGGCCCGTGGGCATGCGACCAACCGATCGGCAAACCCGCGCCCAAGGTCCAGGGCACCAGCGTGGACGCTCGGCCGGGCACCAAACCCCCGCCGCCGTCAAACGCGGCGCCCCGCCCGGAAGAACGTGTCCTCGTGGCGTTCGGCGACAGCCTGACCGCGGGGTTGGGCGTCTCGCCGGAGGAATCCTACCCGTCCCGTTTGCAGGAGAAACTGCTGCTCTCCGGCTATCGGTATCGCGTGGTCAACGCCGGGGTCAGCGGCGACACCACGGCGGGAGGCGTCAGACGCGTGGAGTGGGTGCTCAAGAGCAAACCCGACATCGTGATCCTGGAGCTGGGAGCCAACGACGGGTTACGCGGCCTCAGTCTCACGGAAACACGCGCCAACCTCGAGCAGATCATCCAGCGCCTGCTGGCCGGCGGAGCAAAAGTGATCCTGGCCGGGATGAAGCTGCCGCCGAACTACGGCGCCGACTACACGAAAACGTTTCACGCGATGTACGCCGACCTGGCAAAGCGCTATGACGTCCCGTTCATCCCGTTTTTTTTGGATGGCGTGGCCGCGAAAACCGATCTCAATCAAGCGGACGGTATTCATCCCACCGGCGTCGGTTACGCCATCATTACCGAAAATATTTGGCATTTCATCCAGCCCATTCTGAAAAGATAAGTGCTTGTAAGCCGCTGGAAAACAAAAACTAAATTTGCATTGACATCATCCGCGTTTGCTTGTTATATACATATACCCGACCAAGTTGGTCTCCGATTGAAACAGTCGGGGATTGGTTTGAGAGGAAGGCCTCCATGGACTGCCCTCGATGCAAGGGCGTCATGGCTCAGGAGGTGTTCGAGGATTTGCTGGATGACACGGGGAATCTCTCCTTCAACGGCTGGCGTTGCCTGACTTGCGGAGAGATCCTTGACCCGCTGATCGCCAACAATCGCGGGTCGCATCCGATGCCTCTGATGGGCCGAGCCCGAAAGAAATTCGCCGCTCAGCTGAACTGAGCGAGCCTATACATCAGCAGCCGACACTCCGGGAATGAGCTAAGGAGTCCGGCACGCCTGCGCAGGACGACCCAGGGAAGGAACCGCTATGGCCGCAGTCACGGAACAGGCAGTCGTTGACGCGCTCCGCACGGTGATCGAACCGGAACTGCACAAGGATCTGATCACCCTGAACATGGTGAAGGACATTGCAATTCAGGGCGGCGCCGTCAAGTTTACCGTCGTCCTGACCACCCCCGCCTGCCCCTTGAAGACCGAGATCAAGGAAAGCTGCGACAAGGCCGTGGGCGCGATTCCCGGCGTGACGGGCGTCGACGTCGAGTTTACCGCCAACGTCCAGCAAGGGCGCACGCAGACCAAGGACAACCTGATCCCGACCGTCAAGAACACCATCGCCGTCAGCAGCGGCAAGGGCGGCGTCGGCAAGTCGACGGTGGCGGTCAATCTCGCCGTCGCCCTGACCCTGCAGGGCGCCAAGGTCGGCTTGATGGACGCCGACATGTACGGCCCCAACATCCCGATGATGATGGGCGTGGAGCGGCCCCCCGAGCAGCAGGACGGCAAGCTGCTGCCCGCCGAGAGCCACGGCGTCAAGCTGATCTCGATGGGCTTCTTCGTTCCCGAAGACACGCCCCTGACCTGGCGCGGCCCGATGATCCATACCGCCATCCAGCAGTTTCTGCGTGACGTGCTCTGGGGGGACCTGGACTATCTGGTGGTGGATCTGCCTCCCGGCACGGGTGACGCCCAGCTCAGCATCGCGCAACTCGTCCCCTTGACCGGAGCGATCATCGTGACCACGCCCCAGGAAGTCGCGCTGCACGATTCCCGCAAAGGGCTCGTCATGTTCCAGAAGGTCAACGTGCCGATCCTGGGCATCGTCGAGAATATGAGCGGCTTCGTCTGCGGCAAGTGCGGCGAGCGCACCGAAATTTTCTCGTACGGCGGCGGGGAACGCGCCGCGTCCAAACTGGGCGTTCCGTTTCTCGGGCGCATCCCGATCGATCCGGCCATCAGGGCCGGCGGCGACATGGGCAGGCCCCTCGTCATGGCCAACCCGGAGTCTCCGCAGGCCAAGGCCTTCATGGAGCTCGCGTCCAGGATTGCGGCCCGCATCAGCGTGCTGACCGCCGAAGCGTCGGAGACGGCTCCGATCGAGAGCCTGCTTCAGAAAATCACGAAGCCGATCACAAGCGGCGCGTAAGCGCCCGCCGGATCCGGCGAACAAGTCCGGCCAACCCTCCCGCCGCCTCGACAGGCTGTTCGGGGTCCGCGTATTCGACCCACAGTTCCTGGCTGCCAAGGTAGGCGCCGTCGCGAAAAATCAGGCGGGTTCTGAGTTGCCTGTACCCCCGTTCCTGGAGGACCCGCACCATCTCGGCGAGCGCGGCCGTGCTCCCGGCGCCTGCGCTCTCCAACGCAAGCGTTTCGTACCGGAAGATCGCCCGGGAGACGCCCTCCTGCCGCTCGATCTCTACCGCCCGGCTGAACCCGCGCTCGCGCTCATCCTGGCCGGCCAGCAAATGCTTTTCCGTCTGGTCACCGGCCATCGCTCACCCGCACGTCCATCTTCCTTTTCCTTGCGCCACGGCCCGGCGCCTCGTTATACTTTCCTTTCCATGCCACGCGCATCGCTGCATACGATCGGGTGCCGCCTGAATCAGGCCGAGACGGCCCTCCTCGGAGACCAACTCCGCAGCCGGGGCTACGACCTGGTCGAGTTCGGGCGGCCCGCCGACCTCGTCGTCCTCAATACCTGCTCCGTCACGGACAACGCGGAGGCCGACTGCCGCAACCTGATCCGCAAAGTCCGCCGCGCCGCGCCGGACGCCTTCGTGGCGGTCACCGGCTGCTATGCCCAGACCGGCGCGGACGTCCTGCAACGGATGGAGGGTATCGACCTGATCGTCGGCACGCAACACAAAATGGATCTGCCCCGGTACCTGACGTCCCTGGAACGCCGTCCCGCGCCGGAGGTCCTGCACACCCGCACGGTCAGCCGCGACGATTTCACGATCGAGGGCGTCGGCGAATACGAGAGTACCCGCGCGAATTTGAAGGTGCAGGACGGATGCAATTTCATGTGCTCGTTCTGCATCATCCCCTTCTCGCGCGGGCACGAACGCAGCCGCCGCCCCGACGATATCATCCGGGAGGCCGCGGGCCTCGTCGCGCGCGGGCACCGGGAGTTGGTGGTCACCGGCGTCAACGTCGGCCGGTACGAGTGCGAGGGACGATCGCTCGACGATGTGATCGGGATGCTGGAAAGCGTTCCCGGCCTCGACCGTATCCGCATTTCCTCGATCGAGCCGACGACGATCTCCGACCCGTTGCTGGAACGCATGGCCGGCCCCTCCAAGCTGTGCCGGTACCTCCACGTGCCGCTGCAGAGCGGCGACGACGGCATTCTGGACGCCATGAACCGGCGTTACCGGACGAAGGAGTATGCCGCCTTCATCGAGAAGGCGGTCCGCCTGGTGCCGGACCTCGGGCTCGGCACCGACATCATGGTGGGCTTCCCCGGCGAAACGGACGCCGCGTTCGCCAACACCCGCGTCCTGGCCGCCGATCTTCCATTTTCGTATTTCCACGTGTTCAGCTACTCTCCCCGGCACGGCACGGCCGCTCTCAGGCTGCCCGAATCGGTTCCGGCAGTCACCATCAAGGCCCGCAGCGAAGAACTCTGCGCGCTCTCCCGCGCCAAGCGCCTCAGTTTCTACCACCGGTACGTGGGCCGGACCGTGTCCGTGTTGTTCGAGACCCGCAACCGCTCCGGTCTCTTCACGGGGCTCACGGACAATTACATCCGGGTCGGCGTGCCCGCCGAGGCGGACCTCAACAACCAGATCAGGCCGGTGCGGTTGACCGGCGCAATGGACGGCCTCGCGCTCGGCGCCGCCGCGGAATCCACACTTCGCCAGATCGGAGCGTAACACGATGGGCGTGCCTCTCAAAATTTTCATCGCCGGCGGCAGCGGCTTCATCGGCCGCCACCTGGTCAAGGCCTTCAAGTCCCACGGCCATCACGTCTACGGCCTGGCCAGGGACCGGGTGCGCGGAAAAATTCTCGAGGATCTGGGGTGCGAGCCCATCATCGGCAACCTCCTGACCACCGGCCCCTGGGAGCGCAAGATCGAAAAGTTCGACGTGGCGATCGGCTGCACGATGCCGGGCAAGCGCGGCGAGCCGCCGGCCATGCGGCAGGTGCCCGAGCTTCTGAAATCGCACACCGACGCCTGCAGCCTGCTCATCAATGCGGCCATGGAAGGCCAGGTCAGGGGGGTGCTCCTCACCTTTGGCGTCCTGGGCTATGGAGAGCACGGAGAGGACTGGGTCGACGAAGACACACCGATGGCGCCGCTCGGCTATGGACGCTTTATCGGCGCGGCGCGCGACCAGCTCAAGCACCTAGCCGAGGCCAAGCGTCTGCCCGCGACATTCATGGTTCCCGGCTGGGTCTACGGGAACGGCAGCTGGTTTAAGGACCAGCTCCTGGCCGGTATGGAGCAAGGCCGGACACGCATCGTCGGGTCGGGCGAGAACTACACCAGCTTCGTGCACGCGGAAGACCTCGCCGAGGCCTACGTCCTCGCCGCCGAAGCGCACGGCTACGCGCCCGTATCGGAGGACCGGCCCGTGACGCAAATGCTCAACCTGGTGGACGACCGGCCGGTCACGCAGAAGGAATGGATGGCCGCGGTCGCCCGCGCGCTCGGCAAGCCTGTCCCCGATTCCATCTCGATGGAGGACTGCGCGAAACAGGCCGGCGAGCTATGGGCGGAATCCATCACCTGCTCGACGCGGGTCAAGAACGACCGCGCGAAGGCCTCGCTGGGGTGGACGCTCAAGTATCCCACGATCAAGGAAGGCGTGCCGGCCGCCCTCGACACGATC
>SCTG01000109.1 GCA_004298335.1 Nitrospirota bacterium
CAATACCGCCCGGATCGAGGAGCTGATGGAGTTGCCGGGCATCGGCGAAAAGCTGGCCCAGCGCGTGGTGGAATATCGGAAGAGCCAGGGCAAGTTTCGGAGCGTGGACGAGTTGCGGAAGGTGCGGGGCATCGGGGCGAAGCGGATGGAGCGGCTCCGTCCCCTGGTCACGACGACGGAGGTTCCATGAGCGCAGAAGTGGAACGGCAGCTCGCCCTCATCGCGCGCGGCGCCGTCGAGATCATCCAGAAAAAGGAGCTCGAGGAGAAGCTGGCGGTCTCGATCAAGGAGCGCCGGCCGCTCCGCATCAAGGCGGGCTTCGACCCCACCGCGCCGGATTTGCACCTCGGCCACACCGTCCTCATCCACAAGCTGAAGCACTTTCAGGACCTGGGCCATGAGGTGATCTTTCTCATCGGCGACTTTACGGGCATGATCGGCGACCCGACCGGGGTGTCGGAAACCCGGAAGTCCCTGACGAAGGAAGAGGTGCGGCAGAACGCGAAGACGTACGAGCGCCAGATCTTCAAAATCCTCGACCCCAACCGGACCGCCATCGACTTCAACAGCCGGTGGATGAACGCCATGACGGCCGAGCAGCTCATTCACTTGAGCGCGCATTACAGCGTGGCCCGGATGCTGGAGCGCGACGACTTCCACAAGCGCTACCACGACCAGAAGCCGATCAGCATCCACGAGTTTCTCTACCCGCTGGTCCAGGGGTACGATTCCGTGGCCCTCGAGGCGGACGTCGAGCTCGGCGGGACCGATCAGAAATTCAACCTGCTCGTGGGGCGGGAGCTTCAGCGCGTGTACGGCCAGCCGCCGCAGATCGTGCTGACCATGCCCCTGCTGGAGGGTACCGACGGCGTCCGCAAGATGAGCAAGAGCCTCGGCAACTACATCGCGCTCGAAGACACGCCCGGAGACATGTTCGGAAAGGTCATGTCCATCTCGGATACGCTCATGTTGCGGTATTACGAGCTCCTGACGACGGAGGACGTGAACGCCGTCAAGGCGATGCATCCCATGGAAGCCAAGCTCGCGCTGGCGCAAGAGATCGTCACGCGCTATCACGGCGCGCCCGCCGGCGAACAGGCGCGGGCGGAGTTCAAGCAGCGCTTCAGCGAACGGGATTTCCCGACGGACTCGGCGGAGCGGAAATCGCTGCCGGTCGGGCCCACCCCGCTGGTCGCCGTGCTGGCCGCCACCGGTCTCGCGCCCAGCAAGACCGAGGCGCGACGGCTGATCGCGCAGGGCGGCGTGGAGATTGACGGCGAGAAGGTGACCGACGGCGATCACGTCGTCGCGGGCGAAGCGGGGCGGGACTATCGGCTGAAGGTCGGCAAGAAGCGCTTCGCCGTCATCCGCTTCGACGGCAAGGCTTAGGCTCGGTTGACTTGTCCGGAAGGCTTAGCGGATAATCCAAAACTCAGGGGCGGGAGTAGCGCAGTGGTAGCGCAGCGGCTTCCCAAGCCGTCGGTCGCGGGTTCAAATCCCGTCTCCCGCTCCAACCCGAGCCAGCACTTGCGCGGTTTCAGCAGTGCCCCAACTATAGTTCTCGAGCAGGGCAGCGGAGGAACGGACCATGAAAAAGTATGTGGCGGGCTTTGCGCTGGGTCTTGGACTCGGAGTGGCAGTCACAGCCTTTGCCGGCATTCCCAGTGTGACGGGCGGGGATGGCAAGCTCAATGGTTGGACGGTCATTGTGAAGTACAAGGCCGTCTGCAAAGCTCCTTATGTGAGAGTGAAGGAGCGAGAGATCGAGTGCGTCAAGTAAAGGGAACGCCGCCGTTACCGGAAGCGGGTCTTAGGCGGCCTTCTTGATCTTGCCGCTGCGGATGCAGCGCGTGCAGGCGAGGATGCGGCGCGTCGCGCCGTTGATGAGCGCCCGGATGGTCTGAAGATTCGGGCGAAAGACCCGTTTGGTGCGGTTGTTGGCATGGCTGACGTTGTTGCCGACCCCGCGTATCTTTCCGCAGATTTCACATGCCCTGGCCACGGTCGTTCTCCTCGTGATTGTTCAAACCCAGGCGTATGCTACCACAACGAGTCTTTCGCTGACAAGCGCCACCTGCCGCCTAGTGCGCCAGGAACTTCTGCAGGGCGATGGTCACGAGGATGCCGACGCAGGCGACCACGACCATCACTTCGATCAACGGAAAGGTCTTGTCCTCTCCCGCCAGTTTATTGAGTATCCGGTCCATTGGGGCTCCCTCCTTTTGGTGCTGCGGTTTCTCCGCTCATGGCGCTCAAGCACGCCACCTGCCATGAGATATAGCAACCGCTATACCAATCGTGCGAAGCTTAGAACATATTGAAAAACAGGTGGTTGCAGGGACTCCAGGTCCGAGCCCCAGAAGCGGCCGCAAATTTTTGTCGCCCCGGCGCTCGCAAATTTTGGTGTGTTGATCTTTTGGGATGAGATAGCGAGAATGACCCCCGCGAGACTTGGTGTGAATGAATTGAACGAGATACTGCAGGGGATCGCCCACGCGCTGGAGTCGGCAGAGAGGATCGGGCCGAAAGGCCGGTCCGCCCTCCATGTCTTTGTCGCCGATCGGGTGGTCCAGGCGCTTGGGGCTGTGGTCCGCGCTTCTGCGGTCGAGTCGGACCTGCTGCACCTCAAGCACCTGTTTTCTGATTTTGAATCGCTGGAAGAGGGCCGGAAGCGGGAACGGCTCGTCGAGGCGCGGGCGTTGGTGGACCGGCTCCGCCGCTCGCTGGAGCCATCCCCTGAGCCTGCGAAGCCGGCGCACCGGCTCTGGGAGTTTCCCATTCAATACCTGCGGGGCGTGGGGCCCAAGAAGGCCGAGGTTCTGGCCCGGGCGGGCATCCGGACGGTGGAGGACGCCGTCTGGTCGCTCCCGTGGCGCTACGAAGATCGGACGCAGATCCGGCTCATTGAAAATTTGATTCCCGGGCAGGAGGCGGTCGTCGCCGCCGAGGTCCAGAAAGCCAAGCTCGCGGTGACCGCCCACAAGCGCCGGAAGCTGGTCGAGGTGACCGTGGCGGACCATACCGGCAGCCTGCATCTCGTGTGGTTCAATCAGCCGTACCTGGCGGAGACCTTTCAGGCGGGCCAGCGGCTGATGCTCTACGGCCTGGCCAAGCCGAAGGGCGGGCGCTGGACGCAGCTCCAGATGGAGAACCCCGTCTTTGAGATCCTGGGGAGCGGCCCGCAGGCCCCCGCGCAGGCCGATCTCGTCCACATGGGCCGCATTGTGCCGATCTACCACGGGCGCGAGATGAAGACGCGGACGATGCCGAGCGACCGGGTCCGCGCCATCATGAAGGCGCTGGTCGATCAGTACGCGGACGGCGCCGTGGACGCGCTGCCGCCGGCGCTCGTGCGGGGCCGGCGCCTCCTGTCGTTCGGGGAGGCGGTCCGGGCCGTCCATTTTCCCCCGGCAAACGCGAGCCTCGACGACTTGAACCGCGGCCGGACCCCGGGGCATCGGCGGTTCGCGTTCGAGGACTTTCTGCTCCTCGAGCTGGCGCTGGGGCAGAAGCGCGAAGAGGTCAAGAGGGAGACGCGCAGCCTGACCTACAATCTGAACCAGCCGCTGGCGCAGCGCCTGTTGCAGGCCCTGCCGTTTCGGCTCACCGACGCGCAGACGCGCGTGCTCCGGGACATCCATCAGGACCTGGCGGGCCCCCATCCGATGAACCGGCTGATCCAGGGGGACGTGGGCTGCGGCAAGACCGTCGTGGCCGTGGCGGCCATGCTGGTCGCGGTGGGCTCGGGGCTGCAGGCGGCGCTCATGGCGCCCACCGAAATCCTGGCCGAACAGCATTATCTAAACTTAAAGAACCTGCTGGAGCCGCTCGGGGTCTCGTGCGTCCTGCTGGTGGGAGGCCGCGCCGGGAAAAAGCGCGCCGCCGCCCTGGCCGCCGTCGCCGGGGGCTCGGCGGGGATCGTGATCGGCACGCACGCCCTGATTCAGCAGGGCGTCGCGTTCCACAGGCTCGGGCTGGCCGTCATCGACGAGCAGCACAAGTTCGGCGTCCTGCAGCGTGCGACGCTCAAGGGAAAAGGCTACACTCCAGACGTGCTGGTCATGACCGCCACGCCCATTCCGCGGACGCTGGCGCTGACGCTGTACGGAGACCTGGACCTGTCCGTCATCGACGCGCTGCCGCCGGGGCGCACGCCGATCCGGTCGTTCCTGTTCGCGGAGAACCAGCGGGCGCGCGCCTACCGCCTGATCGAGGACGAACTCGCGCAGGGCCGGCAGGCCTACGTGGTCTTTCCGCTGGTGGAGGAGTCGGAAAAGGTGGACCTGCAGGCGGCGATCACGGGGGCCGAGCGCCTGCAGCGCGGCCGGTTCTCGAAATGGACGGTCGGGCTGATCCACGGGCGCATGAAGAGCGAGGCGAAGGACCGCGTCATGACGGACTTCAAGGCCGGCCGCATCCAGGTGCTGGTGGCCACGACGGTCATCGAGGTCGGCATCGACGTCGCCAACGCGACGGTGATGCTGATCGAGCACGCCGACCGGTTCGGGCTGGCGCAGCTGCACCAGCTTCGGGGGCGCGTCGGCCGAGGAGCGCATCAATCCCAGTGCCTGCTGATGGGGCCGGGCCGCCCGTCGGAAGACGCGCGGCGGCGCCTGGAGGCGCTGGTCAAGAGCCATGACGGGTTCGTCATCGCCGAGGAGGACATGAACATCCGCGGTCCGGGCGAATTCTTCGGTACGCGGCAGTGGGGGCCGACCGATTTGCGGGTGGCCAACCTCGTCCGCGACGCGAAGATTCTGGAAGAGGCCCGCGAGGAGGCGGCGCGGCTGCTGGAGCGCGATCCCGGGCTGGCCCGGCCCGAACACGCGGAGCTCAAGGCGGCCCTGCTCCGCCGGTGGCGGGAGAAGCTGGAGCTGGCGGCGGTGTCATGAATCCGCGATTCCGCAAGTTCAAGAACGATCTCCGCACCGGCTGGGCGACGGTCCGCCAGGGGTCCGCCGAGACCGTGGACCAGTCCCTGCGGGAGATCGAGCTGCTCCGCCTGAAGTTCGAGCTGTATCAGGTCGGGGACCAGATCCGCGACTATCTGCGCGCGGCCGGCGAGCGGGCCTTCCAGTTGATCGAGCGGAAGGGCGGGAGCGTGCTTGACGACAAGGAGATGCGGGTCCTGTTCGAGAAGGTCGATCAGCTCAAGCAGGAGGAGGCGCGCATCCGGTTCGAACGGGACCAGATCAAGGAACAATGAAGGTGGGTACGGGAGGGGCGTCCGCGGGGCCCCCTCCCATCTAAATGGGCCTGGGAGGGGCGGTTTAGACATGCCGATTTACGCCGGAATAGACATCGGAACGCTGGCGATTCGCCTGCTGGTCGCGCGCGTCCTGGACGGGCGGCTCCGCGAACTGGATTCGGAGCGCCGCATCGTCCGGCTGGGCGAGGGCCTGCAACCGAGCCGCCGCCTGCAAGCGGTGCCGATGGCCCGCGCGGTCGACACGATCGTCGAGTGGATGCCGCGGATCGACAAGGCCGGCGCGCGCGAAGTGGTGGCGGTGGCCACGAGCGCCGTCCGCGACGCCGCCAACCGCGACGAGTTTCTGGCCGACGTGAAGCGCAAGACCGGGTGGGACGTGACGGTCCTGTCGGGCGAGGAGGAAGCGAGGCTGTCGCTCCTGGGCATCCAGTCGGGGCTCCCGTCGGATGTGGAGCGGTGCGTTGCGCTCGACATCGGCGGCGGCAGCACCGAGTTCATCAAGGCGGAGCCGGGGCAGCCGCCCGTGATGGTGTCGATCAACGAGGGAGTCGTCCGCCTGACCGAAGCCTGCCTGCGGAGCGATCCTCCGAAGGCCGATGACGTGGCGGCGGCCCGCATCCGCATCCGGAACCATCTCAACGCGGTCAAGGAGAAGCTCGGCGCGGTGGTCGGGTTCCGGCTGGTCGGGACGGCCGGCACCATCACGACACTGGCGGCGATGGACCAGAAGCTGGACGCCTACATTCCCAAGCGCATCCATAATTACCGCCTCTCCTGGGACGCGGTCCGCCGCATTCTGGGCGACCTGACGTCCCGCACCCAGGCCCAGCGGCGGGAGCTGAAGGGGCTCGAGCCGGGCCGCGAGGACCTCATGGTGGCCGGCACGCTGATTCTGCTGGAGTGCATGGAGCGGTTCGGGTTCGTCGAGTGCCTGGTCAGCGACTACGGCCTGCGCGAAGGCATCCTCATCGATCACGGGCAGAAGTCCAAGGGATGAGCCGTTGATGATGGCCATGGCGCAATCCTTTCTGGAACGGCGGTTTCAGCTCGCGTCCAACGGGACGACCGTCGGGACGGAAGCGCTGGCCGGCCTCACCACCTTCCTGACGCTGTCTTACATCATCTTCGTCCAGCCCGCCGTGCTCTCCTCCGCCGGAATGGATTTCGGCGCCGTGATGGCGGCGACGTGCCTGGCCAGCGCCTTTGCGACGCTGCTGATGGGCCTGTATGCGAATTACCCGATCGCGCTGGCCCCCGCGATGGGGCACAACTTCTACTTTGCGTTCACCGTCTGCGGGGCCGCGGCGGCAGGCGGCATGGGCTTCCGCTGGGAGACGGCGTTGGGCGGGGTGTTCGTCTCCGGCGTCATCTTTCTCGCGCTGTCGCGGTTCGGGTTCCGGGAGCGGCTCCTCAATGCGATCCCCGATTCCCTGAAGCATGCCATCGCGGTGGGGATCGGCCTGTTGATCGCGTTCGTGGGCTTGCAGTGGGCCGGCATCGTGGTGGCCCGGCCGGGCATCCTGGTCGGCTTGGGCCGCCTCGGCAGTCCGCCGGTGCTCCTGGCCCTGTTCGGGCTCGTGCTCACCAGCGTCCTGCTGTCTCGCGGCATCCGCGGCGGCATTCTCTGGGGCATCCTGGCGACGGCGGCGGCGGGCCTCCCGCTGGGGCTTGTGCAGTATTCCGGGCTGGTGAGCGGGCCCCCCTCGCTGGCCCCGACGCTGTTCAAGCTGGATCTGATGGGCCTGCTGTCGGGCGCCGGGTTCCTCGTGATCTTCATCTTTTTCTTCCTGGCCCTGTTCGACACGATCGGGACGCTGGTGGGGGTGAGCGAGCAGGCCGGCTTCCTCAAAGACGGCCGGCTCCCGCGGGCGGAGAAGGCGCTGATGTCGGACGCGGCCGGCATGTCCGCCGGCGCGCTGCTGGGCACGTCCACCATCACTAGCTACGTGGAAAGCGCCGCCGGGGTGGCGGTCGGCGGGCGGACCGGCCTGGCCAGCGTCGTGACCGCCGGGCTCTTTCTCCTGGCGCTCTTCTTTGCCCCGTTCGCCCGCATGGTCGGGGAAGGGTACATCACGCCGGAGGGCGCCCACCTGTACCCGGTCATCGCGCCCGCGCTGATCCTGATCGGCAGCTTTATGGCGCGGGGGATCCAGCGCATCCCCTGGACCGACCCGACCGAGGCGATTCCCGCGTTTCTGACGATTCTTGTGATGCCCCTCACGGTGAGCATCACGGACGGGATCGCCTTCGGGCTGATCTCGTATTCGATGCTCAAGCTGGTCACCGGCCGCGCCCATGACGCGCATTGGCTGATTCACCTGTTTGCGGGACTGTTGGTGCTGCGGTATGTCGTGGAGTGACGGAGACGGTCGGGCTTGCGGTACAATGGTGAAGTTGCCGAGAGAAGTTGAACGAGGACGGTACCTGGCCCATGGCAGACGCTAAAGACTCGCCGGCGACGGTCCACACGGCCCCCAAGGACATTGCCGTGCAGTATGTGGTCAAGCTGATGGCCGCGCGGGGCGTGAACGCCGTGGTTGTGGTGGAGGACCTGAAGCCGGTCGGGCTTGTCACGAGCCACGACATCATGGTTCGCGTCACGGCGCGCGGTCTGGACGCAACGAAGGTCACGGCGGGAGCGATCATGTCTTCGCCGCTGGTGACGGTTTCGGAGGACGCAAGCGTCACCGACGCCCTCGCCGTGATGGGGCGCCATGGCATCCGCCGGCTGCCGGTGGTGGATGGGGCCGGCCGCCTGGTCATGCTGCTGGCCATGGACGATATCCTCCTGCTCAATCTCGCCGACTCAAGTATTTTGGCCGACATCGTGCGCGAACAAGCGCGCCGTTCGGCCGACGCAGCTCCGGGCACGCCGGGGCCCAAGGTCCTCCGGTTCGCCGATGTGCCGCCGCCGCCGCCGATGCCGCCGCGGCTGGCGCCGGGAGAAACCGTGGGCGGGATTGCCGTCAGGCCGAAAGTCGTGCGGATGGTCAAGAGGCGCCCGCTGACCAGAATCCATTTTGCCGTGCGCGCCTGGTACCATCGCAACCGCCTGCCGATAGTGCTGGTGGTGGGCATCTCGATCTTGGGGGCCATGGTCACCCTCTACGTGAGCGCGTTCTACAGGTACAAGCCCTCCTATTACGAGCCCAAGGAAGACAGCCGCGAGATACAGATGAAGCAGATGGAGCTGCAGGAGTTGCAGCGGAACCAAACGGAACGCGATCGCCAGGGAAACAGCCCGGACCGATGAGCATCCTCGTTGTTGATGACACACGGGAAAACCGGGAAATGCTGAGCATGCTCCTGGAATCCGCCGGGTACCGGGACATCCTGTTTGCCGAATCGGCGGCGGCGGCGTTCGAGCGTCTTGGCATGGGCGGCTCCGGCGCGGCTCCGGTGGACGTCGATGTGATACTCATGGACGTGATGATGCCCGCTTTGGACGGGGTGGAGGCCTGCCGCCGCATCAAGGCGGCGGAGCGCTATTGCGACGCCGATCATCATGGTCACGGCCGTGACGGAGGCCGGTGTCCTGGAGGCGGCCTTTGCCGCGGGGGCCGTGGACTACCTCACGAAACCCATCAACCGGGTGGAGCTTTTTGCGCGGATACGCTCGGCCGTGAAGCTGAAGCGCGAGATGGACCGCCGCAAGGCCCGGGAACAGGAATTGGAGCAGGCCCTCCGGGAAGTCAAGGTCCTGCAGGGCTTGTTGCCGATCTGCTCGCATTGCAAAAAGATTCGCAACGATCAAAATCAGTGGCAACCCGTGGAAAGCTACATCAAGGCGCATTCCGCTGCCGACTTCAGTCACGGCATCTGCCCGGAATGCCTGGACAAGCACTATTCCAAGTGATCCGTACAGGCCCAGGAGGCCGGGACCATGGTTGAGATTGTGAAAATTACGAAGACGGACGCCGAATGGAAGGCGCTGTTGACGCCGGAGCAGTATCGCGTGCTGCGCCAGGAGGGGACGGAGAAGCCCTTTGTCAATCCGTACCACAACAACAAGGCGCCCGGCATCTATCATTGCGCCGGCTGCGATCTGCCGTTGTTCTCATCCGAGCACAAGTACGACAGCCGGACGGGTTGGCCGAGCTTTTGGAAGCCAGTTTCCGACAAGGCCGTCGAGAAGAAAACGGACTGGAAGCTGCTCCATCCGAGGACCGAGGTCCATTGCGCGCGCTGCGGCGGCCACCAGGGCCACGTGTTCGACGACGGCCCGCCTCCCACCGGCCTGCGGTACTGCATCAATGCCGCCGCGCTGAAGTTCGTCCCGGCCAAGTAAGAGAGGGCCGGCCCCCTCTTTTTCACTTTAAGAACAGCACCCCCAGCGCGATCACCGCCAGGACGGCGGCGAAGATCGAGGCCCACAGGGCCCACACGAACGCCTTCTCCAGCTTCACGAGCTGTGTCGTCAGCTGCTCGATGAGCTGCAGCTGCGCGGCGATGCGCCGCTCCAGTTCGATCACGCGGGTGGCCGTATCGTCGAGGACGACCCGTTCCTTCTGCTGCTCTTTCTTCAGGCTCTTGACGGCATCGATGATGTCGGGGAGGTTCGGCGCGAGGAATTTAAAGAGGGCGCCGAGGATCGTCCAGGGAACAGGCATGGGGTCATCCTCCTAGAGCGTTCGCGATCTTTTTCGCCAGGTCGCGTTCCTGGTCCTCGGATGCGACTTGGCCGTCCAGTCGGGCGTCGAGCAGGCGGTCCAGAATTTTCCCATAGAGCGGCCCCGGCTTGAGACCCATCTTCTTCAAGTCCTCTCCGGTCAGCGACGGCTTCACGTGCCGGTCGGGGGTCACGTGGGCCGTAAGGAGACGCTTTACGTGGGAGGACTTGGTCCTGGCCGCGAGCAGGATGAAACCTTCATCCGGAAGAGCGGCGAACAGCCGGTATGCCTGGGATGGTTTCAAGGCGCGGCGTCGGGCGAGAACGCGCGACGTGGACGCCAGGCGTTCCTTCACCGTACGGACCTTGTCGGCCTGCCGGTTCGGGAGCGCCAGGCGCTTCAGCACGGCGTCGGTTGCCGCGATGTCCAACCGTTCCGTCAGGTTCATGAAATAGACCAGCGCGCGATCGACCGGGCGGCCGGGGAATTGTTTCGCCCACCAGGCGAGGGCCTTGTGCAGGTCCGACAGGAACACGGAGAGTTGCGGGGTGAGGGTCACGGCGGGGTGGATGAACCGGAGGAGATCCAGCCCGGCCATGCGCCGGATTGTCCGGCGAGGGTCCTGTTCCGCCAGCAGCGCCATGACTTCGTTCCGCAGACGTGGGCCGGAAAGGCGGTGCACCAGATCGGTCGCTGCCGCTTGCCTGAGGAGGCCCAAGGTGTTCGCATCGAGATGAAAGCCGAACCGTTGCTCGAAGCGGATGGCCCGGAACAGGCGTGTCGGGTCGTCCACGAAGCTTCGGTCATGGAGCACGCGGATCGTTTTCGCCTTCAAGTCATGCAGGCCGCCGTAATAGTCGATCACGTCCCCGAAGTGGCGGCCGTTCAAGTCAATGGCGAGCGCGTTGATCGTGAAGTCCCGGCGGTAGAGATCCTTCTCCAGCGAGCTGGGTTTCACGGCGGGCAGGGCGGTCGGATGCGCGTAGGATTCGCCGCGGGCGGTGGCCACGTCCAGCTTGAACCCGTCCGGAAAGACGACATAGGCCGTGGCGAACCGCTCGAAGATCTTCAGGGCGGCTCCGTGCCGGTCGGCCAGGCGCCCGGCAAAGGCCATGCCGTCGCCTTCCACCGCGATGTCGACGTCAATCGTCGTATGCCCCAACAGGAGATCCCGGACCAGACCGCCGACAACAAAGGCCGAGACGCCGGATTGTCCGGCCAGTCTGCCGGCGTCCTCCAAGCGCTTGAAAACCTTGGCCGGGAGGCGATCACGCATCAGTTTGCGGAGATTCCGGCCGTGAGTCGCAGGGAAAAGCATTGTCATCGGATTGTAACAGGATCGTGAGAAGGTGTTAAGAAACGGTTGACAAATGTTCCTGCGGGGAAGCGATAATGGCTATAGTATTGCGCGGCGATGCGCGAGTCAGCGAGCAATGAATAGTGAATCGAAAGGAGACCGGATATGGCATTACGGCTGGGAGATGAAGCGCCGAATTTTACGGCGGAAACGACTGAAGGCACCGTGAATTTTCACGAGTGGTTGGGAAGCGGCTGGGGCATTCTCTTCTCTCACCCGAAAGACTTCACGCCGGTGTGCACCACCGAGTTGGGCTACATGGCGAAGGTCAAGGGCGAGTTCGAGAAGAAGGGCGTCAAGGTGATCGCGATCAGCGTCGATCCGCTGGACTTGCACAAGGGATGGACCAAGGATATCAACGAGACCCAGCACTGCACGGTGAGCTATCCCCTGATCGCCGACCCGGAGAAGAAGGTCGCGATGCTCTACGACATGATCCACCCCAATGCCGCGGACAACATGACGGTCCGGTCGGTGTTCGTCATCGGGCCGGACAAGAAGATCAAGCTCATGCTCACCTATCCCGCCTCCTGCGGCCGGAACTTCGACGAGCTGATGCGGGTGGTGGACTCCCTGCAACTCACCGCGAAGTACAAGGTGGCGACGCCGGTCAACTGGAAGGACGGTCAGGAGTGCATCATCGTGCCGGCCGTGAAGGATGACGAAGCCAAGACACTGTTCCCCAAGGGCTTCAAGTCGGTCAAGCCCTACCTGCGCTTCACGCCGCAGCCCAACAAGTAATCGAATAACGGTATTCAGGGGGACGGAGATCAGCTCCGTCCCCCGCGGCCCTTCACATCAGGCAACGTAGGCAGGCTGAGCAGTCGGGACGCTTTGCCACTGTCCCGCGGGCCCATACCGCAGGAACTCTCCAGACCGAAAATCCAGCACCATCAGATGCGCCCAACGGTGGTCGAAGAGTTTCTGGAGTCCCCGGTGGCGCTGCACGATGGCGTTGACCAGCCCCGGATTCGCTTCGACGACGAACGTCAGTCTCATGGGCTCGTGGACCCACACCATTTGCCACGGGAGACCGATCCGCAGGTCGCTTTGCGCTCCATCCATGACCCCGATCAGGCCGGTGATGTTGTGCGGCACCTTGGTGCCGCAACCGTATCGACGGTTGTCCACACGGGAAAAGTAGTACTCGAGTCCGATTCCTACCGCCACCGGCACCACCGCAGTCAGAATCCGCTCCAAGATCGCCCCGTCGGGGTCCTGCGGCGGATCGTATGACTGCAGGAACGCGCGGCGGTCCAGAAACACGCCCTGGGTTAATGACCTCCGCGCAACGATCACCGACGCATTGGTCGCGTGGCCCCACTCAGGATGAACCTGGGTAAAGTCCACCGAGCGGCGCTCCATGTGCCGGAGGGCGCGGTTGGGTGAGGCCCCTTGGGGGGCCATGGGAAGCAACCGGCAGCGTTCCTTGGCGTTCAAGGCACGGGCCTGGTCCATGTCACGCATCAGGCGCTGGCATTCCTGCAGATGGGTCGCAGGACACTTGTCCATATCGAAATACGTGATGTCGTCGGACGCCGTGTTGTGTTGCGCGCCGATGAAATACGTGTCTGCCGGAATATCGATGCCGCGCGCGCGGAGCGCGAAACGAACCTCGGGACGATTGGCCATCGCCGCCAGTGCCCGTGCGTTGGGCCCGCCGTGCTTGCCTCCGCAAGCGCCGCAGTCGTGGGCGGACTCATGCGGATTGTTCTGGCTGGTGGAGCCATGCCCGATGAAGAGGACCAGACGAGCGAATCGTTTCGTCAGCCCCATGATCCGAAGCTGCCCCTCCACGATGCCTGCCTGTTCGTCCACCGTGAACCCCAGTCTCTGAGGAGTTGCAGCGGGGCCGGTCCGGTCCGAAGTGGGCTCCAGCAGCAAGGTCGTTTTCACGGGAGGAGCAAGCGAATGCTCCAAGCGCTCCAGGAACCGCTCGAACCGGCGAGGGAAAAGGGTCTTGCCCAACAAGGCACCTCCCAAAAGAGACGCCGTGAGATCAATCACAAAGTAGGAGGTGACCGGATTGGTCTTGAGCTCCGAGAAGAGCTTGTCGGAAAGAGCGAGCCACTTCTTCCCGAGGGCGTTACGGCGCCAATCATTGCCCTGATCGTGGCTGGCGACCTCCAGGACTCGATGGACAGGTGTGATGACCACCGGACAGAGTGCAGTCGTCTTGTCTTCGTTCAGCCGGCTGTAATTGATGGCCACACCGAAAAATCCGGCGGTTCCAAACGTTTCGTAGGAGGAGTCCTGCGCTTCGATGTGCCGGCGCAGACTCTCCTCCCGCTCATCAATGCAGAGGGCAAACTGCGCGCGTGGTCGTTCTTCCCGCCCAATGACCGCGGACCTGTTGTGCGCGAGGTTTTGCAGGAGTTGTTTCTGGTGATGGTGCTCGTAGGCCTGCAGCCAAACGGGCCCATGGGCTGACGAGGGAAACGAGTCGAGGACTTGGAGGAGCCGATCGGTCTCATCGACGGAGAGCGATCTGACTTCTCCGGCGCTGAAGCCCAGGAACTGGGCCAGGTGAAACAGCCGCCAGGCGTTCCGGCAGAGAGTGTGGATCGAACTGTGTCCCGGCGTTTGAGATTCCCGATAGACCCAGATCCTCTCCGCCAGCCTGATCCAATCCTCCCGGTCCAGGCCTTGGGGGTTCTTTCGGAGCAGGTTCCGCGCAGGCTCAGCCAAATACGAGGGCAACCCGCCAAGGCTGAGTTCCCGCCGCACCATGAATTCGCTGGGATGATCGCGAAACAGGCGATGGAGGCTTCGTGCGGTCCCGTCGAGGTTCCAGACGGTCCGACAGACGTGTTTGATGAGCAGGGACTCGCAGAACAGCCGCACCGCGAGATACTCGACCAAATCAATGTGCTCCGCTTGCTGCCTTGTGTACTGAGGACGGTGCTCCCGCCATTTGATCAACCCGGCCCACCCCGGGAGTTGCACCAGGCGTTTGGCCAAATAGTCGCTCCAATGGTCCTCCGGAATACCGAGCGCATGCAGCGTCGCGATCAGCGCGTCCTCCGCACGATCCGGAAGGCTCCGAACCGCTGCCCGCCACCCGCGGACTCCCGCCAAGGTGAAACTCCAGTCGTGCCCGGCAAGCGCTTTCCAGGCGGCATAAAAGCCCCGCGCCCGTCCAGGCATCGGCCAGGCGGCAAGACCTTCGTCGAGAAAGGCGGCACACCACTTGATCATGTAGTGGTTCACCTGAGCCGTGAGGTCCAGCCCCGTCATCCGGCGGAGAAAATCGCTCAGCGTGAGGTCGTGGCCGAGGTGCGCCATCTTCTCGGCCAGGATCGTGTGAGCGGCCTTGATCATCTGTTCGCGTGGATCCAATTTGCGAAGATCCGCCAGAAGCCGGCGTCGCGTCGACGTCCGGCCGCGCAGGGTGACCAACTCATCGAGCGCCTGGAAGCCCTTCCGCGTGAGGTCGGTTGGTCTGAGTCCCTCCAGGATGATCCGGCAGAGGCGTTCTTCCTGGAGGGCGTCACTAGGAGCGTTCTCTTCTCCATCGGACCAATGAGGGACGTCCTCCTGGATCGCCTCCCAGGCCGGCAGAGTCAGCCCCTCTTCCAGCATCCCGGCAAGAATGGCTTGCCGCCGCTGCTCGGCATGCGGATCCTGGCGCGGTATCGCATACTTCTCGCCTAGCGCAGCCCGGGCGCCGTCAGAAAGATGCACGCGCAGCTCTTCTCTGAGCAGGCGGCGCCAGGCCTCCTCATCGATGGGCTGGGTGGTGATCAGGATGGGATGCGCCATGACGTCATCCCACGACTCCCACCAGAACCCTCCACGCCTTTGACTCTCATCCAGCAAACGCACGAGAGGACTGCTGTAGCCTACCCCTCTCGGTTTTCTGGCAAGGAGCGACTGGGCCTTCGCTGTGAGCGTCAATGGCGGAATCGCGCCCGGCTGGTACGGTTCCTTGGCTTTGCTGAGGAGGGCAAGGATCACCTCGCGCCGTTCCTGCCGTCGCGCCAGGTACGCCACTTTCGTCTCGATCGCTGTTTTGAGGTCGGCGGTCAGCGGGATAGCCAATCCCTCATCACGCTCGACGGCCATGACCCGTTCGTACAGCGAGGTCGCGATGCGGTCCGCTTGATCCTCCTGGTGAAGACCCTGCGGGTTGGTGGGGGAGAGAGGGTCCTCGAGTCCCCGCCTGGACAGCACGGCGTTCCAGAGAGAGCGGATCGCATAGGTTTCCAAGTGCTGTTCAAAGTACAGGCTGATGGCGGCAAAGGTTCCGCGCGTGCCGAGGTGCCGGGGAACGAGGTCGTGCAGAAGGCGCCCCTCGGCCTTGAGCCATCGAGCCCGCAATTCATCCAGGCGACGCGTCGCGTAAAGTCCCACGTTGTAGAGTTGACGGTCGATGCATTTGAGATACCCTTGGCGACGATCCGGTGGAATCTCCAGACGATCCAGCCACGTTGTGACATTCTCGCTGAACCGGTCGTCGTCGAGGAAAGAACGTGGCGCCTGGTCCTCGGGTTCGTGCTGGGCTTCACGATCCAGCTCGTGGCAGAGCCCGTTCCGGAGGCAACTGGGCAGATCCAGGTTGATGTGTGCCTGCACCCACTCGGCCAGGGTCCATTCGCGCCCGACACGGTCGAGGCTGAGCCGCAACTCTGTCGAGGACTTCCGCTGGATCGCCGATTGCTTTTCAGGGGGCACGTCCTTGCGAAAACGACGAGTGGCTTTCTCTTGGTGAACCAGCCAGGGAAGGTGGGAGGGATCGACCGATTCGATGCCGTGGAGCAAGTGCACGCGGTGAATGTCGTGGGCTGCAATCCATTGCCCATCGACCTCCGCGATGCGGCCCGGCCCGGGCGGAAGAGCGTGGCTGGCAAACGCAGCCACGAGGTCGTCATCGGTAATCCGCCCTGTCCGGTACAGCCTTCGGAATTCGGCGTTCGGCAAATATCCCTGGCCGCCCAGGAGACGCTCGGCTTCTTGAACCGCCTGCTCGAACGGAAGGTGCTCCAGGCTGTGCAGGGGGTTGGTGTGGATGAAGGTGCTAATGGGGCCCTGGGCGTGCAGGATCTCGGCAGCATGTGCCACCTTCGAGCGCAGGCTGTGCCGTTGGGCATCCGTGATGCTCTGGCCATGCCCGATGGGTTCGCGATCGTTTGCCATAACAGCGTCGGCTCCAAAACAAAAAAGCCAACCGGCGTCCTCGAAGAGCTTCCGAGGGCGCGCGGTTGGCTTGCACTGCGGCCGACCCCCCCGGAGCGGGAGTCGGCTACCCTACCTGCCTTTGCGCTGCGGTGTAACCTGCTGGACGATGGCTCCGTCTGTCTTTGCAGGAACAAGGACAGGGGGCACCACCGTGGGAACAGCTAACTGATACCAGAGCGGGACGGTGCGATCAATCAAATTTTCATTCTCAGGCTGAATGCAAGCCTCTTCAGCAATGAGGCGAGCGACCCCTCCATGACTAAAGCTTGTTCTCGGGCAGGCCCTGTCTCTATAATCTGGCCGCGGCAACCACAGGACCGACCGGCATGAAAAATGGGCGAACAAAGGGCGAGATTGAAGGCGCGATCCGAAACGCCATCATCAAGTTCGAGCAGGAATTCATGGGGAGAGGGCCGGAGGATGTGCGGGCCTTCATCGTGCGGGATATTATTCTCATCAGGCTGAAAGGGGTCCTGACCCCTGCCGAGCGCCAACTGGCCAAAAGCGAGGATGGGATCGAGATGGTCAAGCGGGTGCGCCAGACGCTGATTGCGCAGGGACGGAAGAGGCTCTGCGAGGAGGTCGGCGAGATCACAGGGGTGAAAGCCACTGCGCTCTTTACCGATATCGACGCCCACATCGGCGAACGCATCATCGTGTTCTCCCTTGACCAGGATCTTGAATCAACCGTCCAGTAAATTCAGGGCCCGGGGACAGAGATGGAAAAACTCGTTGAAGGGTTCAAAAAGTTCCAGGCGGAAGTCTTCGGCGCGAAGCGCGAGTTGTTCGGCAGACTTTCCCAGAGCCAGGAGCCCCGGGCACTGTTCATCACGTGCTCGGATTCACGCATTGATCCCACCATGCTGACCCAGACCGAGCCCGGCGAGCTCTTCATTCTGCGAAACGCAGGGAACATTGTGCCCTCTTACGGGGGAGTGCTTGGCGGCAGTACGGCGACGATCGAATATGCCGTGGCCGTGCTGGGCGTGAAGCATGTCATTGTGTGTGGCCATACCGATTGTGGAGTCATGAGGGCGCTCCTGCACCCGGATACGATCGAGGATCTACCGGCTGTGCAGAACTGGATGGTTCAGGCGGAAACGACGCGTCGCATTGTACGGGAGAATTACGCAGACCTCAAAGGGGATGACCTGCTGGTTGCCACGATCCAGGAGAACGTACGCGCTCAGCTCGACCATCTCAAGACCCATCCGGCAATCGCGGCGGCGTTGCGACGCGGCGCGCTGACCCTCCATGGCTGGGTCTACTCCATCCCTACCGGTGATATCTGGGTGTACGACGAGGGGAAGAGCAATTTCGTCTCCTTAGTCGGCGCCACGCCCTAAAGTTCGTTTGTGCCAACGGTCAACTGGATCGACCGCTATCTGACCGGCTTGATCGCGGAGCGGGGCCTGTCCGCGAACACGGTGGAGGGGTACAGGCGTGATCTGGCCAAGCTGCGGGCGTTCCTGAAGACCGAGGGACGGGAGGATCCCGCATCGCTGGCCCGTGCCGACATTCCACGGCTGCTGGGATTCTTGCACGGTCAGGGTTTGGCCGCGCCGTCGGTCGCGCGCGGCATCGCGGCGTGTCGCGGATTCTACCGGTTTCTCCTCAACGAGGGGGTGATCCGCCACGATCCCTTCCTGAACGTCACCGTCCGGAAATCATCCCTCCGCCTGCCCAAGGCGCTGTCCTTCGCCGAGGTCCAGCGGATACTGGACGCGCCGTCGCGGCGGGAGACGGGCCATGGCAGGCATCCCGAAGCCTTGCGGGATGATGCCATGCTCGAGGCACTCTACGCGACCGGCCTGCGCGTCTCGGAGCTGATCAAGCTGGACCTGGAGGCGATCAATGCGGCGGTCGGTTTTCTCCGGGCCACCGGCAAGGGGTCCAAGCAGCGCGTGGTGCCGATCGGCGCCGTGGCGCTCCGGAAACTGCGTCGGTACCTGGAAGGCGGGCGTCCCCTCCTGCTCAAAACCCGCACGTCCAATCGCCTGTTCGTGACCCGCGCCGGCAGGGGCATGACGCGGCAGGGGTTCTGGAAAATCCTGCGCCGCTATGCGCTGGCGACCGGGATCCGCCGGCCCATCTCCCCGCATATGCTGCGGCATTCCTTCGCCACGCATCTCCTGGAACGGGGCGCCGACCTGCGCGTCGTGCAGACCCTGCTGGGCCACGCCAACATCTCGACGACCCAGATCTACACCCACGTCGAGAAAGAACGGCTCAAGCAGCTCCACAAACGCCATCATCCGCGGGGATGACGGGGGGGACTGCGAGGTTGACAGCAAGGCGTGGAGTTGTTAGTATCAGCTGGTTTTCCAACGTGATAGGGATTCATTTTTGGGTCTGCTTGGGCGGATAGCTCAGTTGGTCAGAGCGCTGCCCTTACAAGGCAGAGGTCACAGGTTCGACCCCTGTTCCGCCTACCACGATTTTTGCTACGAATTTCTTTGCGGGGCCGTCGTTCAGCCTGGTTTAGGACGCCAGATTGTCAATCTGGAAGTCGCGGGTTCAAATCCCGTCGGCCCCGCCATTTTTTCCGCCGGGGACGGCGGGGCGGTCGGGTGACACACGTGGGAAGGTAAGGGGGTTTCGCGCGCGCAATGCTGTTTCGTTCCGGCTTCTTTGATTTCTTATCCTCGCTGGGTCTCGTCTCCAAGATCGTGCTCCTGACCCTGGTGCTCTTCTCCATCGGTTCGTGGGCCGTCATCCTCTACAAGTGGCGGTTCTTTCGCACGCTCGAAACCGCCGACCAGCGCTTCCTGAAGGCCTTCAGCCGGCACGAGTACCCGCTCGAGGCTTCCCGCGACGTCCATCTCCACAAGGACAGCGCCCTGGTGGCTGTCTATGTGGAGGTCGCGGTGTGCTACCAGTTGGACGGAAACGGGGGGAGCCCGCGGTTGGCGGCCGAGAACGTGGGGCCCGGCGGCGACGGGTTGCCGACGCAACGGTACGTGGAGCGCGTCCTGGCGCATGCGATCCAGGAGCAGATCAACAAGACGGAATCCTATCTTCCCTTTCTCGCGACGACCGGCAACATCACGCCGTTCGTGGGGCTCCTGGGGACCGTGCTGGGCATCATCGACGCGTTCCGCGAGATCGGCGTGCAGGGCACGGCCAGCATCTCGGCCGTTGCGCCGGGCGTGGCCGAGGCCCTCGTGGCGACGGCCGCGGGGCTGTTCACGGCCATTCCGGCGGTGATCGCGTACAATTACTTCCTCTCCCGCGTGCGCTCGATGGCGTTCCGGATGGACCGGTTCGCCATCGAACTGACGAACGCGCTGGAGATGCGGGGCATCCGGGAAGGCGCGGGGCAGCCATGATCGAAGCCCGCCGCCGCCGGTTCATGGCCGAGATCAACGTCATCCCGCTGGTGGACGTGGTACTGGTGCTGCTCATCATCTTCATGGTCACGGCGCCGATGTTGTACCGGGGCATGGACATCAACCTGCCCCGGTCCTCCTCCAACACGATCAGGCCGGAAGAGCGCGTGGTGTTGACGGTCGAGCGGGACCGGCGCGTGTACGTCGACAAGGATTTGATCCCGCTGGCGCAGCTCCCGCAGAAGATGGAGTCCTTGCGCCGCAAGAATCCCGAGGTGTCGGTGTTCCTGCGGGCCGACCGGGACGTGCCGTACGGGACGGTGGTGCAGGTCATGGACGGCATCAAGAAGGCGGGGATCGTCAAACTTGGAATGGTGACCGACCCGGTCATTGAGGAACGGGTCAAATAAATAAACATCGAGCCAACGAATCCGATGACGGCCGGTATTCCCGATGAGATGCGGCGAACCGCGTGGGTTTCCCTGGCGGCGCACGTGGCCGTCCTGGCGCTGGTGTCCGTGGTTCCGTTCGTGAAGATGCCGCCGATGGGGGCCTCGTCCATTCAGGTGATGCTGGTGTCGAAAGTGACTGCCCCGGCGCCGCCGCCGCAAGTCGTGCCCCAGCCCGAACCCAAGCCCGCGGAAACGGTCAGCGCGCCCCCCGCGCCGAAGCCTGTCGAGCGGGCCGTTCCCGTTACGCCTCAGGCCGCGCCCAAGCCGGCCGCGCCGGTTCAGAAGCCTCTTCCGGCGGCCCCTCCGGTCGTCAAGCAGGAGCCCGTGGTTCCGAAAAATGACACCCCCCAGGATCTCAATGAAACCCTCAGGCGCGCGGAACAAGCGTTGATGAAATCACCGGGCCCTGCGGCAAGCAAACCAGCTGCTCCGTCCAAGCCGCGGACATCCGACGAGATCAGCAAGTTGCTGGGGCAGTTGCCGTCGGCGTCTCCGGCGCCGGCCGTGGCGCGCGCTCCCCAGGCGGTGCCTCGCACGGCCGCGCTGGAGCGGTGTCCTCCGAAGGCGCGGGCCTATTGTCCGCTTCTGGAGGCGGCGATCAATCGGGTCTGGAACGCCGATACCGACCCCGGCGTCCGAAGCGTGCTCGAGAGCGCCGGTGATTCGACGGCCACCATTCGGATGGTCATTCTTCCGGACGGGGTGATCAAGGAGATCCAGCTCAGCAAGTCATCGGGGAATGACGCCTACGACCGCGCCGTCCAAAGCGTGTTGCGGGACCTCCGGCGCTTGCCGCCGCTGCCCGCCGACATGAAGGGAGAGCCGTTCGTGGCCGTGACCAGTTTCACCTATAGCCGGAAGCGGGAGTCATGACCGGGATGCGCGCCCGGCGACACGCGGCGATGCGCTTCTTCTCCGGTTTCGGTTTGTCGGCGGCGCTGCTCGTGGTTTCGGCCGCGTTCGTGGTATCCTCTGGAGCGGTTGAGGTGTTCATTGATGCCACCCGAGGCTCGATCCAGAAGATCCCGATCGCCGTCTTCCCCTTCCAGGAAGGACTCTCCCTCAACGGGCAGGCTCCCCTTGACGTGCTGAAGGCGGACCTGCGCCGGTCGCTCCTGTTCGACGTCGCCGATCTGGAGAAGCTGGGTATCAGGGCGGTCGTCAATTCCGCGCCGGACGACGAGTCGATACGCAAGGCGGGGGAGGCGGGCTGGACGATTCAGGTATGGGGCGCCATTCTGCCGCGCGACGAGGATGCCGTCATGGAAGGGACCCTGTACGATTACAATCGAAAAGAGCAGGTCGGGGGCAAACGCTATGTGGGCAACCCCGGCTTTGTCCGTTACATGGCGCACCGTTTTGCGGATGAATTGGTCTTTCACTTCACCGGGGAGCAGGGAATCGCCCGCAGCCGCATCGCCTATGTCTCGGAGAAGGACGGTGGCAAGGAGCTGTTCGTGATGGATTACGACGGGTATAATCCCCGGCAGGTGACGTTTGACGCGTCCTTGAACCTGGCGCCGAGCTGGTCCCCGGACAAGCGGCGGCTGGCTTTCGTGACGTATGGGGCGGGGCGAGATCCCCAGATTCATGAGCTCGATTTGACGACCGGCCGACGCCGGACGATCGTAGATTTTCCGGGGCTCAACATCACGCCCGATTGGGCGCCGAACGGCGAGGAACTGGCCTTCACGACGACCAAAGACGGGAATGCGGAGATCTACAAGGTTGATAAAGCGGGCAAGCGGTTTGAACGGTTGACGGACCATTGGGCGGCGGATCTCGCGCCCACCTGGTCGCCGACGGGCCGCGAGATCGCTTTCACGTCCGACCGGGGCGGCACCCCGCAGATCTACTTGATGAGCGCTGACGGGGCAGATCTGCGTCCGTTGACGTACAAGGACAGACATGGCACTTACAACACCGCCGCCGCGTGGTCCCCGAAGGGGAATTGGATTGCTTACGTGTGCCGGGATGACCGGCGGCTGCTCAAACTCTGCGTGATCAGCCCGGACGGGCAGCAGTGGCGGCAGTTGACAACAGGCGGCAGCACTGACGAGTCGCCGTCCTGGTCGGCGGATGGAAGACATGTGGCGTTCAGTTCCGCCCGCAATGGGAAGCGGGATATCTATATAATCAATGTTGATGGGACGGGTCTTGAGCGGTTGACCGCCAATGGGACGTTCAACGATGACCCAACCTGGTCATTGCCGTGACAACTCATTCAGCCGGGAAGAAGGGGGCGACATCCATGAGGATTGAAGCGGGGCAATCACTGTACTGGATCGGGATTGTGGGCCTGGTCGGCATGCTCGCCATGGGCGGGTGTGCCAAGAAAAGCGTCGTGGCGACGACATCGGGGACCGAGGTGGCGAAGGTCGAGGCCAAGCCTCCGGCCAAAGCCGAGACCGGCGATGGTCCGTTGGGGGGCCTCTCCAAGTCTCCCCAGGATGAAGCCGTGAAGGGGCCGCCGATGATGGTGGCCAAGGCCGACGAGGCGGAAATTGCGGCGCGCAAGGCGCGGGAAGCGGCGCAGAAACAGCTCGCGGACATTTATTTCGCGTTCGACAAATGGGCGCTCACCACCGACGGCAAGAAGAATCTGACCCAGAGCGCCGACGCGCTGAAGCAGGTGCCCAGGGTCAAACTGCTGATCGAAGGCCACTGCGATGAACGCGGGAGCCGCGAGTACAATCTGGTCCTGGGCGAGAAGCGGGCGAAAGAGACGGAACGGTTCCTCCTGGGCCTCGGCATACAGAACCAGGTGACTGTGACCAGCTACGGCAAAGAGCGGCCGGTGTGCGCCGAGCACGACGAGTCCTGCTACTGGAAGAACCGCCGGGCGCATCTGGTGTTGGAGGACGCAAAATGAATCGGTTGCCGATAGGTTGGGGACACAGCCTGGCCGTCCTGGGAGTGGTCTTGTCGCTGACGGCCTGCGCGACGAAGGGAACATCCACCACCACGACCGAAGACAAGGTTGCCAAGCCTGAACAGGCGCAGCCCGTGCCCCTGCAGGGTTTTGCCAGGACTCCACGGGAAGAAGTGGTACGGCCGCCCGCGCCTCCGCTGGTGGCCAAGGCCGACCCGTCGGAGTTCGAGGCGCGCCGCGCGCGGGAGGCGTCGCAACGCGAGTTCGGGGACGTGTATTTCGAGTTCGATCACTGGGGGCTTTCCCCGGAGGGGAAAAAGAACCTGGACCAGAACGCCGAAATCCTCAGGCAGAACCCCCGGGCCCGCATCCTGATCGAAGGGCACTGCGATGACCGCGGCAGCATCGAGTACAACCTGGTGTTGGGCGAGAAACGGGCCCAGGAGACGCGCCGCTATTTGCTGACGCTGGGGATCACGAATGCGATGGGCGTTACCAGCTACGGGAAGGAACGGCCGGTGTGCGCCGAGCATGACGAGTCCTGCTATTGGAAGAACCGCAGGGCGCATCTGGTGCTGGAAGACGGCAGATGAACACGCGCCTGACAGGCCCGGGCGGGGGCCTTCTCGCGATCGGGATGGCGATGCTCCTGGCGGCCTGTGCGACCACCGAGGATTTACAAACGGCTTCCAGGCAGTCGCTGGCGAAAACCGAGGAAGTCCGCGCCGCCCTGCAGGGCAAGATCGAAGAGATCAACCAGCTCCAGGGCCAGGCCAGGGAGCAGCAGGCGAAACTCGAAGGGCTGCTGAAGCAATACCAGAGCGAGTTGAGCATTGCGCAGCAGCGTGGCGCCGAACTGGAGACCAAAGTCCAGGAAATCAAGGGGCAGGACCTGTCGGTCGTCCAGGGACAGATGGAGACCATCCGCCGCGACGTGGACGGCCTGCAGAGCGGGCTCGACGATCAGAAGGCGCAAGGCTTCGCCCTGGGTGCGAAGGTGAGCGGCGTCGACAAGCGTGTCGAGGAAGCCGGCAAGACGGTCGGGCAGATGGCCGAGACGGTGAAAGTGATCGGGACCAAGCTGTCCGCCCAGGTGGAGCAACAGGGACAGTCCCTGGCGAAGCTGGAGGAGTCGGCGAAGCAGGCGGACGGGCAGTCCCGCGATTTGGCGGCGAAGGTGGCGCAGTTCCAGACGGCGCTCGCCGAGTTCGGCAAGGTCCTGCACAGCCTGAACGATCGCGCGACCGAGATGGACCGTCGGGTCGCCGAATTGGCGGGCAAGACGGAAGGCAAGGCCGGCGCGCAGGCGATCCCGGAGGGTGATCGCGCCGCCAAACTGGAGGCCCTGCGAAAACAGATCGAAGCCGATGGGCAGGCGATGAAGGCGCTGGCCGTCCAGGCCGAACAGCAGGCCGCCAGGCTGGCCGTACTGGAAAAGACCCTCGCCACGGCGCAGGCCGCGCAGAATGAGCCGCCCGGCGGCCGCGGCGAGCAGAAGCGCGCCCTGGAGGAGCCAGGCGGCAAAGCGGCCGTGCGTGCGGATGTTCCGCCGGATAGTCCGGAACAGCCGGCCCAGCGGACCGCCATTCCGGCTGAGCCGTCCCGCCCGGCCGGTGCCGTGTCGAGGCCCGCGCCGGACTCGGCCCTTCCGGCCAAGGACGCGTACGATCGGGCGCAAGGTCAGTACGGGAAGGGTCAATACGACCTTGCGCTGACCTCATTCCGGCTGTTCCTGATCCAATATCCTGACTCGTCCCTCGTTCCCAACGCGCACTTCTGGATGGCCGAATGCTATTTCCGGACGCGCGACTACGGGCGCGGCATCGAGGAGTATGAGCAGGTCGTCAAGAATTATCCGAAAAGCGAAAAGGCCTCACGGGCGCTCTACCGCAAGGCCATGGCCTTCCTGGAATTGAACGATTCGGATGCCGCGAAGGCCACCCTCCGCCAGTTGATCGCCGACTATCCCAAGTCCGAGGACTCCAAGCAAGCGCGTACCAAACTGGCCTCGCTTAAATGAGACTCGCCCTCGCCCTGTCCCTCAGTATGCTCCTGTCCGGGTGCGTTCCCACGGCCGACTTCCGCGACCTGCGCGACGAGGTCCGCCAGGTGCAGGCTGAAAACCGCAAGCTCAAGGAGCGCCTGGAAAGCCAGGATCAGGTCGCGAAGCCGGCTGACGTGGCGAAGAAGCTGGAGGCGTTGGACGTCAAGGTCGACAATCTGCGGATGAAGCAGCAGGGGATCGACCAGAAGCTCGGCGAACTGTTGCGGCAGGCGGAGGAATCCGCGCGGCGCCCGGAGCCGGCCGGCCGGCGCGAGGAGGACAACGTCAGGCCAGGCGGCCCGGCCTCGGCGGGTGAACCCAAGGGCGACGCCCCCGCGGGGCCGCCGCCCAAGGCGGGCGGGCCGGAGCCCCAGGCCGCGCTGGCCCCGACGGCTCTGTACAATCAAGCCTACAACGACTACCTGAAAGGCAACTACGACCTGGCGATTTCCGGCTTCGGAGACCTGCTCAAGAGATTCCCCGACGTCAGCCAGTCGGCGCACGCGCAGTACTGGATCGGGCGGTCGCACTACAACAAAAAAGACTACCGGCAGGCCATCGAAACCTACGAGCGCGTGCTCGCCGAGTATCCGAAGAGCGACAAGGTGCCCGCCGCCTTGTTTGAGGTCGGCCTGGCGTATGTCGAGCTCGGTGACGCCACCAAGGCCAAGGATCGGCTCAAACAGGTGATTGACAAATATCCGCAGTCGAACGAAGCCAGCCGCGCCCGCCTGAAGCTTGCCGACCTCAAATGACGTCACGGATCACGGTTCTTCCCGGTGATGTGGTCAACCGGATTGCGGCCGGCGAAGTCGTCGAGCGCCCGGCGTCCGTGGTAAAGGAACTGGTGGAAAACGCCCTCGACGCCGGGGCCACCCGCGTGTCGGTCGAGGTCGAGCAGGCCGGGCGGCGCCTCATCCGGGTGACCGATGACGGCGGCGGCATGGCTCCGGACGAGGCGGCGCTCGCGTTTCAGCGTCACGCGACGAGCAAGATCCGGACCGAGGCCGACCTCTTTACCATCCAAACGATGGGCTTCCGCGGCGAAGCCCTGCCCAGCATCGCGGCGGTTTCGAAAGTGCGGCTTGTCACTCTCGCGGCCGGCGCCGCCGTGGGTACGGAAATCCGTCTCGAAGGGGGAGCGCTGGTGAAACAGCGGGAGACCGCAACGGCGCCGGGGACGGCGATCGACGTTGCCGACCTGTTCTACAACACCCCCGCCCGGAAGAAGTTTCTCAAGAGCCCCGCGACGGAATTCGGCCACATCTGCCAGGCCGTCCAGCGGCAGGCGCTGGCGTTCCCCGCGATCCATTTCCGACTGTCGCACGACGGGAACGCAGTGGCGGATTATCCCGCGGCGCGATCCCTGCGGGAGCGGGTGCAGCAGGTCTACGGCGAGGCGCTGGTTGATGCCTGCGCGGCGGTCGACGAGAAGGACGCCGCGCTTCACCTGGAAGGGCTCGTCTGCCGTCCGGTGGCGGCGACGGGATCGCGGACCCCGCAGGACCTGTTTGTGAACCGCCGCTGGGTGAAGAATTCCGCGATCGCGCATGCCGTCTACGAGGGATACGGCACGTATCTGGCCAAGGGGCGCCATCCCCGTTTCGTGCTGGCGCTGACGGTGGATTCCCGGCACGTGGACGTGAATGTCCATCCGACGAAGCGCGAGGTGCGGTTTTCCGACCAGGAGCGGGTGCATGAATGGGTGCGCGCGCGCATCCGCGCGGTGGCGGGGCCGGCGTCCGCTCCCTCCCGGATGACTGGCGGTTCGGGATGGACGCCGCTGCAGGGCGCCACGGTCCATGCGGCCGCGCCCCTTCCCGTCGCCGGGACGCTCACCCCGCCCTTGTCGTTCGTCGAAACCGCGGCGGAGCCCGCGCAGCCGTATCTGCCCTCCGTGGGCCTCGAGGTGCGGCCGATGGGCCAGATCGCCAATCGCTACCTTCTTGCGCAGATCGGTGACGAGGTCCAGATCGTGGACCAGCACACGGCACACGAACGTGTGCTGTTCGAGCGGCTGACGGCCCAATTCGAGGCGGGCACCATCGCATCGCAGCATGCGCTTCTTCCCCAGATGGTGGAGCTGTCGGCCGGTGAGGCCGTGACGGTGCGCGCGCACCTGGAGGATCTGCGCCGCCTCGGCTTCGAGGTCGAGGAGTTCGGGCAGGGCACCGTCGTCGTGCGGGCGATGCCGGCGTTGGTGGCCCAGAGCGATCCGCAGGCGCTGCTGCGGTCGCTGGTGGAGGACTGGGAGGAGCGGCCCTCGACGCCGTCCGTGCAGGAGAGGTACAATGCCGTGCTCGCCACGATGGCCTGTCACAGCGCGGTGCGGGCAGGCCGGAAATTGGAACCGACGGAGATGCGGAAGCTGCTCGAAGACTGGCGCGACGCCGGATTGCCCGGCACCTGCCCCCATGGGCGCCGCATCGCCATGCGGTTGACGATCGAGGAACTGGACCGCATTTTCGGACGATTGGGATGGACGTAGCAATGCTGCCGGTCGTGTTCATCGTCGGGCCGACGGCCGTTGGGAAGAGCCGGGTGGCGATTGCCGTCGCGAAGGCGCTGGGGACGGAAATCCTGACCGCCGATTCCACCCAGGTGTACCGAAGCATGGACATCGGCACGGACAAGCCACGGCCTCAAGAGCGGGACGGGGTGCCGCATCGGTTGATCGATCTCGTCGCGCCGGATGAGCCGTTCAACGCGGGCTTGTACCGGCAGGCCGCCCTGCGGGAGGTCGCCAGACTGCATGCGGACGGGCGCGTGCCCCTGGTTGTGGGAGGCACGGGGCTGTATGTTCGCACGCTGGCCTATGGTTTGTGGGAAGGGCCGCCGGCCGATTGGGGCTTGCGCCGGGAGTTGCTCGAGGAAGAGGCCGCCCACGGCGAAGGGTATCTGTGGAACAAGCTGCAGCAGGCGGATCCCGCGCTGGCTGGCACGCTCCATGCCCGCGACCGCAACAAGATCGTGCGGGCCCTCGAGGTGGCGATCCGGACGGGCGTCCCGCTCTCCGAGTGGCACCTCCGGCATCAGTTCGCCGAGCGGCCGTTCCGGTCCATCATGATCGGCTTGACGATGGACCGGGCGGCGCTGTATCGCCGCATCGACGCGCGGGTGTTAAGGGAGATCGAAGACGGTCTGCTGGAGGAGACGCGCGAACTGCTGGCCCGGGGGTATGACGAGACGCTGGGCTCGATGAAGGCGCTCGGCTACCGGCAGATGACGGGCTATGTGAAGGGCCGGTACGAGTGGGATGAAGCCGTGCGGCGTCTGCAGCGCGACACGCGCCATTTCGCGAAGCGGCAGCTGACCTGGTTCCGGCACGATCCGTCCGTGCACTGGCTGACGATCGAGGAGGAGGAATCCGTGGAGCAGATTGCGAAACGCGTCTTGGCCTACCTGGGTACGCTGGGAATTGTCGAAAGGGCACGGGTGGCCCGATGAAAACCGCGACGACGGCTTCGATCGGCGTGATCGGCGGCAGCGGGCTCTATGAGATGGAGGGGTTGACCCGTGTCCGGGAAGTCCGCGTGTCGACGCCGTTCGGGCCGCCGTCCGACGCGGTGGTGGTGGGCGAACTGGCGGGCGTGCGCGTGGCCTTTTTGTCGCGGCACGGCCGGGGACACCGGATCTCGCCGAGCGAGATCAATTACCGCGCGAACATCTATGCCTTCAAAAAGCTGGGGGTGGGACGCATCATTTCCGTGAGCGCGGTGGGCAGCATGAAGGAGGCGCTCCATCCCGGCCACGTCGTGATCCCGGATCAGTTCTATGACCAGACCAGGCGTCGGATCGGCACCTTTTTCGAAAAAGGCCTGGTGGCCCACGTCGCCCTGGCGGATCCCGTCTGCCGGGACGAGGCCGGCAAGCTGGCCGGGGCCGCGCGCACCTGCGGGGCCACCGTCCATGAGGGAGGAACGTATCTCTGTATCGAAGGCCCCCAATTTTCCACCCGCGCCGAGTCCCGGGTGTACCGGCAGTGGGGTGTGGACGTGATCGGCATGACGAACCTCCCCGAGGCCAAGCTCGCGCGCGAGGCGTCGCTGTGCTATGCCACCATGGCGCTCGTCACGGACTTCGACTGCTGGCACTCGGGGCACGATGCGGTCACGGTGGACGCCGTCATCGCGACGCTGCGCCGCAACGTCGCCCTCTCCAGGGAGATCATCCGGGCGGCGGTGCCCGCGCTGGCCGGACCACGGTCGTGCGCCTGCGCGCGCGCCCTTGACGCCGCGGTCATCACCGCGCCGGACAAGATCCCGGCGGCGACGCGCAGGCGTCTGTCGCTCCTGCTCGGCCCGCCGCCGGCCGGCAAAAAAGGACGGTAGGAACGCCATCATGCTGCAGCTTCTCGTCGTCGGGTCGGTTGCGCTGGATACCGTCAAGACTCCGTTTGGGGAGGGCCATGAGGTCCTCGGCGGGTCCGCCTCGTATTTTTCGACCGCCGCAAGCTACTTCGCCAAGGTGAACCTGATCGCGGTGGTGGGAGAGGATTTCCCGGAGAGCCATCTCGCGTTCCTGCGCCGCCGGGAGATCGATCTCGCGGGACTGGAGCGGCGCCCCGGCAGGACGTTTCGGTGGCGGGGCGAGTACTCGTACCAGTTGAACGAAGCCAAGACGCTGGAGACGCAGCTGAACGTCTTCGAGACCTTCCGTCCCCAGGTGCCGGCCGCCTACCGGTCGCCCGACCTGCTCTTTCTGGCCAACATCGACCCCGAATTGCAGCACGACGTGCTGCGGCAGGTGAAGCGCCCCCGGCTGGTAGCCTGCGACACGATGAATTTCTGGATCGACGGCAAGCGGGACGCGCTCGCCCGTCTGCTCAAGGACGTGGACGTGCTCATCGTCAACGACGGCGAGGCCCGCGCGCTCGGCGCCGATCCCAATCTCGTCAAGGTGGCCCGCACGATCCGGGCGGCCGGTCCGAAGACGCTCATCATCAAGCGCGGCGAGTACGGCGTGCTCATGTTCCATCACGACCGCGTGTTCGCCGCGCCCGCGTTTCCGCTGGAGCAGGTCAAGGACCCGACGGGGGCGGGCGATTGCTTCGCGGGGGGCTTCATGGGGTATCTGGCCAGCACGGGCAATCTCGGGGACGAGGCGCTGTGCCGGGCTGTCGTGTGCGGGAGCGTGATGGCGTCCTTCGCCGTCGAGGAGTTCAGTCTTGATCGGCTCCGGCGGTTGGACTACAAGGAGATTGAGGCGCGGTTCAAAGAGTTCAAGCGGCTGACATTTTTTGAGGATATCTAGCGAGGAGGGTATGGGCATGGGTGAACACGGACGGTTCGGCGATGGCGCGTGGACACGGGCTTGGGCCGGCCTCGCGGTCGTTGCCCTGCTGGTCGGCTGCGTCTCCACGGAGGACCTTGCCAAGCGGGAACGCGAAGCCGACGGCTACTACAAGCAGGGCCTCTCGCACCTGGCCTCTAACCAGCAACAAGCCTTCGTTTCGTTTCAAAAGTCGATTCAGGTCAATCCGGACAACTACGATGCGCACTACGCGCTGGGGAGCATCCATTTTCAGCGGAAGGAGTTCGCCGACGCGGAACGGGAGTTCCGCCGCTGCATCAGTCTCAGGCCGGACGACGGGGAGTCGCTGAACTTCTACGGGCGGACGCTGATCGAGTTGCAGCGGTTGCCGGAGGCGGTCGACGTCCTCCGCAAGACGACGGCGCTGCCGTTATACGCCACGCCCGACAAAGCCTACAGCAGCCTCGGGCACGCGTTGTCCTTGATGGGGGACAATGCCGGCGCCATCCGTGCCTATCAGGAAGCGCTCAAGATCGATCCGCCCACAGTGCCGCGCGCGCTCCTCCACCTCGAATTGGGACGCCTGTACATCGTGCAGGGCGAGCCGATCAAGGCCCGCGAGTCGCTGGCGCAGGCGAAGTCGCTCGACCCCCAGGGGACCGCCGGGGCGGAGGCGACGAAACTGATGCAGAGGCTGAAATGACATGAGCGAGTCACTCGGCGAGTGCTTCCAGAAGGCCCGCGAGGCTAAGGGACTGACGCTCGAAGAAGCGGCGGCCCGCACCCGCATTTTGCCGCAGTACCTCAAGGCGGTCGAGGACAACAACTACGCGAAGCTCCCGGATGAGGTCTTCGCCAAGGGCTTCGTGCGCTCCTATGCCCGCATCCTGGGGTTGGACGAGGCGACCATCATCCGGCAGTTTGATGAGTCGGGAGGGGAGTTCTACGCCAAGCGCAACGAGCGGGAGTCCCTGAAGCAGAAGTTGGAGGAGGAGGAGCGGCGGAAGAAGGTCAACCGCAACATCGTGGTCGGCATGGTCTCCGCCGCGCTGCTCATCCTGTTCGTGCTTATGGGGCGCGACCGCGATCGGTCCGAGCAGAAGCTCGCGCCGCAGGAGCCGGTCCCCGTTGCGTCCCTGCCGGCGCCGCCGCCCGAGCCTCCCCGGGCCGAGCCGGCGGCTCCTCCCGGCGACCTGTTTCCCCGGTCCGGGTCCGGCCAATCCGAAGTGGAGCGTAATTTTTCCGGCGTCCTGCCTCTGGAGGGCGTCATCCCCGATGACAAGAAAAAGCTGGTCCTGGATGTGGAGGCCCTTGAGCGGTGCTGGGTGAAAGTGCAGGCCGATCATACGCCGGGGCAGGAAGTCATGCTCAATCCGGGGGAACGCAACCGCTGGAAAGCGCAGGAACGGTTGACGCTCACGCTCGGCAACGCCGGCGGCGTGCGGGTGTCGCTGAACGGGAAACTCCAGGGGCCGTTCGGCGGGCGCGGGAAAGTCGTCCGTGAGATTGTCTTTACCCCCTGATGGACAACAAGGATCTTCTGGCACAGGCCCGGGCGGCCCGGGAAATGGCGGTGGCACCGTCTTCCAAGTTCAAGGTCGGCGCGGCGCTGCTGTGCGATGACGGTTCCGTTTTTACGGGCTGCAACATCGAGAGTCCCACCTATCTGGGGATCTGCGCGGAGCGGGTGGCGCTCTTCAAGGCGTTGTCGGAAGGGCGGCGGGGCTTCACCGTGATCGCGATTGCGGGAGGAGTCGACGGAGGGTGCCCGCCCTGCGGCGCCTGCCGTCAGGTCCTCTGGGAATTTGCGCCGGAACTGGAGGTGCTGCTGGACGATGCGCAAGGAGGCTGCATCGAACGACGCATCGCCGAGTACTTTCCGGAACCGTTCGACCGGAGCAAAGTCGATCCTTCCAGGGCCGCAGGGCGGTAACCCGGATTGCGGTACAGCGTGCCGCAGTCCCGGCACCGGCGGTGTGGTTTTTTCTGAAACCATACGTTGTTTGAGGGGTTACGGCTTGGCATCATCTATGCGTAAGATTACGGCAAAACATCTTGACACTCGCGGGGGCCCGCGCTATAGTGTCGCGATTTTTTGGCCTGTTTTCTTGAGATAATACAAAGAGGTAGGGCGCTTAACCAAAAGGAGGATAGTGATGGGTTATCTGAAATCAGGACTGATTGCAGTGTCCGTGTGCGCGATGGTGGCCGTGACGGCCTATGCTGAAGAGAAGGACCCGACGGTCTCACGCGTGCCGAGTGATCAGCGCGGCGCCGCCAAGGCGATGAAGAATCCGGTTGCGAAGACCCCTGAGAACATCGCCAAGGGGAAGGCGATTTTTGAGGGCAAGGGCACCTGTTTCAATTGCCATGGCACGAGCGGGAAGGGCGACGGCCCTGCCGGTGCGATCCTGAACCCCACGCCGCGGGACTTCACCAACCCGAAGTTCCATAAGAACCGGACCGACGGCGAGATGTTCTGGGTCATCAAGAACGGGAGCGCCGGGACCGCCATGGTGCCGTTGATCGGGACCGCGATCACGGAGGAAGAGGCCTGGTACGTGATCAACTACGAGCGGAGCTTCGAGAAGAAGTAAGCCACACGACGTTTGAGGTTTGAAGCGAGGGGCAGGCGTTCCTGACGGGGCGCCTGCCCTTCGTGCTTTTAGCGGGTCGTGTTGGTGAACCAGGCGCCGAGCGCCACGGCCGCGCGGCGCGGCGGCGACAGCGTGATGCGGCGGTCGAATACCCGGTAGCGGGAGGACTCGATCCGTTCCAGGACCGTGTGGTAGATCGCGCGCATGATCTCGGCTGGGAGCAGCGCCCGCCGATCGGAGTCGGGCAGGGCGGCCTCGGCGGCGCGGTAGTAGTCCCGGGCGCGCCGGCACTCGAACTCCATCAGGCTGGTGAACGCCGGCGTGTAGGCGCCGGCCAGCAGGTCCTGTTCACTGTACCCGAAGCGCCGCAGGTCTTCCGTGGGAAGGTAGATGCGCCCGCGCGCTCCGTCCGGCTTCAGATCGCGAAGGATGTTCGTCAACTGAAAGGCGACGCCCAGGTTGACGGCGTACGTCTGGGCTTCCGGGGCGCGCGCGCCGAAAATCTTCAGACAGACCAGTCCCACGACGGAGGCGACCCGGTAGCAGTACTGGTAGAGGTCGCGGAAGGCGGCGTAGCGGGTGATAGTCAGGTCCATCTCCACGCCCGAGATGATCTCGTCGAAATAGTCCTGCGGAATGCCGAGCCGGCGGATGTGATCGGCCAGGCACAGGATGACGGGGTTCGCCGCCGCCGCGCCGGCGGTCCCGTCGGGACGATAGAGCGCGGCGACATCCGCGCGCCAGCGCGCCAGGTGCGCGCGCGGGTCCGAGCCGGGAGCGGGCTCGTCCACGGCGCTGTCCACTTCCCGGCAGAAGGCGTAGACGGCGTGCATGGCGTTCCGGCGCTCCTGCGGCAGGAAGAAAAACGAATAGTAGAAATTGCTGCCGCTCCGCCTGGCCAGGTCCGTGCAATACTGCTGGGCTTCCCGGCCGGTCATATCCGGCGCGCCCCTTCCGGGAGCCGGTTCCCGAAACGGCTGGGATGGAACAGCGCGGCCAGCAGTTCGACGCCGTCCACCAGGCGGGGGCCCGACCGGTTGAAGTAGGCGGCTCCCTCGACGGCATAGACCTGGTTATTCGCGACGGCGGGCAGGCCGTTCCATCCCGGGCGGGACGTCAGCAGATCCGATTCGGAACAGGTCCGGTCGATGCTGAAGCCGCAGGGCATGAGCACGAGCACGTCGGGTGCCGCGTCCACCACCTGTTCCCATGTGATCCGTACGGATGGGGCGCCTGCGGTCGCCAGGCGATCGACTCCTCCCGCCAGAGTCACCATCTCGGGGACCCAATGGCCCGCGCAGTACAGGGGCTCCAGCCACTCGATGCAGGCCGTGCGACGGGGAGGCGCGCCTTGGACCAGCGCTTGAACCCCCGCGATCCGATCGCGCAGACTCTGGACCAGATGGCGGGCCTGCTCATCCCGGCCTGTCGCGGAACCGATGGCCTCGATGTCGTGGAGCACGCCTTCCAGGTTGGTGGGATCGAGCGACAGGATGCGCGGCTTTTGCGCCAACCCCGCAATCGCCCGCTGGACTTCAGTCGGGGTCACGGCGCAGACGTCGCAGAGGCTTTGCGTGATGATGAGGTCCGGACGCATGCTGTTCAGGAGCGATTCGTCGATCCGGTACAGGCCGTTGCCGTTCTGCATCGCCTCGCGGACCTGACGGTCGATCGCCGGGCTGCTCGTCCTCCGCGGGTCCACGGCGCTCTTGATGACGACCGGCTTCGGCCTGATCTCCGGCGGGTAATCGCACTCGTGGCTGATGGCCACGAGATCGTCCGAAAGGCCGAGCGCGGCCACCACTTCTGTCGCACCCGGCAGCAGCGAGCAGATGCGCATGGTCAGCCCCAGAACCGCCGTGCGAGGGAGGCGAGATCGCAGTCTTTCAGCGCCGTGGTGACGGCGTCGGCGATCCCGAGTTGATCCGGAGGATAGGTGGTGGACAGGGCCAGGCACCGCATGCCCGCCGCGTGGGCCGCGTGGATGCCGAACAGGGTGTCCTCGATGACGAGGCACTCCGAGGCCAGGAGCGGGGCGCGCCGGTTCAGCGCATGCAGCGCATGCAGATAGCCGTCCGGCTTGGGCTTGCCGTCCCGAACGTCTTCCGCCGCGGTGATGTGCTCGAAGTCGTCCCGCATGCCGGCGGTTGTGAGGATGAGTTCGATTTCGTGACGGAGCGCGCCCGACACGATGGCCCGGCGGTACCGGCCGGCGACGTTCTTGACGAACTCCGCGACGCCCGGATATATCACCGGAGCCGTCGTGAGATGCTCACGCATCAGCGCGGCTTTCCGTTCGACGAGCAACTGGATCGCCTCCGGCGGGGCGGGGCGGCCGTGCTCGGAGAGGACGGCGTGAAAGCATCCCTTGTCGTCGAAGCCGACGTACTTCTGGTAGTAGTCGCGCTCGCTGAGCGGGAGCCCTTCGTCCTGCAAGATCCGCCGGAACATCCGGAAGTGGAGCGGCTCGGTGTCGGCCAGGACGCCGTCGAAATCGAAGATGATGGCTTTCAGCACGTGCGGGTTCTGCCTTCTCAGTAAGGGCCGCAGTATAGCACAAGCGAGGCTTGCTTCGCGGCGCGAGTTTCCCTAAAGTGACCGTATGATTCGCACTATCCAGAGCGTGACGCGCCGGGTCCTGCTCACGGCTTGCGAGGGCGTGGGGCGTCTGGCATGATTGGAGCGAGAGGATAACGCGATGCAGACGTGGGACCGGCCGGATCCGCTGACGCGGGACCTGATCCACCTGATCAACGCGCGGCGCCACGACCACTGGGACGTGGACGCGGCGCTGGACACGCTGGCGGAGCTGATCGAGGTGGGGCGGGAGGATGAGATCCTGACGGTGCTGGCGGCGCTGGACGAGGACATGGCGGAGTGGCTGTTCGACCTGCTGGCGGAGGCGGCGTCGACGGCGGGGGCGGACGGCGAGGGGGCGGGGGCGCTGCTGACGCTGGCGCTGCCGCTGGGGGCGAACTTCGGGCAGCCGTTGCGGCTGACGGTGGACCCGCGGGCGACGGGGGCGCTGCTGCGGCGGACGTTGCAACTGCCGGCGGGCAGCGAGGTGGTGGTGGAGCCGAAGCTGCTGACGGACACGACGCTGGAGCGGTTGAGCCTGCAGGAGCTGCACACGCACGTGGGCGGGGTGTTCGGGCCGGGGCGGAGCCGGCCGCTGGCGGCGCGGCTGCACGTGCCGGTGGAGCACACGGTGTACCTGGTGTTCGGGGTGCGGGAAGCGGAGGGGGAGGCGCCGATGCCGCAGGAGCTGGGGCCGGAGGAGCAGGCGGCGCTGCTGGAGGGGCTGCGGGGGCAGTGCGCGGACCTGGCGGCGGCGCCGCATCTGTTGGAGGCGCCGGTGTACGCGGCGTACGCGCTGTTCGATGCGAAGAACACGGGGGGGCTGCAGCGGCTGGCGGACGAGACGATTGCGGTGTGGCGGGAGCTGACGCCGGAGGTGCGGGGGCGGGTGATGGTGCACCTGCACACGCAGTGCGGGAACGGGGTGTACATGCCGGTGTGGACGGACCTGCTGGACCCGGCGGGGGGCGAGGAGGCGGGGCCGCTGTGGACGTCGCCGGACGTGTGGGTGTTTACGGCGGACCTGCCGATCGAGTGGCCGGGGGAGGTGCTGACGAACCGGCTGATGGCGGAGGGCTGCACCCGCTTCGAAAACCACATCGTCGAAGCGCCGGAGAATTAGCCCGCGCAACGGCCGCCGGTTGCCAGTGCTCTCATCGGCTCGAGCAAGTCAGCCGGAATGGCCAGGTTTCCATAGCCCGTCCCGACCAGGAGATTCGGTTTTGTCTCTCCATGGAAGTCGCTTCCTCCGGTGACGAGGAAGCCCTGATTCCTTGAGATGCTGCGGTAGCGATCGATCTGTTGCCGGCTGTGGCTGCTGTAGAGGGCTTCAAGGCCCAGCAAGCCGAATCCTTTGAGCGTCGCGCAGACCTGTTCAAACGGCTCTTTGAGGCGCGATATATAGACAGGGTGCGCCAGGACGGGGATTCCTCCTATCTGCCTGATAAGGCCGATCGCCTCGGCAGGGGAAGGGAGGGGACGCGGAATGTAGGCCGGTGCGTCGTCCGCGAGGTAGCGGTCGAAGGCTTCGGAGATGCTGGTGACATAGCCCCTGCGGACCAATGCCTGCGCGATATGCGGTCTGCCGACGATCGCGGTTCCCGCGGCCGCTTTTATTTCTGCGTAGGTCAGGGCGCACCCCAGTTCCTGAAGCCGCTGCACGATCCGGGGGTTGCGCTCCTCCCGGCTGGCCTGATACGTGGTCAGCGCGGGCGCAAGGTGCGGATCGTCCGGGTTGATGAAATAGCCCAGGATATGCAACTCGGTCTTGCCGTAGAGGCAGCTGATTTCAATCCCGGGAATGATTTCCACGCCCGCTTGTGCGCCCTCGGCAATCGCTCGCGGCAGGCCGGCGACGGTATCGTGGTCCGTGACGGCCAGCGTCGCGACCCCTTGTTGCTTTGCCAGCCGCACCAGCTCCTCCGGGGCGAGGCTTCCGTCCGAAGCGGTGGTATGGGCATGCAGATCAATCCGTATCATGATGAAGAGTCAGCCGGCTGCGCTAGGGTTTCCCCATGATGGACGAAGAGAAGCTAGAAACCGTGCCGTGCCCCTATTGTCGGGGCGTTGTTCTGGTCGGTACCAAACGGTGCAAATACTGCCATGCCGAACTGGCGGGCATGTGGCCGAAAGGGGCCGCCGATCAAAGGCCAGAGAGAAATCCGGCGCTGGCGACCCTCCTCAGTTTGCTCTTTCCCGGCATGGGCCAATATTATTGCGGACGCACCGACAAGGCCATCGCATGCGTGTTTACGTTCGTCATTCTGGTCGGGCTGCTCTATTGGCTGTGGTGGCCCTTTCCCTGGGTGCTCGTGGCCGTTGGTGCCGGTGTCGACGCTTTCCTGGAGGCCAGGAAGACGAGAGCCTGATTTGATCGAAGCTCCGGATCAAGTCAAGCAAAGTTTGGCGGAGAGGGCGGGATTTGAACCCGCGACAGAGCTTTTGGCCCTGTGACGGTTTAGCAAACCGTTGCCTTCGGCCACTCGGCCACCTCTCCCCCGAACTTGTTGGACCGACCTTTCGATCAAAAAGGCCGGATATCCAATACCTTTTCCTCTTGGACCGGGACTTCGATCAAACGTCCCGGATATACAATACCATTTCCCTTGGGCCAGCGCTTCGATCAGATGCGCTGGATATTCAATACCACTGCCCTCCTGGATTCGCCGCTTCAATCAAGTTAATAAGTTGTTGTCCTGATGAGAGTCAAGGGAAATCGCGAATGATTGGGCGGGAAAACGAGCGGGGTCCTTTCCGGTACGCACCGGAAAGGACCCCACCACTCAGCGCCAGACGGAGGCTTGGGGGAGATTATTGCGTGACGGACGCCCGCTGGGTGATCTTGAACACGACCCGGCGATTCTTCTCGCGGCCATCAGGTGTATCGTTGGCCGCGATCGGCTGCGCCTCGCCGTACCCCTGGGCGATGACCATGTTCTGCGGCAGACCATAGGTCTGGAGCAGATACTGGCGCACGCTCTCCGCGCGCTCCTTCGACAGCTTGATGTTGGTCTCGGGCGCTCCCACATTGTCCGTGTGGCCGGCGATCTCAATGATCCACTTGTCGGCTTTCCCGACTTCCATGGCCTTCTTGAACGCCCTGCCGGCGGCGTCCAATTGCTGGAAGGATTCGGGGCTCTTCAACAGGATCGAGCCTGTCTCGAAGAGCACGTACGTGGTGGCTTCCCGCTTCTTGGAGTCGAAGCCGGGGCGCGGAACCTTGGCCAGCCCGCGCTTCTTAATGGTCTCGGCCGGATCCGGCTCAAAGAGCGCCGAGAACTCTTCCTCTGACACGAGCTTGTCAGAGGGGTCGGCTGCTTTCACAGGCGCCGGCGTTCCGAACCCCACCGCCAAAATCCCCAGGACCAGAAACCCCTTCAGCATTCTCTCGCTGAACCCCCCTGTGGTAACCATGGTTCCTACCTCCCCTTTATGCGCTGACTAATGACGTGATCGTCTTCCCTGTCGTCAGAAGTCAGCAAGTCGCATACCACTTTAGTCGAACTTGGCCTCGCGGGTCGACTGTTTTTTTAAAGTTTTACAACTTATTGATTTTCAATTTAATCTTGAATGTCCTTGATTGCCTTACCAGCCGGCAACAACCGAGTTTTCCCCAGGCATGCATGCGTGGAAATGGAAAAAAATCCAGCATGGTATCTAAAAGTATAGGGCTAGCTTAGAGATGCTTGAGGCGAATTTGATAGTAGAACCCTTTGGAGTTTCCTTCCAGGGAGCGGACGGGCGAAGAACCGGACGATGATTGGGCGACCTGGGAGGCGCCTTGGGCGGGCTTGCCGACGCTCAACTTTGCCTGGGCCCTGTGAAGGTCCGAGACGATCTTTCTTTTCGTGTCGGCATCGACGACACCCGACAGGGACAGAAGCCCCAGAGGATCTTCGAGGTCCTGCAGCGGGTCCGACGAGACGACGACGACAATTTCCTCTTCGCCCGGGTTCTGGTCCAGGTGGAACCACTGGCGCTGGTTTTTGGCCACGGGCAACCAGACCTCCGTTTTCGCCGAAACCGGGTTGCCCAGCGGGTTGAAATCGGAGTTCGGAAAAACCCGGAAGACTTCACCCGATGAATCGGTCTGCCAGATGTAGACATACGAGGGATTGTCCGGTCTCACGACGACCGCGAAATTGTCGGTCGCGCGAAGAGGGTCGCCTTCATTCAACAGGGAAATTTTCCCGCCGGTTTGCTCTTTGATGACTCCCACTTCGACCACAATGGTGGAAACAGGCGCAGCCGGCGTTGCTTGCGAGGCTGTAGGTGTCGGCGCGGTGGGGGCGACCGGAGAAGCCTGCGTGGCGACCGGCGCCTGCGGTTTGAAGATGAACCAGGCCCCCCCTCCAAGCAACAGAAACACGGCCACGGCGATGCCGATGTACTGCAGAGGCACGCCGGCGGCTGGAGGCTGGGCCGCCCTGGTTGAACGGGCGGCGGCGGCGGCGCCAGACGCCTTGGCCGCCTTGACGGTCATCATGACTGTTTTATCGATGGCGGGAAGATCGCCGGGCCGAATGGCTACGGTTGCTGTCGGCGCTTCGGCCATGGCGGCCTGCAGCGCTTCCACCATTTCTTTGCCGCGTTGGAAACGGTCGGTCGGGTCTTTGGCCAGGGCCTGCATGACGACTTCGCTCAGCGCGTACGGGATTTCCGGTCGCAGGTCGCTGGGAGGCACGGGCGTGTTGGGGTCCAGAATGCCCATCATGACGTTGACGATGGTGTCCCCCTGGAAGGCCTTGATTCCCGTCAGCATCTCGTAGAGGACCGCGCCGAGCGAGAAGATGTCCGAGCGTCCGTCCACAACCTCGCCCCGGCATTGCTCCGGCGACATATAGTGGGGCGTCCCCAGGACCGTCCCGGATTGCGTCGCGTTGGTGCCCTCGATCCGGGCCACGCCGAAGTCCACCAGTTTGGGGATCAGCGTGTCGGGGTCGACCATCATGTTGGCGGGTTTGATGTCGCGGTGCACGACGCCGGCTTGAGCCGCGCAGTCCAGGCCGTCGGCCACCTGGCAGACGAACGTGACGATTTCCCGGATCGTGAACTTCCGCTCTTTCATGAGATTGTCGAGCGGTTTGCCCTTGATGAACTCCATGACGATGTAGGGCATGCCGGTGTCGGGGTCATCGCCAACGTCGTACACGGCCACGATGTTGGGGTGTTTCAAGTTGCGGCTGATCTTGACTTCCCGGAGGAACCGCGTGATCTCTTCCGTGCGGTTTGTATCATCATTGGTCTGCAGGAGGACTTTGATGGCCACGTCCAGTTCCAGGCGGGTGTCCCAGCCTTTATAGACCGCTCCCATGGCACCCTTGCCCAGGGTGCCGCGGATTTCGTAGCGGCCGATCATCTTTTTTTCGTCAGGCATGCGCGAAGGTATTCCCAATTGCGGGTAAAATAACAACTTTTGTATAAGTGGTCAATCTAAAGGAAAAAAGGGTAGGCTTACGGTCGCGCATGTTCGGTTTGGCGGAGGGGGTAGGATTCGAACCCACGGAAGACACAAGGCCTTCAACGGCTTTCAAGGCCGCCGCTTTCGTCCACTCAGCCACCCCTCCACTCCGAACTTGTTGGACCGGCACTTCGATCAGACGTGCCGGATATACAATGCAGCTTCCGTCAAGTCTTCGTAATCCGCTCCAGCCCGCCCATGTACGGTCGCAACGCCTCGGGGATGACCACCGACCCATCCGCTTGCTGGTAGTTCTCGAGAAGCGCCAGGAACGTGCGCCCGACGGCCAGCCCGGACCCGTTCAGCGTGTGCGCGAAGTCGGATTTACCGTCTTTTCGCTTGTAGCGGAGGCCCGCGCGGCGTGCTTGAAAAGTTTCGCAATTGCTGCACGACGAGATTTCGCGGAAAACGCCTTGCGAGGGAATCCAGACCTCGAGGTCGTAGGTCTTGGCCGAGGAGAATCCCAGGTCGCCGGTGCAGAGCGAAACCACGCGGTAATGGAGCTGCAGCCGTTTCAGGACCTCTTCGGCGTGGGCCGTGAGGCGTTCCAGCTCCTCATAGGAGCTTTCGGCGGCGCTGACGATCACCAGTTCCACCTTGTTGAACTGGTGCTGCCTGATGAGGCCGCGGGTGTCTTTTCCATAGGAGCCGGCTTCGCGCCGGAAGCAGGGAGTGCAGGCGGTGTATCGGAGGGGGAGGGCATCCTCGGTCAAGGTTTCTTCGCGGTGCAGGTTGGTCAGCGGCACCTCGGCCGTCGGAATCAGAAAGTAATCGTCGTCGCGCAGGCGAAAGAGGTCGTCCTCGAACTTCGGCAGTTGGCCGGTTCCGGTCATGCTCGCCCGATTCACCATGAAGGGCGGGAGCACTTCCCGGTATCCATGAACGGTGGTGTGCAGGTCCAGCATGAAGTTGCCCAGCGCGCGTTCCAGGCGCGCGCCCGCGCCGCTCGAAACGGCAAACCGGGCTCCGGTCATCCGGGCCGCCCGCTCGAAATCCAGGATACCGAGCGCTTCTCCGATTTCCCAGTGCGGTTTGGCGGGAAACGCGAACGTGGGAGGCGCGCCCCCCCGCCGCACTTCCGGGTTGGCGGCGGCGTCCGTGCCGGCCGGGACGGACTGGTGGGGAATATTGGGAATCCGGAGCGCGATGGCATTCAACCGCTCTTCGGAGTCCCGCAGGGAATCTTCGAGGGCCTTGATGCGGTCTCCCACGTCCCTCATCTCTTGCATGAGAGAATCCGCCGGCTGTTTCTCCCGTTTGAGCTTGGCGATCTGATCCGAGGCGGTCTTGCGCTGGTGGCGCAGGTCTTCGACCTTGGCGAGCAGTTCGCGCCGGTCCTGGTCTCCCTTGCGGAGCCCTTCCCAGTCGATGTCCTGGCCACGTGCGCCGAGGCGCGCGCGAACCTCATCGGGCTGTTCTCTGATCAGGCGCGGATCGAGCATGAGTGCGGTCACTCTACATCGGCTTTTTGAACGAGTCAATCAAAGCGGGCGCGTGAATTGCGCCCTTAGGGGACGGCAGGTATAATGGCGCCATGAGTGGATCGGCGTTTTTGCGAATTGACGGCCGCCGGCCGGATGAACTCCGTCCGGTGAAGATCACCCGCAACTTCATCAAGCACGCGGAGGGCTCCGTGCTGTTCGAGATGGGCGAGACCAAGGTGATCTGCACCGTCTCGGTCGAGGAAAAGGTGCCCCCCTTTCTCAGGGGCCAGAACCGGGGCTGGGTGACGGCCGAGTACTCCATGCTTCCCCGCGCGACGCCGGAGCGGGTCCAGCGCGAGGCCTCCAAGGGAAAGCAGGGGGGCCGCACGCTCGAGATCCAGCGCTTGATCGGCCGCTCGTTGCGGGCCGTGACCGACATGGACGAGCTGGGCGAGCGGACGTTCTGGATCGACTGCGATGTGATCCAGGCCGACGGGGGGACCCGCACGGCTTCGGTCACCGGGGCCTTTGTGGCCCTCGCCGACGCCGTGGCCGTGGTCCGTGCAAAGGGGCTCATCAAGAAGAACCCGTTGAAGGACTATCTGGCGGCGGTGAGCGTCGGCAAGGTGGGGGGAGAGATGTTGGCCGACCTGTGCTACGCCGAGGATTCGCTCGCGGACGTGGACCTGAACCTGGTCATGACCGGCAAGGGCGAGTTCGTGGAGATTCAGGGGACCGCGGAGCGGTGCGCGTTTTCCCAGGAGGAGCTCCAGAAATTCCTCTCGCTGGGAGGGAGCGGAATCAAGGCTCTCGTCAAGATCCAACAGGATCTCGTGGGAGCGCTCCGCTGATCACCGAGTTGGTGGTGGCGACCGGCAACCGTCACAAGGTCGAAGA
>SCTG01000228.1 GCA_004298335.1 Nitrospirota bacterium
TGGCAGGTGGCATCGTCCAGCCCCAGGTCCAGCAGGGCCTGGCGCGTGTCGTTGTAGGCCTTGCCGCTGGCGATGATGCCGAAGCGGTCGTGCTTGCCTTCGATGACGTTGTAGTTGAGCCGGTTGGCCCGGATGTACGCCAGCGCGGCGTACCACTTGTAGTCCATGAGCCGGGCTTCCTGCTCCAGCGCATGGTCGGGCCAGCGGATGTGCAGGCCGCCGGGGGGAATTTCGAAGTCGGCCGGCACGCGGGTGATCACGCGGTCCGGGTCGATCATCACGGTGGAGCTGGACTCGACGATCTCCTGGATCGTTTTCATGCCGGCCCACACGCCCGAAAAGCGGCTCATGGCGAAGGCATGCAGGCCGAGGTCCAAAATCTCCTGCACGTTGGCCGGGAAGAACACGGGCGTGCCGCAGGCCTTGAAGATGTGGTCGCTCTGGTGCGCGGCAGTGCTGCTCTTGGAGATGTGGTCATCGCCTGCCACGGCAATCACACCGCCCCAGGGCGTGGTACCCGCCATGTTGGCGTGTTTGAACACATCCGAGCAGCGGTCCACGCCCGGGCCTTTGCCGTACCAGATGCCGAACACGCCGTCGTATTTATTGCTGCCGGGCGGGGCAAAGCCCAGCTGCTGCGTGCCCCACAGCGCGGTGGCGGCCAACTCTTCGTTGACGCCGGGCTGGAAGTGGATGTGGTGGGCCTGGAGGTATTTCTCGGCCTTGACCAGGGACTGGTCGTAGGTGCCCAGCGGCGAACCGCGGTAGCCGCTGATGAAACCGGCCGTGTTCTTGCCCAGGCGCTGGTCACGCACGCGCTGCAGCATGGGCAGTTTGACCAGGGCTTGCACCCCGCTCATGAAAGCGCGACCGTAGTCCAGCGCGTATTTGTCGTCCAGGGTGACCGTGTCCAGCGCCGTGCGGATGTGCTCGGGCAGATCGCGGCTGAGGGGTGCATTCATAGTGCTTGTCTCCGTTATAGCTGCGGCAAAGTGTATGCCTGCAAGGCGGATATGTCTTTGCGTTCTTTGCCTAAATATGGGCTTTCAAAGAAT
>SCTG01000001.1 GCA_004298335.1 Nitrospirota bacterium
GTAGAGCAGGAACTTGCGCAGAGTCGAATACGTGACGTCGCCGATTTCCCCCGCGTCCTCCAGCATCAGGCTCTCGCCGAGCTGGTACACGCGGAAGTAGGACAGCATCTTGCCTTTGTGCGTGAGCAGGCTGGAGCAGGTGCCCTGCCCTGCCGCGAGGGGCAGGATGTCGTTGCTGATGATGCTCTGGAGCCACTTCACCCGGTCGTCGCCGGTGATGCGGATTTTCCCGCGCTGGGAGAGATCCATGATCCCGACCCCGTGACGCACCGCCGCGTGCTCCGCCCCGGCGTCGCCGTAATGCGCGGGCACGTCCCAGCCGCTCTGTTCCATGAACGTGGCCCCGCGCTTCACATGGTTCTCGTAGAGGCGCGAGCGTTTCATGCTTGCCCCATCGTGGTGGGAGGGGGCCCCGCCAAAGGCGCCCCTCCCACACCCACTACCTCTTGGACCAGCTGAAGGGTTCGGGAAGAGAATTCATTCCGGGACACGATCTTGGTGACCCCCAGTTGTTGGGCCCGCCGCCAGTTGTCCACTTCCTCGTGGTTGGCGAACGCCAGGACCGGAATCGTCTTCGACCGGTCGTCGCCCTTGAGGGCCGCCAGCGCCTTAAAGGCGTCCAGCGTTTCGTCGTTGATGTTCAGGATGACCGCCGCCGGACGGAGCGCGCCGGCCTTTTCGGAAACCTCGTCCTGCGTCCGCGCCTTCTCAAGCTGGTAGCCCTGCGGCTTGAGCGCGTCCCGGACCTTGGTGTAGAAAAAGACGTCGCTCACGGCGACGAGAATGGTTTTGTTATCCATGGTGCGTCACCCGCTTCAATTCATCATCGCCCGGAGGCGGGTGAAGGCCTTCTGCGCCAGATCGTATTGCGGGTTGATCTTGAGCGCCCGTTGATAGCACTCCATGGCCTTGTCCCAGTTGCGCTTCTTCTCGTACACGCGCCCCATGTTGAGGTGCGGGAACGCGGGGCTCTCGTAGCGTTTGGCCCGCGTCGCCCGTTCCAGCCACTCGATGGCGTCGTCGAGCTGTCCTTTCTCGATAAGGTAGGCGCCGATGTCGTTATAGGGGTTGCCGAAGTCCGGGTCCACCGCGATGGCGCGGTGGCAATCCTCGATCGCCTCGTCGAGCATGCCCATGAAACTGTGGGTCCAGCCGCGGAACGTGTAGGCTTCGGCGGTCGGGTACAGCTCGATCGAGTCGGTGTAGAGCTTGATCGCCTCCTCGAACTCGCCCTTCATCTGGCGCTCGTAGGCTTTCCGGAACAGGTCCCAGGCGGCCTTCTGATCGTCATCCGCCCCCATGGGGTTGTCGCCAGGCGGCAGGTTTTTCGTGAGCCAGTTCATGGTCGGGGGGCGTTCGGAACGCGCTATTCCTGCTTGAGTTTCTTTCGGACCAGCTCGGCCGCGCGCCGGCCCGAGAGCAGCATGGCGCCGAAGGCCGGCCCCATGCGCGGGGAGGCGTCCACGGCGGAGACCGACAGCCCGGCCAGGAAGCAATTAGGATAGACCTCGCGGGTGTTCTCCACGACGAGCTCCTCCGAGCGCTCCACCCACATGGCCCCGTTGCCCGGGACGGCTTTGTGCAGGCCGCGCCGGCTCAGGAGCGCGACGACGGCGGCGTCGTGGCCGGTGGCGTCCACCACGATTTTGGACTCGAGCGCGATCGGGTCCACGTGCACGGCGTCGTGGCCCGCGTGCTCGACCGGGGACCAGTTCACGACGACGCCCTCCAGGACGTTTTCGCGGCGCAGGATGAGGTCGATGACCTTGGTCAGGTTGAGCACCTTTACGCCGGCGTCGTACGCGGCGGCGATCAGCTTGGCGGTCGCGTGGGGCGGGTCCACCATGAACATGCCCTCGCATTCCTTGATGCGCTTGGCCGGGATGTGCAGTTCGTCCAGGATCTTGTCGGCGGGCGCGCAGATCGTCGCCTTGTTCATGAGATACCCGCCGGACCAGAACCCGCCGCCCAAAAACAGCGCCTGCTCGATGATCAACGTCTTATAGCCGGCGGCGGCAAGGTCCCGGGCACACAGCAGCCCCGACGGCCCCGCGCCGACGACGATGACATCGCTCTCGATGAGCCGGTCGAATTCCTGAAAATATTCCCGGGCGATCTGCCGGGTGATGTCGCGCTCCCGCAGGGGCGCCGTCCATTTATTCTTATGCGCCATGATCGTATTCCTCGATAGAGGCGGTTCGCGAGCCGCTCCTACTGATAGATTTCCAGCCCCGCCTTCTTGAACTCTTCCGATTTCTCCTTCATGCCCACCTGGATCGCGGTCTGCTCGTCGAGGGCCTTCTGTGCGGCATACTCCCGCACGTCCTCGGTGATCTTCATCGAGCAGAAGTGCGGCCCGCACATCGAGCAGAAGTGCGACGTCTTGGCGGCGTCCTGCGGGAGCGTCTCGTCGTGAAACGACTTGGCCGTGTCCGGGTCGAGGGAGAGGTTGAACTGGTCCTCCCAGCGAAACTCGAAGCGGGCCTTGGAGAGCGCGTTGTCCCGCGCCTGCGCGCCGGGGTGTCCCTTGGCCAGGTCGGCCGCGTGCGCGGCGATCTTGTACGTGATGACGCCGGTCTTCACGTCCTCCTTGTCGGGGAGGCCCAGGTGTTCCTTGGGCGTCACGTAGCAGAGCATCGCGCAGCCGAACCAGCCGATCATCGCCGCGCCGATCCCGGAGGTAATGTGGTCGTAGCCCGGCGCGATGTCGGTGGTCAGGGGGCCCAGCGTGTAGAACGGCGCCTCGTGGCACTCCGTGAGCTGCTTCTCCATGTTCACCTGGATCATGTGCATCGGCACGTGGCCGGGCCCTTCGATCATGACCTGGACCTCATGCTTCCAGGCGGTCTTCGTGAGCTCGCCCAGCGTTTCCAGTTCCGCGAACTGCGCCTCGTCGTTCGCGTCCGCGATCGAGCCGGGCCGCAGCCCGTCGCCCAGGCTGAAGGACACGTCGTAGGCCTGCATGATCTCGCAGATCTCCTCGAAGTGCTGGTAGGTGAAATTCTCCTGGTGGTGGGCCAGGCACCACTTGGCGTGGATGGACCCGCCGCGCGAGACGATGCCGGTGACGCGGCCGGCCGTCAGCGGCACGTAGCGCAGCCGTACGCCCGCATGGATCGTGAAGTAGTCCACGCCCTGCTCGGCCTGCTCGAGGAGGGTGTCGCGATAGATTTCCCAGGTGAGGTCCTCGGCCTTGCCGCCGACTTTTTCCAGAGCCTGGTAGATGGGCACGGTGCCGATGGGCACGGGCGAGTTGCGGATGATCCACTCCCGCGTCTCGTGGATGTTCCGGCCGGTGGAGAGGTCCATGACCGTGTCCGAGCCCCAGCGCGCGGCCCAGATCATCTTCTCCACCTCCTCCTCGATCGAGGAGGCCACGGCGGAGTTGCCGATGTTGGCGTTGATCTTCACCAGGAAGTTGCGCCCGATGATCATCGGCTCGATCTCGGGGTGGTTGATGTTCGACGGGATGATTGCGCGACCGCGGGCGACCTCGTCGCGGACGAACTCCGGCGTGATCTCAGCCGGAATGGAGGCGCCCCATGAATTCCCCGGATGCTGGGCGGTCAGGCGATTCGGGCCGTGGCCGTTCCCATTAGTACCGGGAGGGGGCCCCGCGGACGCCCCTCCCGCGCCCACGCTGTGCCCGTTGCCCTGGGCCGGCGCGGCCTGGCGCTTGAGATTCTCGCGGAGGGCGATGAACTCCATCTCGGGCGTGATGATCCCTTTGCGGGCGTAGTGCATCTGTGTGACGTTGCGGCCGGGCTTGGCGCGCAGCGGCTTGCGGAGGTGCGCGAAACGCAAGGCGTCCAGCTTGGGATCGGCGAGGCGCGCGCGCCCGTACTCGGAGGAGACGGCGGGCAGTTCCTCGACGTCCTCTCTCCCGATGATCCAGGTCCGGCGCAGCGGCGGGAGGCCCTGGCGGAGATCGATCCGGGCGTCCGGGTCGGTGTAGGGGCCCGAGGTGTCGTAGATCAGGAACGGCGCGTTGGCCTCGGCCTGGCCGTTCTTAAAGGATTTGGTCGGGGCGAGGCTGATCTCCCGCATCGGCACGCGAACGCCGCGGGCGCCTTCGAGATAGACCTTCCGGGAGGCCGGGAAGGGTTGGGTCGTGATGGTGGGCGTGGGAGGGGCACCCTTGGTGGGGCCCTCTTCCACTTTCTTGGGTGTAGTGCTCATAGCTGGCTTGTCCTTTCCATGGAAAGGGGAGGCTGGTGGGCTTTGGAGAAGATGGCCATGATCGCTTCCCTGCGCTGGTATTATCCAGATCAGGTTCAGAGGGTGCGCGGCGCCCTCAGATCATCGGCCGCGCTCTCAGCCGCAGTAGGCTCCCCTAGCTTTGGTAAACCATCGTACATGGCGGCTTTTCCGCCTGTCAACCTCGATCGGCCCGCCTGGGTCTTTTGGGGGCTGACAAAGGTCTTTCGGCTCAATTGACAAAGGAGGGAAACCGTCCATAATATGTGGATTCCTACTGGTTTCCTCGCATCTTTTCGTTTCGTGACCAGGCCGGGTGGTGAAGGAGGACGCAGCGTGGAGCGGACGACGTGTCTCATCGGCGGGCCGGCGGAGATCCAGTCCTACCGCGATCTCCCGCTGGACGAGCTGGCGGAGCGCACGGCCGCGGCCAAGCGCCGGCTGGGCGACCGCGTGATCGTGTTGGGCCACAACTACCAGCGCGACGAGGTCATCCGTCACGCGGACGTCGAGGGCGACTCGCTCAAGCTCTCCCAGATCGCCGCCGAACGGTCCTCCCACGAGTACATCGTGTTCTGCGGCGTCCACTTCATGGCCGAGACGGCCGACATCCTGAGCAAGACCGGGCAAGCGGTAATCCTGCCGGACCTGGCGGCCGGCTGTTCCATGGCCGACATGGCCCAGATCGAACAGGTGGACCAGGCGTGGGAGCAGTTGGGCCGGATCCTGCCGGTCGAGGAGACGGTCACGCCGGTGGTGTACGTCAATTCAGCGGCCGACCTCAAGGCGTTCTGCGGCGAGCACGGCGGGATCACCTGCACGTCGTCCAACGCGCGCCAGGTGATCGAGTGGGCGTGGCAGCGGCGCGAGAAGATCCTCTTTTTCCCGGATGAGCACCTCGGGCGCAATACGGCCAACAAGATGGGCATCCCCCGCGAGGACCTCCTGGTCTGGGACCCGTTCCAGCCCAACGGCGGCCACAGTCGTGAAGCGATCAAGAAGGCGCGGCTCCTGCTCTGGAAGGGCTTTTGCAGCGTGCACCAGATGTTCCAGCCGGCGCACGTCCGCTACTTCAAGGAGAAGCACCCGGGCATCACGATCGTCGTGCATCCCGAGTGCCATGAGGACGTCGTCAACCTGGCCGACCTGAGCGGCTCGACCGAGTTCATCATCAAGACCGTGTCCGCGGCGGCGCCGGGGACGGTCTGGGGCGTCGGCACCGAGCTCAACCTCGTGAACCGCCTCAAACACCGCCAGCCCGACAAGCACGTCTATTTCCTCTCGCCGACCGTCTGCCAGTGCTCCACCATGTTCCGGATCGACGCGCCGCACCTCTGCTGGGCGATGGAAAACCTGGCCGAGGGGCATGTGGTCAACCGGATCTCGGTTCCCGACGACGACAAGCGCTGGGCGCGGATCGCCTTGCAACGCATGCTCGACGTCTCTTGACCCGTTCCGCCAAACCATCCGATCTCGCCGCGTACGGCGCGCTTGTGACGACCGCGATCGTGTGGGGCGGCTCGATCGTCTTCCAGAAATTCGCGCTCGGCTCCTTCTCGGCGGTGGAAGTCTCGGTCCTGCGCGGGCTCGGCGCGCTGGCGATTCTGATTCCGCTCTGGTGGTGGCAGGAAGGCGGGACGGTCAGGTTCTCGGCGAGGGACTGGGGCATCTTCGCCGTCCTGGGGCTTGGCGTCCTGGGCAATCACCTGCTCACGCTCTTCGGGCTGCGCTACATCGGCGCGGCGGCCGCCGGGGTGATCATCGGCGCGAGCCCGGCGATCACGGCCTTTCTCTCCTCCGTGCTCATCCGCGACGTGCCGTTCAGCGCCGTGTGGGCGGGGTGCGCGCTGTCATTCGCGGGCGTCGCGCTGGTGTCCGCCGGCGGGGGCGACGCCGTGGCGGGCGAGAGTCCCTGGCTGGGCGGGGCGCTCGTGGTGCTGGGCCTCGTGAGCTGGGCGCTCTATTCGATCGGCGGGCGTCGGACAATGGAACGGTTCTCGCCGCTCACGGTGAATTGGACGACGCTGGGGCTCTCGATTCTGCTGCAGATTCCGCTGCTGTGGACGGACCAGAAGATGGCCGTCGCGGGAGCGGCGTCCGTGCCATTGTCCGGATGGCTGGCGCTGGCGTACCTGATCGTGTTCGCCACCGCGCTCGGCCAGCAGGCCTGGCTCTACGGCGTGCAGGGGGTCGGGCCTTCGCGCGCCGGCGTCTTCGTCAACCTGATTCCGGTGTCGGCGCTGGTGTTCTCGGCCATCATCCTCGGCGAGGCCATCGGCCTCAAGGAAGTCGCCGGCATCGTCCTCATCCTCGCCGGCGTCTGGCTCGTCAACCGGCAGTCCGCGCGGGCGGCGCGCCGTGGATAAAATGGGGGATACGTACATGACCAGGACAGGAGTTGTATGCGTGCAGGTGCTGGGCCTGTTTGCGTGCGTGGCGCTTGCCCTTGCCGACGAAGCGCTTCCAATAGGCACGCTGCTGCAGTACCCCGAGTCCTACAATGCGCACACCGTGACCTTGCAGGGTGTCGCGCGACAGGTCCAGCCGCTCGGTCCCTATGTGGTGATGGACTGCGGCAACGTCTACGATTCGTACAAATTTGTGCTTGAGGACGCCACGGGTTCTCTTGACGTCACTGTTCCCGGTCCGTGCGAGAAACCGAAAGGCACCATGGTTCCGGTCGCTGATGGCGACAACGTTGCCGTCCAGGTCATGATTAGCGTCCTGCCCAGTGATCGTCTTCCCCCGCCCGTCAAGGGAACAGCCACCGCCATCCAGCGGCTCGGAAAGTAAGTCCGCCGAACCTCAACGCTTCTTGAGGAGCTTCTCGATCTCGGTGCGGAAGGTGTCGTAGCGGACGGCGCCGGGAATGATGAAGGCGTCGGAGAAGCGCCGGCCGTCCGCCCTGACGAGCAGGAAGCCGGGCGTGCCCCGGAAGCCGAGCTTGACCGCCATGTTGCGGTCGGCCAGGATCGCCTCGACGTGCTTCTGCGAGTCCATGCAGGCGGCGAAGGCGTTCTCGTTCAGGCGCAGGGCCTTGGCGAGCTGCATGATGACGTTCGTGCCCAGCCGGGCATGCTGCTCGAACAGCCGGTCATGCATGTCCCAGAAGCGGCCCTGGTCGCCGGCGCAGCGCGAGGCATGGGCGGCGACCAGGCCCCAGCCCTCCTCGTCCCGCGGGTAATCCCGATAGGCGAAGCGAATCTTTCCCGCCTTCAGATACTCCGCTTTGAGCGCGGGCAGCGTCTCCCGAAAGAACTTGCCGCAGTACCCGCAGGTGAAGTCGGAAAACTCCACCATGAGGACGGGCGCCTTCGGATCGCCGAGCGTCGGCGTGCTCGGCAGCAGAATGTCGGCGATGTCACCGGAGGCCATGGCCTAAACTAGCATGACCGGCGAGGGCTTTGCCACGGCCGCGCTCCCGTTGATTTGGTGCAGGGTGGATGCTACGATGCAGCGCGTATGACCGACTATTTCGTCGAAATCCAGAACCAGAGCGCCAAACTGGCTACCCATAAGCTTGCGCCCGGCAAGCGGTACGTCGTCGGGCGCAGCAAGACCGCCGACCTGCCCGTGGAGGGGGATCCCTACATCAGCCGGGAGCACGTCGAGGTGTGCGTCGAATCCGATCAGCTGGTCGTGTCCCGCCGGTCCTTGGCGACCAACCCCATCGTCTTCAAGGGAGCGCCGACCTCCGCGTGCGTGCTCAAGGCCGGCGATGAGGTGACCATCGGCCAGTCCATCCTCCGTTTCAAGAAGGTCGTCCAGGAAGCGCCCCCGAAGCCCGACCTGACCATGTCGATCCGCAAAGTCGAGCGCACGCCCAGCAACAGCCATGCGCTGAAATCGGAGGAACTGTACGAGCTGGCCGGCGACGCCGGGCGCCACCAGTTTCTCTTCCTGCTGGAGCTGCCCGAGTTGATGAAGAGCCGGCCCCGCCAGGAGGTGCTCACCCACGTCGCGAAGGTCCTGCGCACCACCACCAAGGCGCATTGGGCCACGGTGCTCACGACGTCCCCTGAGGGCTTCCAGGTTCTCGCCGAGGACGTGGACGAGGCGCGGCGAAAGGGAGTGGCCCATCCGGTCAGCGGCACCCTGGTCGAGAGCGCCATCCGCGACGCGCCCCGGCCGGTCCTGTATTTCTGGGACAAGAGCGCGGACGCCAGTCCCCAGGCCACGTCCATTCTCGGGATCGATTGGGCGATCGCGGCGGCGGCGTACGACGCGGAGGGCGAGCCGCCGATTGTCTTCTATGTGGCGGGGGAGGCGTCCAACTACATCGGCGAAAAGGGCGGCCAGAAGGAAAGCGCCCGGTTCGTCGGGCTGGTCGTGGACATCATCGCCCGGAACCTGGCCCTCGACGTGCTCCGCGAGAAGCAACTCCGGCTGGGCCATTTCTTCTCGCCGCGCATTTGCGCCCGCCTGCTCGAAGGGAAGGAGCAGGCCGATCTGCAGCCCCGCATCGCCGAGTCCACGGTGCTGTTCTTCGACATCCGCGATTTCTCAAAACGCACGCAGGGGGCGGTGGAGAACCTCCTGGCGTACCAGGGCGAACTCCGCAGCGTGATGACCGCGATGACCGAAGCCATCTTCGAGGAAAACGGCGTCGTCATCCAGTACATGGGGGACGGCATCATGGCCGCGTGGAACGTGCCGGTCGAAGACCAGCTCCACGTGGACTGCGCCTGCCGCGCCGCGCTGAAGATGGCCAGCCGCATCGGGCAGGTCGCGGAGGGCTGGCGGTGCGGCATCGGGCTGGACGTCGGCAACGTCGTGGCGGGCGCCATGGGGTCGGACCAGGTGTACTCCTACGGCATCATGGGCCCTGTCGTGAACCAGGCCTCGCGCATCGAGGGCATCACCAAGGTGGTCGGCGCGCGCATCCTGGTGTCGGCGGCGGTGGCCAAGCGCGTCTCGGCAAAGATCGGCTTGAGCCGGCGCGTCGGCCGCTTCCAGCCCGCGGGCTTTACGATTCCCGTCGATCTCTACGAGCTCATTCCCCCGCCGGGCGATCCGAAGGAGGAGCAGGAAATCTTCGCCAACATCACGCTCACCAATCAGGGACTGGAAGCCTTTGAGTGCGGCGAATGGGAGAAGGCCGCCAAGTGCTTTAAAAAACTTCCGGACGATGACAACCCCGCGAGCTTCCTGTTGTACCTCGCCATGGACTATCAGCGCCGCCCGCCGCGCGACTGGCACGGCGTGATCGAGCTCAAGGAAAAATAACGCCCGCCGGATCGCACTGATGGACTACAAGGCCACGCTCAACCTTCCCCAGACGTCGTTCCCCATGAAGGCCAATCTCCCGCAGCGGGAGCCGGAGATGCTGGCGCGCTGGGAACGCGAGCGCCTCTACGAGCGCATCCAGGAAGCCGGCAAGGACCGGCCGCTGTACGTGCTCCACGACGGGCCGCCCTACGCCAACGGCCGCATTCACATCGGCCACGCCCTCAACAAGATCCTCAAGGACATCATCGTCAAGTCGAAGACGATGGAAGGGCGTCGGGTCCCGTACGTGCCTGGATGGGACTGCCATGGATTGCCGATCGAGCACCAGGTGTTGAAAGAACTCGGCGACAAGAAGAAGACGCTCGGCAAGGTCGAGATCCGGAAGCTCTGCCGCGAGTACGCCGAGAAGTTCTTCAAGATCCAGCGGGAGGAGTTCCAGCGGCTGGGCGTGCTGGGCGACTGGAACAATCCGTACCTCACCATGACGCCCGACTACGAGGCGGCCATCCTGCGTGAGTTCGGGAAGTTCGTGAAGGCGGGCGGGGTGTACAAGGGCAAGAAGCCGGTGCTCTGGTGTCCGATCGACGAGACGGCGCTGGCCGAGGCGGAGGTCGAATACGAAGACCACACCTCACCATCGATCTACGTGAAGTTTCCGCTGGTATGGAATGATGTACGAGAGTTGTACAACTATCACATCTCTATTCCGAATGATTTCCGGGGCCAGGTTTCCATTGTGATTTGGACCACGACGCCTTGGACACTTCCAGCGAACCAGGCCATTGCGGTTCATCCTGACTTTGACTATGCCTTCGCCAAGGTTGGTAGCGAGATACTTATAGTTGCAGAGAAATTATTTCCAACAGTAGCAAAAGACTGTGGCTTCTCTTATGAAATTTTGGGAAGAACTAAAGGAGCTTATCTAGCAGTGCAGAAAAACATGTTGCCCTGCAAGCGGCCCTTTTCAGACAAATTATCCCCCGTTCTCTCGGGGAACTTCGTAACTCTTGAACAGGGTACAGGTTGTGTTCATATCGCCCCTGGACACGGCCAAGAAGACTATGACCTTGCCATGGTCAAGAACACTTGGTTGCCAGAGGAATGGCGTTTGAAGGTCTTTGCCCCGGTCGATAACAGAGGCCGTTTCACGGACGAAGTGCCGGAGTTCCAGGGCCTGAAAGTGTTTGAGGCGAATCCCCGCATCAACGAAAAGCTGAAAGCTCTCGGCTTGCTGTTGGGCGAAGGGAAACTCAATCACACCTATCCCCATTGCTGGCGGTGCAAGAATCCTGTGATCTTCCGGGCGACCGACCAGTGGTTCGTCTCGATGGAGAAAAGCGATCTTCGGAAGAAAGCGCTGGAGGAGATCGACCATCACGTGCAGTGGATTCCGAAGTGGGGGCGCGACCGCATCTACGGCATGATCGAGAACCGCCCGGACTGGTGCCTCTCGCGCCAGCGCGTGTGGGGCGTGCCGATTCCCGGATTCTCCTGCCAGAAGTGCGGACATGTTCTCTACTCGCCGGAGATCGTCGAGCACGTCGCCAAGCTCGTTGAAAAGAACGGCACCGACGTCTGGTTCGAAAAAGATGCCGCTGTATTGCTACCCCCAGGCACTGCCTGTCCGAAATGCCAGAGCACAACTTTTGACAAAGAGAAGGACATCCTGGACGTCTGGTTCGAGTCCGGCGTCAGCTACGCGGCCGTGCTGAAGCCTCGCGGCCAAGGCTGGTGGCCAGCCGATCTGTATCTGGAAGGGTCGGATCAGCACCGGGGCTGGTTTCACAGCGCGCTGCTGGCCTCGGTGGCCACGGCCGGGAAAGCGCCATACAAGGCGGTCCTCACGCACGGGTTCGTGTTGGACGGCGCAGGCAAGAAAATGTCCAAGTCGGCCGGCAATGTGATTGCCCCGCAGGATGTCATCAAGCAGCATGGCGCGGAAATCCTGCGGTTATGGGTTGCAGCCCAGGACTATCGTGAGGACCTCCGGATCTCCCCGGAGATTTTGAACCAATCGGTCGAGGCGTACCGGAAGATACGGAACACCTGCCGCTTTCTCCTCAGCAACCTGGCCGATTACGATCCGAAGCGGGACGCCCTTCCAGACGACAAGCTGTCCGAGCTCGACCGGTGGGCGCTCATGCGGCTGCACGACCTCATCACCCGCGTCCGCCAGGGGTACGAGGACTGTGAGTTCCATCTCATCATCCACGCGCTGAACAACTTCTGCTCCGTGGACATGAGCGCGATCTACCTCGACATCCTCAAGGACCGGCTCTACACTTTCCGCAAGGACTCCCGGGCGCGCCGGGCTTCCCAGCGGGTGCTTCACGAGACCGTGCTGGCGCTGACGCAATTGATGGCGCCGCTGCTGACCTTCACGGCCGAGGAAATCTGGGACAGCCTGCCCGAGTCGCAACGGGAGGTGCCCAGCGTCCACCTGGCGCGGTTCCCAAAAGCCGAGCCGAGGCACAAGAACGCGGAGCTGGAAAAGCGGTGGGACGTACTGCTGAAGGTCCGCAGCGCGGTTCAGGCCGAGCTTGAGATCAAGCGCCGCGACAAGCTGATCGGGGCGCCGCTGGAAGCGAGGGTGGTGCTGCAGGCTAGCCCTGAGAAATATGACTTTCTGAAGCACTATGAGCAGGACCTGCCGGGCCTCTTTATTG
>SCTG01000110.1 GCA_004298335.1 Nitrospirota bacterium
GGATTTCCAAGGCCCTCTGTGCCAGAGGAATCGCGTCGGCGTATTTTCCTGCCTGCCTTAGTTCCGTTATTTGCTGGTTCAGTGCCGCAGCCTCATTCAACTCCTGCTGGCCGGATGCCATGCCAGGACTCAAAATGAGCAGCATGCCAGCAAGGAAAACGCCGGCGAATCTGGCCATCATCACGTGATTCCTTCTCGTCTTTGGAAGAAGAACGATATCAACTTACCGGGCATCCTGAGCGCACCGGAAGCCGTGGGTGATAAACCGGAGCCTAGGTGCGGCCTCGTCCCACATCAACCCGGCCACAAAGTCAAGCCACGACCCGCCACGGAGCACCTTGCTGCCATTAGCACCATCAGAGCTTGTCCACTCAGAGACATTGCCGAACATGTTGTAGATACCGTATGGGCTCTTCCCTGCTTCGTAACTCTCGGCTGGCACCAACGACGTATAGCCTTTCCAATCACAACACTTTCCGAAGTTCGCATGCTGGCTCGTCGGCTCCTCATTACCCCAGGGATATTTCCGCCCGTCGGCACCCCGGGCGGCCTTGTCCCATTCTTGTACGGTCGGCAGCCGCTTCCCGAAATAACGGCAGTAGGCGTCAGCCTCATACCAGTTCACCCCGATGACAGGTCTGTCGCCATCCCGCATTTGGTTGACCTCGCTCCATCTGTCCGGTGCCGCACGTTTCGTTGCCTCCATGAAGACTGCATAGCGCTTGGTCGTCACCTCGAATTTGTCCATGTAGAAGGCCGGGAGCGAGAGCCGCCGCTTCTCGTTGCCGTACAAAAACTCTCCCGTCGGCACAAGCACCATCGGCGCGCCGTCTTTGCCAATCAGAGCGCCTCTAGCCCCATTCTCCTTGTCTGCGCCAACGCCAATGGCACTATACCCACAGAGAAGCAGGGCACAAACGAGAACACGCAACAGAGGGTACTGGCGTGACATAGGACCTCCGATTGAAGAGAGTGTCGTTACCCAGACAATTTTTCAGTCGACTAGTCGCGGAAGTCATCTTCGTCGATGAGGGACCAGGTGTCGAGACAGTCGGAGCGAACCTCCTCGATGAAGCGGGAGGGCTTGGAGAGGACCATCCCCGAGGCCCGGTCGAAGATGTTCACCGGATAGGACACGTACAGGTTCTGCTTCGCCCTGGTCACGGCGACATAGAACAGCCGGCGCTCCTCCTCGATGTCCTCGTCGGCCGTCATCGAATAGAGCGACGGGAACTTTCCGTCGAGCGCCCAGATGATGAAGACCGTGTGCCATTCGAGCCCCTTGGCGGAGTGGATCGTGGAGAGGACAAGCCGCTCGGCGTCCCGGTCGGCCGCCTCCACGTCGAACAGGCTCGTGTCCGGCGGCTCCAGCGTGAGGTCGGCCAGGAAGGAGTCCAGTTTGCCGTAGCGCGCCGCGATCGTGTAGAGGTGCTCCAGGTCCTTCGTCCGTTTCGGGTAGTCGTCGTACTGCTGCTTGAGGAGCGGCAGGTAATAGCCACAGACCGCGTTCATCTGCTCGGCCGGCGTCATCGAGGAGCCCCCGCCGATGTCCTCCAGCAGCCGGACCAGGTCCCGCAAAGCCTGCGCGCCTGCGCCCTTCTCCGCCGCCGCCTTGAGCGCGGCAAGGCCGCCCCCGTCCTCGGCCAGCATCGCCTCGATCAGGGTCTGGCTCTTCCTGGGGCCGACCCCGTCGAGCAGCATCAGCAGGCGGTTCCAGCTCACCGCGTCTTTGGGGTTCTCGACGACGCGCAGGTGGGCCAGGATGTCCTTGACGTGGGCCGTCTCGATGAACTTGAACCCGCCGCGCTTGACGAACGGGATATTGCGCCGGGTGAGCTCGATCTCCAGATCGAACGAGTGAAAGCTGGAGCGGAACAGGACGGCGATCTCCTCGAGCGGCACGCCCTCCTCCCGCAATTCCAGGATGCGTTGAGCCACGAAGCGCGACTGCGTATTCTCGTCCCCCGCCTTGACCAGCACCGGCGAGGGGCCCTCGCCCTTCCGGGTGAACAGCGTCTTCGAATATTTCTCCGCCGCCAGATTGATCACCTCGTTCGCCAGCGTGAGGATCGGCTGTGTGCTCCGGTAGTTCTCCTCCAGCTTGAAGATCCGCGTGCCGGGAAAGAGCTTGGGGAAGTCCATGATGTTGCGGAACGTCGCGCCCCGAAAGGCGTAGATGGACTGGCTGTCGTCCCCGACGACCATCACGTTGTCGTGCGTGGCGGCGATCCGGCGCACGATCTCGGCCTGCAGGCGGTTCGTGTCCTGGTACTCGTCCACGAGGACGTAGCGATAGGCCTCGGAAACGCGCTGCCGGACGCCCTCGTCGGTGTCCAACAGCTCGCGCAACCGGACGAGCAGATCGTCGTAGTCCACCAGCAGGCGGCTCCGCTTGTAGCTCTCGAACGCGCGGCAGAGCTTCTGCAAGTCCTCGATCTCGTCCGTGAACTGGGGGAACTCGCCCAGCACCACGTCCTCCACCGGCAGGAGCTTGTTCACCGACTTGCTGAAAATTTCGTTGATGGTGTTCTTGCGGGGAAAGCGCCGGGCCTTGTCGTTCAGCCCCTGCTGGGTCCGCAATAAATTGATGACGTCCTCGGAATCGCCCCGGTCCAGGATGGTGAAGCCGGGCTCCAGGCCGATCGCCCGTCCGTACCGGCGGAGCAGCATGTTGGCGACCGAGTGGAAGGTGCCGCCCGTCACGCGGTCGGTGCGCAGCCCGATCAGCGCGCCGACGCGCCGGAGCATTTCCTCCGAGGCCTTGCGGGTGAAGGTCAGCAGGAGGATGGACTCGGGCGGGATGCCGGACTCGATCAGGCGCGCGACGCGGTACACCAGCGTCCGCGTCTTGCCGCTGCCGGCGCCGGCGATCACGAGGATCGGCCCGTCGACCGCCGTCACGGCGGCCAGCTGCCCGGCGTTCAGCTCGTCTTCGTACTTGAGGGAAAACGTCGGCTCGGCGGGGCGGTCAGGACCGGACTTGAGGACATACGGCTTCATTGCGGTGACAGTATACCAATAATTGCGAGGCCTCGACCGCAGCTTTGAAAAAAATTCCTCCTCTGTTACACTCGCCCCCGATGCGACGCGGCGCCGTTCTCGTCCTCCTGATCAGCCTCCCCCTCCTCGCAAGCTGCGCGGTCGTGCCCTGGTTCAAACGCACGCCCCAGCAGCCCCAGACGCAGGCCCCGCCGGCCAAGCCCGCACCCATGGCGGTCGAGGCGAAGCGCGCGCAGGTCCTGATGGGAACCATGGTGGAGATCAGGGCCGTCGCCTCCTCCGAAACCCTCGCCCAGGCCGCGCTGACCGCCGGCTTCCAGGAGATCCGCCGGCTCGAAAGTCTCTTGAGCACCTGGATCGAGACCAGCGAGCTCTCGAAAGTCAACGCGGCCGCCGGACAGGAAGCCGTGAGCGTGAGCGAGGAAACCTTCGCACTGCTCAGAAAATCGCTGGAGATCGCGGAGTACACGGAAGGCGGGTTCAACATCGCGATCGGCCCGGCCGTCCGGCTCTGGAACATCCCGGAGGCTCCGCACATTCCGACGGACATGGAATTGGAGATCGTCGCGCAATACGTGGATTATCACGACATCCACCTGGATCCCACGCGCCGCACCGTCTTCCTGGAAAAACCCGGCATGCAAATCGACGTCGGCGGCATCGGCAAGGGCTTTGCAGCCGAAAAAGCCGCGTCCGTGATGCGGGAAGTCGGCGCGCGCGGCGGCCTCGTCGCCGTGTCCGGCGACTTCCGGGTCTTCGGCAAACGGGCGGACGGCACGGCCTGGCCGGTCGGCATCAAGGATCCTCGCCGGCCCGGCAAAATCCTGGCCACAATCGAAGCCGCCGACGAGGCGATCTCCACCGCCGGCGATTACGAGCGGTTCTTCATCAAGGGGGGCATCCGCTTCCATCACATCCTCGACCCCGAAACGCTCAAGCCCGCCCGCCTCTGCCAGAGCGTCACCGTCGTCGCGCCGGACGGGACGCTGGCCGACGGCCTGGATACCGGCGTCTTCGTGATGGGCCC
>SCTG01000111.1 GCA_004298335.1 Nitrospirota bacterium
CGATGCAGGCCGCATCGTCATGGGCGGGGTCGTTGACGCGGAAGCTGATGGCGCAGGCGGTCATGTCCTCCGGCGGGTAGGGGCGCAGGAGCGGTTGCAGCAGCTGGGCCTGTCGGACGGCCGGATCGAGCCACTGGTCATAGTCCGGGGGCGCCAGGATCACCGGCATCCGGTCGTGGATGCTCTTGAGCGACGCGTTGGGTTCGGTGGTCAGGATGGCGCAGGAGTCCACGAGCGTTCCGTCGGGTCCTGCCCAGCGCTCCCACAGACCCGCGAAGGCGAAGGGGCGCCCGTCGCGCAGGCGGATGTAATACGGCTGCTTCCGCTGCCCCATCCGGCCCTCCCGCTGCCACTCGTAATAGCCGTCGGCGGGAACCAGGCAGCGGCTGCGCGCCAGCGCTTCCCGGAAGGCCGGCTTCTCCGCAGCGGTTTCCGCCCGCGCATTGATCATCTTGGTGCCGATGCCGGGCTCCTTGGCCCACGAGGGAATCAGGCCCCAGCGCACCAGGACCCACTCCCGGTTCCCCTGCGGTGCGTGGGCGCGAACGATGGCGATGGGCTGTGACGGCGCGATGTTGAAACGGGGTACGACGGAGGGGGCCCTGGGAAGCCGAAAATGCTCGGCCAGGCGGTCGGCCGGCGTCTTGAGACTGTAGCGGCCGCACATAAGCTAGTCTTTAGCACGCGGCCGGAGGCCTGTCAAAACCCCTTTTCTTTTCCTCTCTCCATGCAGTACCCTGTGGTATCCAACTCTGATTTGCCGAAAGGAGCACGCTCGAATGGCCGGATTTCCCATAGAGCCGGCAGGCCGGATCAAGACCCTGCCGCCGTACCTGTTCGCCGCGATCGACGAGATGAAGAAGAAGGCCATCGCCCGCGGCGTGGACATCATCAACCTGGGCATCGGCGACCCGGACCTGCCGACCCCCGCGCCGATCGTCGAACGGCTGCGCCAGGAGGCGGGCAACGCCAAACACCACCAGTACCCATCCTATGAAGGCATGCTGAGCTTCCGGCAGGCGGTGGCCGACTGGTACAAGCGGCGCTTCGGCGTCTCGCTGAATCCGGCCGATGAAGTGCTGACGTTGATCGGCTCCAAGGAGGGGATCGGTCATGTGCCGCTGGCGTTTGTGGACCCGGGCGATATCGTGCTGGTGCCGAGTCCGGGCTATCCCGTCTATCCGGTGGGGACCGGCTTTGCCGGGGGGACCCCCTACGTGATGCCGTTGACGAAGGCCAACCACTACCTGCCGGACCTGCCGGCCATTCCCAGGGACGTCGCGCGCAAGGCGAAGCTGATGTTCCTGAACTACCCGAACAACCCGACGTCGGTGACGGCCGGCAAAGACTTCTTCAAGCGGGTGGTCGAGTTCGCGAACGAGCACCGGATCATCGTCTGCCACGACGCGGCCTACTCCGAAATCTACTATGATGG
>SCTG01000229.1 GCA_004298335.1 Nitrospirota bacterium
AAAGCCTGTTCGGTGGCATCGAAGAAATTGAAGCCACGAACATTAATGCCTTGATCTGTTTTGGGTTGGGTGAGTTGTTGCAGAGCACGGTGTCCATCGGAGTAATCATCGAGCGAAGAAAGGAATTCGAGATACCGGCGGTTGCAGCCGCGGAGGATTTCGCGCAGATCGATGAGGCTGTAGATGGACTTCTTCAGAGGGGCAAGTTCCCGCGTTACGGAACCGTCCTGATGTTCAACCTTGCGGTGGTGTTTAAAAAAGGAAACGTCATTGGTCGTGGTTTCAATGCGCAGCACCCGTTTGAACTTGTCGTAGATTTTGACGGAAGCGCTGCCCATGGAATGCTTGATACAGGTACCCTCGATGCGGGTGGACAAGCGGGAGCCGATTTCCTGCGCCAGTTGCGGAGTGATTTTCTTGCCGAGGAAAGAAGAAACCTTGTCGGCCTTGACCGCGATGACCGCCTGCCGGGACAGCTCCTCGTAGAGGGTAGGCAGCACAGTGTCGGAACGGAAGACCAGATCGGTCGAATACTCGGTTTGCATCAGGCTCCAGGGGTATTTTTGTTCGAACACATCGAGCACCGGGCAGCACATCGTGGCGTAGCGGTCGAGAATACGGTGCAGATCATCGGGTTTGAGTTGATCCGCGAATGACTGCGCCTTGGCAAAATCGTCAATGCGGATAAACGCGTTGTCGGCCATCGCGTAGCCAACCCCGTTGTGCAGGAGTTCGGTTTCGAGCCAGGAATGCCCGTTGCAGTAGAATTGCAAGCGGAAGGGACACCAAGTGGGGACGCGCAGGTAGCACAGCCCCACTTCCTCGTCGATGAAGTAAAAGTAATAGTGCAGGCATTTGCCAGAAGTCGAGCGCAGAAAGGTCTTATGGGATTTTTTATCATGCCAGGGTTCATAGGCGGAGCAGGACTCCATCGCGGAAAGAATGTGTACCAGCCCGGGATGCTTCCCGCGTTGGGCGATCACCTTGCTCACCAGGTCTTCTTTGCGCAGGTGCGGCTTGTTGACGTGTTCTATGGATACCCCGTGCGCATCAGCGAGATCGTGTGCGCACTGGCGTATGCGTTCGCGCAAAGGGTCGGCAAAGACTTTGGCGTAGTCGAATATCTTGATGTGGCGGGAATACAAGAAGCTGGTCATGCCGCCCGCGTAGCAGGCGCCGGGCAGTGTGCCCGTGAGAATCATTCGGTCGAAGCAGGAAAGC
>SCTG01000112.1 GCA_004298335.1 Nitrospirota bacterium
GCCGATTCCGGGCGTGACCGGCGAGCGGCTCGCCGAGGCCATCCGCGCGGCCGGCTCGCCGCCGATCACCTATGTGCCGCGGAAGGATCGGCTGGTCGAGACTGCGATGCCGTATTTAAAGCCGGGCGACGTGGTGGTGGCGCTGGGGGCCGGCGACATCGGGCAGATCGGCCGGGCGCTCTACGAACGGCTGGGATGAGGAGGACGATCGGCATGAGCGAAATCCGGGCTGCGCTGACGGGAGTGAAAGGCGCGGTGCGGTTCCATGAACCCATGCGCCTGCACACCTCCTTTCGCATCGGCGGCCCGGCCGACGCCTATATCGAGCCGGAGAACGAGACCGCGCTGTGCCGCCTGATGGCGCAGGCGCGCAGGACGAAGGTGCCGGTCTTCGTGATGGGCGGGACGAACCTCCTCGTCCGCGACGGCGGCATCCGGGGGATCGTGGTGCGCCTGACCAGGCTCGACCGGGTCGAGGAGCACCAGGGCGGGCTGCTCTATGCGGAAGGCGGGGTCGGCATGCCGCGCCTGCTCAAATACGCGCTGCAGCACAGGCTCGCGGGCCTTGAGTTCGCGGCCGGCATTCCCGGGACGTTGGCCGGGTCCGTCGTCATGAACGCCGGGACGCGGCTGGGCGAGATGCAGGACGTCGTGGAGCGGGTGCGCATGGTGACGCCCGAGGGAGAGATCGTGGAGCTGTCCGCCGGCGAGGTGGGGTTCGAGTACCGCAGCACCAGGCTGCCCCGGGGCATCGTGGCCGGGGTCTGGCTGCGGCTCCGGTGGAATCCCAAAGCCCGCATGGACACGGTGGTCAAGGACTCGCTGCTGCGGAGGAAGGCGACCCAGCCGCTCGCGCTGCCGAACGCCGGCTGCGTCTTCAAGAATCCGGGCGGCGACCCGGCCGGCCTGCTGATCGAGACGGCCGGCCTGAAGGGCGCGCAGGTGGGCGACGCGCAGGTGTCCACCCTGCACGCCAACTTCATCGTCAACCGCGGCCGCGCCACCGCGCGTGACGTCCTGTCGCTGATCCGGAAGGTCGGCCAGACCGTCGAACGGAAGGCCGGCGTAACGCTGCAGCTCGAAGTCAGGATCGTGGGGCAGGCATGAAACTCCTCACCACCAAACGCGTGGCGGTCTTGATGGGCGGGCAGTCCGCCGAACACGAGATCTCCATCCGCAGCGGCCGGGCGGTGTGGACCGCGCTGATCCGGAAAGGGTACGACGCCATCCCGCTGGAGGTCGATTCCTCCGTCGTCGGGCGCTTGCGGGAAGTCCGTGGCCAGATCGCCTTCATCGCGCTGCACGGCCCGGGCGGGGAGGACGGCACGATCCAGGGGCTGCTCGAGGTGCTCCGCATTCCCTACACCGGCTCGGGCGTGCAGGCCTGCGCCGTGGCGATGGACAAGGCGATGACCAAGATCCTGCTGGAGCAAATCGGCATTCCGGTCCCGCGCGGGTTCGCCCTGGCGGAGCGGGACCGCCGCAAGCCCCTGCCCAAAGGCTTCAAGATGCCGCTCGTCGTCAAGCCGGTCAGCGAGGGCTCGACGCTGGGCATCACGATCGTCCGGAAGTCCCGCGATCTGAAGAAGGGCTTTGAAGCCGCGTTCGCCTACGGTCCGACGGCCCTCGTTGAAGAGTACATCGACGGCCGGGAACTCACCGTCGGGATCCTGAACGACAAGCCGCTGCCCGTGGTCGAGATCATCCCGCGGGGCGGGTTCTACGATTTCGCGGCCAAGTACACCCCCGGCGCCACCGTCTACAAAGCGCCGGCCCCGTTGCCGGGCCGGACGGCGAAGCTGCTCCAGGCGCTTGCCTTGCAGTCGCATCACCGTCTCGGGTGCAAGGGGGCGACCCGCGTGGATTTCAGACTGGACCGGAAGGGGCGGCCCTTCGTGCTGGAAATCAATACGGTGCCGGGGATGACGGAGACGAGCCTGCTGCCCATGGCGGCCAAGGCCGCGCGCCTGTCGTACGAAGACATGGTGGAGGCGATCCTGCAATCGGCCATCGACCGCGAAACCGGCTGGGCGCCGTCGAGGAATCGCGGATGATCAAACGCGTCCGACCGAACCGCAGGCGGAATCCGGGCGCGCGGTCTCCGCACGTGGGGAACGGCCTGCTGGTGAACGTCGTGCTCGGGCTTGCGCTCCTCGCGGCGGTCGGCGCCGGCGGCTGGTACGGCTGGCAGCAATGGGGCGCCGACGCGCTGGGATGGGCGGATCAATTCTTCGAGATCAAAGTGGTGGAGATCACGAGGACGGAGCGGATCTCGCGGGACGAGGTGCTGGCGATGCTCGATCTCGAACCGGGCCGCGGCCTGCTCCTGGTCGACGTGGCGCAGGCGCAGCGGTCCCTGGAGACGCATCCGTGGATCCGGCGCGCCACGGTCCGGCGGGTGTTTCCCGATACCCTCGCGGTGGAGTTGGACGAGCGCGAGCCGGTCGCCGTCCTGAAGACCGGGACGGGAGGCCGCGAGTTTCTGCTGGATCGCGAGGGCACGCTCATCTCCGAGGGGGTGCCCAAGGCCGACGAAGGGCTGCCGATCCTGACGGGCGTGGAGTATACGGATGCGATCCTGGGGACCGGCGATACGATCGCGCGCGTCCGCTCCGGCATCGCGCTGGCCGGCCTGCTCGACCGGTCGGGCGTGGGGCGCACGGAAGTGGACCTGCGCCGGCCCGGCGACATGGTGGCGTATTACTCCGGGCTCCGGCTTCGCTTCGGCGAGGGCGACCTGGGGGACAAGGTGGACCGGTATCGCCAGGTGTCGGATCGTGTGATCGACCGGTGGGGCGCCAGGGCGAAGGCCGCGCCGGCCCAGCAGGTGGAAGTGGATCTCAGGTTCCAGGACAAAGTCATTGTGCGTGAAGGGAGGTGAGGCTGAGCGTGGCAAAGCGAGAGCATATCATCGTGGGCCTGGACATCGGGACCACCAAGACGCGCGCGATCGTGACGGAGGTGCGCGGCGAGGGTGAGGCCCACGTCATCGGCGTCGGGACCAGCCCCTCCCGGGGGCTCCGCAAGGGCATGGTGGTGAACATCGAGAGCACGGTCGACTCGATCCGGCAGGCCGTGGAAGACGCCGAGGTGATGTCGGGCACGCAGATCAACTCGGTGTACGTCGGCATCGCCGGGAGCCACATCAAGGGCCTCAACTCCGAGGCCGCGGTGGCCGTGAAGAGCGGCGAGGTCCTGCGAGGCGACATCGCGCGCGCGGTGAAGGCGGCGCGGTCCGCAGCTCTCATCCAGCCCGATCACCGGGTGCTGCATGCGCTCCCGCGGGGCTTCATTCTGGACGAGCAGGACGGCATCAAGGACCCGACGGGCATGTCGGGGTCGCACCTGCGCGTCAACGTGCATATCATCACGGGCGCCGTGACGGCGATCCAGAACCTCGTCAAGAGCGTCGAGAAGGCCGGACTGGACGTGATCGGCGTCATCCTCCAGCCGCTGGCGTCGAGCGAGGCCGTGCTCACGGACGACGAGCGGGAACTGGGCGTGGCGATGGTGGACATGGGCGGCGGCACGACGGACCTCGCGATCTTCGCCGAGGGCAGCGTCATGCACACGGCCGTGATCCCGGTGGGGGGCAGTCACTTCACCAACGACATCGCGATCGGCCTCAAGACGCCGGTGCCCGATGCGGAACGGATCAAGACCAAGTTCGGGTGCGCAATGGCCTCCCTCGTGAAAGACGATGAAATGATCGACGTCCCCAGCATGGGGGGGCGGCCGCCGCGCTCGATCTCCCGCCGGGTGCTGGCCGACGTAGTCGAACCGCGCGCGGAGGAGCTGTTCGATCTGGTGGCGCGGGAGATCAAGCGGGCGGGCTATGAAGGGATCGTGGCGGGCGGGGTGGTGATCACCGGCGGGACCTCGCTGATGCAGGGTATGCCGGACATGGCGGAGCGCGTGCTGGACCTGCCCGCCAGGCTGGGCGTCCCCAGCGGGGTCGGCGGCATTCACCAGCAGGTGGACAATCCCATGTACGCGACGGGCGTGGGCCTGATCCTGCACGCCCTCCACCATCGGGACGATCTGGCGATGAACGGGCGGCGGCACCGGCGCGGGCTGTGGCGGGCCGTCGAGGGGATGAAAGGGTGGTTCCGTGAATTTTTTTAACACAACCTTCCGCATGAAAAGGGGGACAACGCATGTTCCAGCTTGACGAAAAAGACACGATTGCGGGCGCAAAGATCAAGGTGATCGGCGTCGGCGGCGGCGGTGGGAACGCCGTCAACACGATGATCGCGGCCGGGCTGGAGGGGGTCGAGTTCATCGCGGTCAACACGGACATCCAGGCCCTGGACACGTCGCGCGCGCCCGTGAAGATCCACATCGGCAAGAACGGGCTCGGCGCCGGCGCCAATCCCGACGTCGGGCGCGAAGCCGCGCTCCAGGACGCCGACAAGATCCGCGACGCGCTCGCGGGCGCCGACATGGTGTTCGTCACGGCGGGCATGGGCGGCGGGACCGGGACCGGCGGCGCGCCGGTCATCGCCAGCATCGCCCGCGAGCTCAACGCGCTGACGGTGGCGGTGGTCACCAAGCCCTTCCTGTTCGAGCTGGGCAAGCGGACGGCGCGGGCCGAGGAGGGGCTGCGGGAGATGCGGAAGTACGTGGACACCATGATCGTGATTCCGAACCAGCGCCTCCTGGGGATCGTGGACAAGACGACGCCGCTGAAGGAGGCGTTCAAGGTGGCCGACGACGTGCTCCGGCAGGCCATCAAGGGGATCGCCGACGTCATCACGATCCCGGGGCTCGTCAACGTGGATTTCGCGGACGTGCGCACGGTCATGGGGCACATGGGCCGCGCGGTGATGGGCATGGGCGTGGCGCACGGCGCCAACCGCGTCACCGAGGCCACTCAGCGGGCGATCTGCAGCCCGCTGCTGGAGGACGGCTCGATCGACGGCGCGCGCGGGGTGCTGCTGAACATCACGGGCGGGCCGAGCCTGTCGCTGCACGAGCTGGACGAGGCCTCCTCGATCATCGCCCAGTCCGTGGACCCGGACGCCAACATCATCTTCGGCGCGGTGATCGACGAGCGGCTGGGCGAGGAGGTGGTCATCACCGTCATCGCCACGGGGTTTGAGCGCGACGTGCCGGCCGTCAAGGCCGCGCCCCGCCAGGCGCCGCTGCCGACGATCGCGCCTCCCAAGGAAGCCGAGGTGCGCGAGCTGCATCCCAAGCCGAAAACGATGGACCGGCCGGCCTTCCTGCGGCGCGGCCCCGCGGCGCGCGATCTGGCCGAACGGTCGGACCGGCCCGACCGGTCGATGCTGGCCAGCGAAGACGAATGGGACGTGCCCACCTTCTTGCGGCGGCAGGCGGACTAGCCATGTTGAGCACACTGGACTCGATCATCACCGTGCCGCTCTTCGCCAAGGGAACCGTGGGGGTCTGCCATTATTTCGGGACGAAGCCCGCGCCGGGACCGCCGGCGACCCCGATGGGAGGGCCGTCCGTCCGCGTGGTGACCGTCCGGCAGGTCCACGGAACGGACGTCCTGGCGATCGATCGCCGGACCGCGGCGGCCTCGGGCAGCTATGATGCGATCGTGACCAATCAGCCGGGCGTGCTGGTGGCCGTGGAGACGGCGGACTGCGTGCCCATCCTCCTGCTGGACCCGTCCAAGGGCGTGTACGCCGCCGTGCATGCGGGCTGGCGCGGCACGCTGGGGCGCATCGTGGAAAAGGCGGTCGGGGTGATGCAGAACCGGTTCGGGTGCCATCTCCGGTCGATCCGGGCGGCCGTCGGGCCCTCGATCGGCGTGTGCTGCTACGAAGTCAACGGGACCGTGCTGGCGCCGTTGAAGCGGGGCTTTCCCGACTGGGCCGAGGTCGTGGAGAACGTGAAGGGGACGAAGGCCCATCTCGATCTGCGCGGCTTCAACCGCCGCCAGCTGGAGGAGGCCGGCATCGGCCCGGACCGGATCGAGACGGTGAACCTCTGCACGGCCTGCCACCCGGACCTCTTTTATTCGTACCGCCGCGACGGCGCGAGGACGGGCCGCATGATGAGCGGAATCGGGCTCACCGCCGTCCTGTCCTGACAAACTCCGCCCCCGTTGCGTACAATAAGGGCAGGGGGCGGCGATGAACGACGCGGGGGAGAGGGGGAGACGAGCCGCCGGTGAGTTTCAAGAGCGGCTGGATGCGGTGCGGGAGCGGATCGAGCGGGCGGCCCGTCGCGCCGGCCGGGATCCCGGCGCTGTCCGACTCGTCGCTGCGTCAAAGACCGTTCCTGTCGAGCGCGTACTGGAGGCTGTGGGCTGTGG
>SCTG01000209.1 GCA_004298335.1 Nitrospirota bacterium
AAAGCCTCCCACCTATCCTACGTATCCAACCCCGTAATCCCACATCAGGATACAGTAAAGCTTCACGGGGTCTTTTCGTCTAGCCGCGGGCAGCAAGCGTCTTCACTTGCACCCCAATTTCACCGAGCCTCTGGTTGAGACAGCGCTCTCTTTGTTATGCCATTCGTGCAGGTCGGAACTTACCCGACAAGGAATTTCGCTACCTTAGGACCGTTATAGTTACGGCCGCCGTTTACTGGGGCTTAGGTTCAATGCTTTGCACGGCTTGCGCCGCACTAACATCTCCCCGTGACCTTCCAGCACCGGGCAGGCATCAGCCCCTATACATCATCTTGTGATTTCAGCAGAGGCCTGTGTTTTTGTTAAACAGTCACGAGAGCCATTTCACTGCGACCCGCCAATCCTTCCCCTGTACGGAGTTAAATCGGCAGGCATCCCTTCTTCCGAAGTTACGGGACCAGTTTGCCTAGTTCCTTAACCAGAGTTCACTCGCGCGCCTTAGGATATTCTCCTCGTCTACCTGTGTCGGTTTGCGGTACGGGTATGCTTGAAACTCCCTACGAAGATTTTCTTGGCAGCGGGATTGGGCCACTTCTCCCTGGTTTCCCAGGAATCGTATTCGAGTCTCGGCTATCCCGGTAGATTTACTGGCCAGGAAAGGCCTACGCTCTTGAACCTACACGTCCGGTCGTAGGATGGCTTACTCTTCTGCGTCCCTCCTTAGGTGATAACGCTTCAAACATAGTTCAGGAATATTAACCTGATGTCCTTCATGTACGCCTTTCGGCCTCCACTTAGGACCGACTAACCCTGAGCCGACGAACGTTGCTCAAGGAAACCTTAGACTTACGGCGGGCAGGATTCTCACCTGCCATATCGCTACTTATTCCGACATTCTCACTTCTGGACAGTCCAGCACTCCTTACGGTATGCCTTCGTCCCGTCCAGAACGCTCCCCTACCCCATAAAGTCTCCGTAGAGACCTCATAGCCGTGATTGCGGTACCGTGCTTTAGCCCCGATCATTTTCGGCGCAGACTCGCTTGACTGGTGAGCTGTTACGCACTCTTTAAAGGATAGCTGCTTCTAAGCTAACCTCCCAGCTGTTTCAGCAAATCCACAACCTTTACCACTTAGCATGCACTTTGGGACCTAGATCGACGGTCTGGGATGTTCCCCTCTTGCCCACGAAGCTTAGCCCTCGTGTACTGACTCCCACGCTCACCCTGAGGTATTCGGAGTTTGGTTAACTTCGGAACCAAGGTTATTGGCCCTACATTATCCAGTGCTCTACCCCCTCAAGTCATCGCGTGAGGCTAGCCCTAAAGCTATTTCGGGGAGAACCAGCTATCACCAAGTTCGATTGGCCTTTCGCCCCTAACCCCAGCTCATGTAGGAGTTTTTCAACACTCAACACTTCGAGCCTCCACCACCGATTAAGGTGGCTTCACTCTGGCCAGGGTTAGATCACTTGGCTTCGGGTCTATAGATGGCTACTGGGCGCCCTATTCAGACTCGCTTTCGCTACGGCTTCCCTGACAGCTTGTCACCGCCAGGTTAACCTTGCAACCATCCATAACTCGCCGGATCATTC
>SCTG01000013.1 GCA_004298335.1 Nitrospirota bacterium
CCAACCTCCCCATCGCCATCGGCCTGATCCTCATGATGTACCCGCCGCTGGCGAAGGTGAAATACGCGCAGCTCCCCAAGGTCTTCGCCAACACCCGGATCCTGACCCTGTCGCTGGTCCAGAACTGGATCGTCGGGCCGGTCCTCATGTTCCTCCTCGCGGTCCTCCTGCTCCGGGACCACCCGGACTACATGGTCGGCCTGATCCTCGTCGGCATCGCCCGGTGCATTGCGATGGTGCTGGTGTGGAACGAACTCGCCAAGGGCAGCCGCGAATACGCGGCGGGGCTCGTGGCCCTGAACAGCATCGCGCAGATCCTTTGCTACAGCTTCTACGCCTGGCTCTTCATCACGGTGATGCCGCCCTGGTTCGGGTTGGAGGGCAAGGTCGTGCAGGTCGCCATGGGCGACATTTTCTGGAGCGTGATGATCTACCTCGGCATCCCTTTTGCCGCGGGAGTCCTGAGCCGGGTGATACTGGTGCCTTTGCAAGGCGAGGACTGGTACGAGCGCGTGTTCATCCCCCGCATCTCGCCGCTCACCCTCGGCGCGCTGCTTTTCACGATTGTCGTGATGTTCACCTTCAAGGGCGAGGCCATCGTGCAACTGCCCTTCGACGTGCTGCGGATCGCCATTCCGCTGGTGCTTTATTTCGCGATCATGTTTTTCGTGAGCTTCGTGATGGCGAAAAAACTCGGGGCCGACTATCCGCGCTCGACCTCGCTCGCCTTCACCTCCGCGGGCAACAACTTCGAACTCGCGATCGCCGTGGCGATCGCCGTCTTCGGCCTGCAGTCCGGGGTGGCCTTTGCCGCCGTGGTCGGACCGCTCATCGAGGTGCCGGCCCTGATCGGGCTCGTGCATGTGGCCTTCTGGTTCAAGCGCCGCTGGTACGCCGCGGAAACCGCCGGCAACTGAGCGGTTGCGCCGGAGCCGCTCCAGGTAATCCGTGGTTAATCGGATTGGGCGGCCGAGGACCGACGGTCCGCCTCATCACAGCCCGGGGTAGCACCCCGGGTTTCTGGCCGACCTCTGATCATCGAGGGCTGAAGGCCCGGACCATGGATCGGGCTTTCAGCCCTCATGTTATTGGTGGCGACCCATTCCTGGGGCGCTGCCCCAGGCTGTGATAGGTGAGGCTACCCCGAATTGACGGACACGTGTTGAGCACCAAAACAAAGGAATCAACATGCCAGCAAAGAAGCCGCCAACCGAGGCAACGCCTCGGGTCTACGACGAAGCGTTTCGCCGCGAGGCGATCCGCCTATGGAAAACTAGTGGGAAGTCAGCGGAGCTGACGGCCCGGGAACTGGGACTGAGCGTGTTCCAGTTGTACGAGTGGAATCGGGGAGCGGGGCCGAGGCGGGTCGCCGCCTCGGGCCCGCTCCCCGATTTGAAGGCTGAGACCAAGGAGGCGCTGCACGAGGAAGTGCTGCGGTTGCGGCGGGAGCTGACGCGGGTCACCGAGCAGCGCGATATCCTAAAAAAAGCCGCGGGCATCCTCTCCGAACCGTCCCAGAGCGGTATGCCCGGATCGAGGCCATGAAGGACGAGCACCCGGTGCGGACCTTGTGCGAGACCCTGGCGGTCTCGCGCAGTGGCTACTATGACTGGTGCCGCGAGGCGGCGCAGCGCGCGGCCGCGGCCCAGGCGTTCCGGGATGAGGTCGCGCGGATCCACACCGAGTCCGGGGGCACCTACGGGAGCCCGCGCGTGACCCGGGAGCTGCGTCGTGCCGGGCGCAAGGTCGGCCACAACCGCGTGGCGCGCGCCCTGCGCGAATGCGGCCTGCAGGGCCGGCTCCGGTGCCGTTATGTGGTCCGCACCACGGACAGTGCCCACGATCACCCGATCGCGCCCAACCGGCTGCCCGCGCAGCCTGCGCCGGTCGCACCCAATCAGGTTTGGGTGTCGGACCTCACCTACGTGGAGACCGGGGAAGGCTGGTTGTACCTAGCCGGCGTACTCGATCTTTACAGCCGCCGGCTCATCGGCTGGGCCATGGCGTCGAGCTTGGCGACCGCCCTGCCGCTGGCGGCGCTCCAAATGGCCCTCCTCCACCGCCGACCGCCCCAAGGTCTGATCCATCACTCGGATCGCGGCGTGCAGTACGCCAGTGCCGAGTATCGCCGGGTCCTGGACCAGCACGGCCTCGTCGCCTCCATGAGCCGCCGCGGCAATTGCTACGACAACGCTACCATGGAATCCTTCTGGAGCACCCTCAAGCACGAGCTCATCTATCGCCGGGTCTTCCTCACCCGCGCGGCCGCCACCACCGCGATCTTTGACTTCGTCGAGCGCTTCTACAATCGCCGGCGTCTGCACAGCTCACTCGACTATCAAAGCCCGCTCGACTTCGAAGCTCTCCACGCTAAATCAACCCAAACCGCCTAACACGTGTCCGCTCCAGCGGGGGAAGCCCA
>SCTG01000113.1 GCA_004298335.1 Nitrospirota bacterium
CGAAAGCTGAGGCCAAGGCGAAGGATAAGGTGGAGTGATGGTCTTGCAGAATTGTCAATTTATTAAATTTCGTAAATACTTCGTATTTTCAAACTAATACATCATAATTATTAATGCTCGACATGACTTAATTTTACAGCATCAAAAGACAACAATCGACATGCCGCTACCCCACGCATCAGTCTGGTCGCCGCGCGCGATCCTCGTTATAATAGCTCCATATTGAGCGATCTCTGAGGAGGCTCCCTGTGAAACAGTTCAAGATTATCGTCGAGAAACACTCCGATGGCTATGTGGCATATCCGCTCGGCCTGAAAGGAGTCGTGGTCGGGGAAGGCGACACGGCTGAGGCAGCGCTGGCCGATGTCCAGTCTGCGATCCGCTTCCATATTGACACCTTTGGCTCCACCGTTTTCAATTGAGCGGCCTAGTGGAAGGAGGAACGCTGAGGAAGGGATTCTTGAGGACTTCTTCAGGCGACGGTGAAATCGTGGGCGGAGCCGCCGGGGAGGCCGGCGAGGATGTCATCGGCCTGTCGCAGGCGGAGGCTGGTCTGGCGGGCGATGGCCCCGAGGATCTTGCACCCGAGCTTCGGCTGGCTTTCGAGCAGCCGATGCAGGGCCTCTTGATTGACGGTCAAGACCTGAAAGGGCAACCCCGCCCGGACCGTCGCCGAAGCGGGCCCGTGATCCAGAAACGACATCTCTCCGAAGATGAAGCCCTTGCCGAGCGACGCGATCAGGACCTTCTTTCCTTCCTTATCCTTTTTGTAGACCCCTACTTTTCCGGACAGCAGGCAATAGATGTGCTCGACCGGGGCTCCTTCAAAGATCAGGTGGTCCCCCTCCTTCCCCTCATGGATGCTGCAGAGCGGACCCAGCATCTCCCGCTCATGGTCGGTCAGGGCCGAGAAAAAGGGGACTGTGGCGAGGGCTTGGTTGATGGGCATAACGCGGCAAATGGTAGCAGAGGGCACACAAACACGCAACTATCCGCAACCAGATTGAGATAGCTGAAAGGCAGATCAGTTGAAGTGGCGCACACTACCCGTCACTGCGTCACGTCGTTCCGTCCGTTCGTCAGAATTCGCAGGTCATTGATTTCCCATTCGTCGCAGGTGACGTCGACATCGATATTGCCGATGGCCGCAGCCGTGAACCCTGAGGTGGACATGGCGGGAAGCGGCGCGACTGTGGGCGCAACACTGCAAGGCGCCGACGCCCCTCCACTGGCAGGCATGACTTTTAACGAGGGGGTCGTGCCCCCATAATAAAAGTCGTACCCGGAGGCTCCCGCGAGCTGAAAGCCGAGCAGAGCCAGGGGCGACACGATAAAGGTGTTTTGTTCGGCAGCGTACGCCATCGCAGAAGTGTGGAGCCCGCCCAGACCCACTTTGGCCTCCGTCTGACGCGCCTTGGCCCGGTAGGACATGAAGTTCGGGATCGCAATGGCCGCTAATATCGCAACAATCGTGACGATGATGATGAGTTCGACCAGCGTAAAGCCGTCTGCTCCACGATGCAATGTGCTACCCCTCAACCTTTTTTAAAGTTCAGGTGTTGCTTATAACAGCCATCATGCCATACACGGAGAAAATCCAGGCGAGGCGCTTTACTGAAGGATTCCGCCTTTTCGATTGTAACCCCATTATCGCCCTTTCGCACAAAGTCTCCGCAAAATGCGCAAGGCATTTCCCATGCGTCTCTCGGGATTGCCAAATAGAAATTCTCATCTAGGTCCCCTGCCGATCTAACTTCAAGCGGGGCCCTAGCAGATTTGCGTGGCGGCCGTGGTCCTTCTTCCAGAAGGTGCTGGACCATTTTGGAAATCTCGATGATGCTGAACGGTTTAGCGAGTACGCCATCCACAACGCCCTGCTCCACAAGGTCGGTCAATTCCTGTGGTAGTAAGAAGCCTGTAATAAGAATCGTCCTGATGTGCCATAGTTTGGGAGCCACCCGGACACTTCGGCAGATTTCTAGGCCGTTCCAGAGAGGCATCATGTAATCGGTGATAACGAGGTCCGGCTTTTCATTCTCGATCAGGTCCATGGCCTCGACCCCGTTGCTGGCTTCAAGAAGACGTACTCGGAGGCCTGTGAGGGCGGAACGCACGATCTCCCGAACAGGGGGTTCGTCGTCGACAATCAAGATGGATGATGGCACGAAAGGCACTCCTATTGTTTGCTGTGTGATAGAGGTCTACGACCACTACGGATAGGTTGGTTGACTAAGAGATCGCACACTAGCGTGTTGAAATCACTGGAGCCGGCGAGTGGGATTGAACCACCGACCTGCTGATTACGAATCAGCTGCTCTACCACTGAGCTACGCCGGCCCGGAGCCAACTCTAACAGGGGGGCCCGGTGATTTCAACCCCGCCGCTTGGCTTTGCTGACAGGGTATGTGCCGATCGGGCCGGCCGGGTCGACGTCGGGACTTGCCACCGGCACCTGCTCTTTTTTGAGCTCTGCGGCGCCCTTGGCCACCTGCTCCCGAAGATAGGACACGATCTCGCCCATCTCCACCCAACCGTTGTCGTTAAAGTCGGCCTGCCCCCGGATGGCCTTGAGGAAGTGATACGTGAACAGGCCGTGCTGCCCCGCCTCAAGCGAGAGGCTGGGCCCGTTCGCCGAAGACGATCCGACGAGGATGGTGCGGTTTTTTCCTCCCGGCCTGCCGGCGCTCCACGGAATGGATCGCGGCCCGGCTCCCGTCCTATCGGCCGGGAACGAAAGGTCGGCAAAAACCAGGTTCAGGCGGGAAGGCAAGCGGGCCAGCGCCTCCTGCAGCCGCTTCAAGGAATAGCCGCGCCGGGCAAGATCCTGGCGACCCTCATACGGCACGAGGATGATATCGCCGTTCTCCGGATTGAGCACGGCGTTGCCGACCAGGTAGACGAGCACGGTGCCCGACGATGCCGCCAGCCGTGGAAGCCAGTCTTCAAATGTTTCCTGCAGGTCCACCAACAGCGCCCGCTCGTCCGTCAAGACCCGCACGTTCTCCGGCGAGTAGCCCGCCAGCGCGGTCAGATGCTTGCCGACCACCTCGGCATCGCGTTTGGCATACTTGAGCTTGGGAACGCCGTCTTCCCGATAGCCGCCGATTCCCACCACAACCGCGTACGAGGTGCGGCGATCGAACCCCTGCACCCGGGCCGGAATCTGGTCCACGTCGACGGACAGGACCTCGACCGTCTCGACCGATCCCTCCTTCGGCTTGACCGACGCGACGAACCGCTTCCGGGTGGGCGGCCCGAACCCGCCGGCCTCGGTGATCTGGATCATCAGCTCCGCCTGCTGTTCGGCAAGCGACGCGGACAGGGTCGTGGTGATCGCCACCTGCTTCTTCTCTCCAGGTTGGATGTCGCCCATCAGCGTGGGATTGGTGAATTCCTTCACGAGGGCCGGCGTGCCCGACAGCAGCACCGCCACGCCCCGCGCCACGCCCGGCCCGCTGTTGGCCACGTCCACCCTGATGACGACCTTCTCTCCGACATCCAGGACCTGGTTACGGTTCTCATCTTCGAGCGCCGCGCGGAAACTCAGCGTGGGCGGATCGCCGGTCCCCGCCTGCGGAATGGGCGCCCCTCCGCCCGGCCTGCCGCCCCCGGCGACCATTTCCTTCCGCGTCTGCAACCGGATCGCCCAGTCGCGGATCCGGACCGATTGGGTCAGCTCATCGACGGTACGATCCGAGAGCTTTTCCATCGCCTCCGTCACCGGCAGCATCAGCCCCCTGACCGTACATTCGGTTCCGTCGGTGTTGACGGTCCACTTCCCCTCGCCCTTGATCGCCTCGTTGAACAGCGATTTGCCTTCGGCGTCGACCAGCGTCACCCGCAATCGCACCAGGGCCGTCATCTTATACTCGCCGATTTCCCGGCGCGGAATGTTCAGGGTGATCTCGCCGGTCTCGAGCGCGGCGCTCAGGACCGCATCGGCGGGATCCTTTGGGCCGCCCACAAAGGTCTTCTCGAAGACCTGCGCGGCGTCGGCCTTGACCTGGTCGACAAGGCGTTCCCCCAGCGGAATGCCCTGGGGAACGCCGCACGAATCGTTATAGAACAACTGGTACTTCTTGAGCGTGTCGGGAATGTCGAGACGGACCGTCAGCGGAATGCTGGGCGTTCTGGCCTCGTCGGCTTTGAATTCGAGCCGCGGGAACACAAGCTTCTGCCCGCAGCCCCAGGCCGCAAGCGATGCCAGCAGGATAATGAGGCCTATCAGAGGCCGAAAGGCCGGACAACGAACAGGCATGAACGCTGGTCTCCTGAATTCAATGGCGGGCGCCTGCTGAGTGATTCCGCCATTGCTTTATACAAGAAATGGGACGCAATCGCAATGGCAGACGCCGTCCGAGCCGCGCCCTTGACACCCCCGACCCGATTCGGTACCGTCGGCCCATGGTCGTGTCCGGCGGTCCGTCGCTCTCCTGGTCCGCCCTGGCCGACCTCATCCGCCTCCGCAACCAGACCGGATCACTGCTGTTGTTGTTCCCGACCCTGTGGGCGCTGGTGCTTGCCAGCGACGGGCATCCGCCACTCGCGCTGACCGCGATTTTCACCGTGGGAGTCTTCATCATGCGAAGCGCGGGCGTCACCATCAACGACTGGTGGGACCGCGACCTGGATCGCCAGGTCCAACGGACCCGCGAACGCCCGATCGCATCGGGGCGTCTGCAACCGCATGCCGCGCTCGGAGTCTTCATCGTGCTGATCGGCATGGCAGCCGGCTTGGTGCTCCTGCTCAACCCGCTCACCATCGCGCTCGCGCCCACCGCCCTGTTCCTCGCCGTCCTCTACCCGCTGGCGAAACGAGTCATGCCCCTGCCACAGGCCGTCCTCGGCCTCGCGTTCGGCTGGGGCGCCGTCATGGCCTGGGCGGCGGTGCGGAACGAGATCGGCTGGCCAGCGCTTGGACTCTTCGCGGCCACCATCTGCTGGGCCGTCGGGTACGACACGATTTACGCCCTGCAGGACGTCGAGGACGACCGGCGGATCGGCGTGCGCTCCTCCGCCATTTTCTTTGGAGACCGGTGCTGGATCGCCGTGGGCGGCGCGCTGCTGGCCATGACGGTGATCCTGGCGCTCATCGGCGCGGCGACGCACCTGGGGCCGTCGTTTTACCTCTCGCTGCTGCTGGCGGCAGGGCTCTTCGCCGCCCAGGCGAGACGGATCAGGCGCGGGCTGTCGCAGGCTCACGCCTTCGCCTTGTTCAAGCAGCACGTCGGGATCGGCGCGCTGATCCTCGCGGGCATCTGGAGCGGAGTCTTGCTCAGGTAGCGTAGCTCAGGACGAGGCCGGCAACGGCTTGTCCGGCGGCGGCGCGTTCAAGGTCTTCAGGTAGAACATAAGCGCCTTGGCGTCGTCGTCGCTCACGCCGAGATTCGGCATCTTGGTGTGCGGCTTCATGATCTGCGGGTATTTGATCCAGCGGTAGACCCAGGGGCCATTCAGACGGAACCCCGCCCGGTCCAGGGGCGGGCCGACCTCGCCGCCGGTGTCCCCCGTCTTGTGACAGGCGTTGCAGCCGTACTTGTTGAAATAGAGCTGCTTGCCGCGCGCCGCCTGTTTGGTCTCTTCGGCCGGCGTCGCCGTCACCGTCGGTCTGGGAATCGGCGCGCTCTTGGGCCGCTCCTTTTTCAGCGCGGCGAAGTCCTTCTTCTCGATCTTCGTGCCGTGGAGCGTCCGCACGAAGGCGACCAGCGACCAGAGTTCCTCCTCGGACAGCGTGTACTTGAACGTCGGCATGGTCGGGACGGCGAACTCGTCGTCGCCGATCTTATCGCCGACCTGGGGAGTCGTGTCCTTCATGTCGCGGGAGATGGTTTCAAAAATCTCCTGGTCCTTGAGGGTGCTCATCTCGTCCTTGTTGGACAGGTCCTTGGGCTTGGGATCGGGCATGAGTTTCCAGTTGAATCCCTGGTTGGGCTTCCCGCTCTCGCCGTGGCAATGGGAGCAATAATAGGCATAGAGATCGGCGCCCTTCTTCACGTGCTCGTCCTGGAACAACCCGCACCCGGCGAGCCCCACCAACGCCGACACCGCCGCGACGGCGGCCACCCCTGCGATGTGCTGACCCTTCATGCCGGCTGCCCCTTCTTCACCTTTCGGATGATGACGAACTCCACGCCTGCCGCCAGAACCACCGCCATGAGGCCGTACAGGTAAATCGAATAATCGGGCGGCGGCTCCGCATTGATGTACCACCAGGAGGAAATGGCCTTTTGCGAGCCGGTCTCCTTCAGATCGCCGCTGTCCTGCTTCTTGCCGTCCCACACCGCGAAGGCGACGTTCGGGAACGTCCCCGTCTGAATCTGGACGTCCTCCTTGTCGGTCGTGGCCAGCGCGCGCGTGAACACGACGCGCCAGACGCCGCTCACCTCCTGCTCGACTACTTTCGTCTCTTCGTCGACAATGGGGTCCCCGGTCTTGGAGTCCTTTACCAGTTCCCCCTTCGGGTCTTTCCGCAGGCTCTGCTTTCGCTCCTTGAATTTGATCTTGGTTTTCTCGTCCTTCCAGACCCCTTTGGCCTGGACGTCCTGCTGGGCCTGCTTCTTCAGCGTCCCGAAGCCCTGCGCGGACATGTCCACGGCTCCCGGCGCGTCGTTCCGCCAGTACCAGATGTTGACCGGCCCGCCTTCCACCTGCCCCATCGGCTGCCCGTGGGCGAAGTGCGCCTTTTTGTCGCCGACCATGAACTCCAGCGCCGCGGCGTCGGCCGGGTCCTGGGACGGATCGGCGTATTCCAGCATGAACGCGATCTGCTTGTTGTTGTGGACGCCGCGCACCTTGACGGACTTGACCGTCACCGACCCGATGCGCTTCTGCCAGTGGACCTGCGGCGACATCGGGAACTCGGTCGGGGGGATCGTGTTCCAGACCGGCGCCATCGGATCGGTCGGCACCTCACCTGGGATCAGCTTCGCGCGGACGACGACGGTCTCTTGCGAAAGCGCCGGCGCAACCCACAGCAGGCCCGCGGCAACAGCCAGAAGCGCCCCAGCCCTGTTTCGCAATGGAACAATCCTCATCGCTTACTCCCACGTCCGGGGTTTCTGCCCGGCTCCGGCGTATTCCGCCATGATGATTTTCCAGATCATGTCATCGGACAACTCCACTTCCCAGCGCGGCATGGCCGATTTCCACGGATGGCCTTCGACCGACAGCCCCACCCCGCCTTTCTTGATGCGCCAGAATAGGTAGGACTCCTGGAGCATGGCGATGGTGCCGGGATCGGAGAAGTTGGCCGGCGGCGGATTGAATCCGTCGGAAGCGGCCCCATTGCCGTTGAACTTGGCCCCGTGGCATGGGGAACAGAAGGCGGAATAGAAACCCCTGCCCTGCATCACATTCTCCGGCGTGTTGGGCACGGGATTGGACAGGCCCACGAATTCTCCCGGAGGCGCCGGGTGGATGGTCCGGTTCTCGGCCGGCGGCTGCGAGCTGGGCACAAGGCCGCTGTACGTCTGCCAGCCGACGAGGAGCGGGACCAGGGCGAGGACCGCCAGACGGGCGGATTTGGCCATGCCGCCGATCCCCTCCCCGCTCAGGAACCGGAAGACGGGCCCGAGCAGCGCCTCCGTGGATTCAGCGCTCAGCGTCCCGTAGACGACGATGCCGATGGTGGCCAAAAACAGATACAGCCAGATGAGGCTCATGGGCAAGGGCGCGGTAAACAGCGGCAGGACGAACTTCAGGGCCGCGAACACCACCGCCAGAAGAATCCCCCCCTTGACCGCCAGTGAGGGCCCTCTCATAGATCTTTCCTCCCCCCCGAGCCTGCCGGACCGGGCGCCGCGAGCTCGGACAGATTGATGGTCACCTCTTCGCCGGACATGCTCTGCAGGAAGGCGATGACGGCGAGGATCTCGTTGTTGTTCAGGCCGATCGGCTTCTTGTTGATGTAGGGCATCTTGGCCGGAAAGAATTTGGCCTGGCCGACGTGCTCGTAGTCCTTGTACACATACGCCTGGGGCTGGGTCAGACTCTCATAAATGAATTCGCGCGTCAGTTTGGCGCCGACCCCCTTGAGGTCGGGACACCGGCCTTCGCTGCTGCCGATCGTGTGGCACAGCGCGCATTGACCTTTGCCGAAAAAGATCTTCTGGCCGATGGCCGCCAACTCTTTTTTCTCCTTGATGGACGCCACGTCAATCTTTTCTACGGCGGGCGGCATCGAAGCCATCTGCGGCACGCTCAGCGCGACCAGGGAGAACGCGCCCAGGACTATCGCCACAAAGGCCATCACGCGCACAAAGCGGGCCTTCACGAAGAGGAGGATCGCCCCCCCGAGGCCGACCACGCTCATCCCGATCGTTTGCAGTAACTGGACTTCAGTCATAAGGAGTGCTCCACTTCTATTGGCGTCCGGTCGCCGGCACCGGCGCACCTCCGGCGGCTGGTGACGTGGCTCCCTTGCCTTTCACAGACGCTGTGTCGGTCGCGCCGCCCTTCTTCTCGCCGCCCAGGGTGGCGACCCAGAAAATAAATGCGACCAGCATGCAGAACATGAACGTGTTCAAGGCCATGAAGGCGGCGGCGTAGCCGAGCGCCGGCGAATAGGCATACTGCGACGTGTCCTGCATGACGCCATAGACATGCCAATGGACCCGCGAAGATGACCGCGCGTACCCCATCAGGGTCATCAGGAGAATGACCATGACGGCGTTCAACACCAGGGCATAGCCCGCCCGTGCCGGCATGACGCCCCATACCATTTCAGTCGTCGTCCTGGCGCTCTTCATCAACAGCCCCGTCAAGGGGGTCACGGTCAGGAGCACGAACAGGACGACCAGGACCTGGGTCGTGGAGAAATAATTGATGCGCGTGATGGCCGGCACGAAGTAGCCCCACACGCCCAGCACGACGACGACGATCACCGCGATGCCCAGGATCACGCCCTGGCCGGCCTTGGCCACCTTGGCCCACCGAGCGGTTTCCTCCTTGCCGGCCCGCCAGTACATGATGAAACTCATGAAGGTCACCAGGATCATCAGGTTGGCCACGGTCATCTTCGCCGACATCACGCCGAAGACGCCCAGCAGGGGATGGTGCGTGCCGCCCATCTTCCGCGCCTCTTCCAGGCTCGCGACCAGGGAGTGCGGCGTCATCCAGACCCCGAGACAGACGAGCAGGATGACCAGCATCGTCAGGATCGGCCGGCGGTACCTGGCTTCGGACCCGGGGATGCGATGCATGATGCCCAGCCAGAAGTAATAGTTCGAGCCGACGAAAAGAATCCCGATCAGCATGGCCTGCAGGATGAACAGCCAGGAGAGGAAGCCGCCCATGAGGGTGATGCCCATCTGCTGGTTGTACTGATAGATCTCCCGCATCAACCAGTAGCCGGCGAACGGCAACGGCAATAGGCCGAACACGCCGATAAAGTTGCCGACGTACCCCATCCAGTCGTAGTGCACGCGCTCTTCCGCGTTCTGGGCCATCAGGTACTTGAGCCCGGCGTACGCGCCGCAGATGTACCCGCCCAACACGACGTTGGCGATCAGGCGGTGGATGTTCACCGGCCACCAGGTCGGGTTCCAGGTCGCCGTCCAGGCCTTCGCCCACATGCTGCCTTCGGCGATCACGACCGGGCTGGCCTGGAAGGTCGCCCAGGAGTTCGGCACGACCATGATGAAGAACGCAAAGACGTTCAGGAGGAAACCGAGGAACAGGTGGAGGCCTTTCTTGCTCCCCTGCATGGCGTCCCATCCATACCAGTAGAGGTACAGAGTCGCCGTCTCCAGCAGGAACAGCGCGCAGTACACCAGGAACGACGGGAAAAAGACATCCGACAGATAATTCATCAGCTTGGGATAGAGCCCGATCAGCAGGAACAGGAGAATGCCGCCGAACAGGGCGGTGGTCGCATAGGACGACGTCAGCAGCTTGGTGAATTCCTTGGCGAGCTTGTCGTATCGCTGGTCGCCGGTCCTCACTCCGACGATCTCGCACACCCACGCAAAGATCGGCACGCCCAGCACGAAACCCGCGAGCAGGAGGTGCTGCTGCGCGACGATCCAGATCAGGTTCCGGCTGCCCATGCCGGGGATGTCGCGATACTCCGTCGCCGCCCCTGCCGGAGCGTCCTCGGCCCAGGCCAGCCCTACCGGCATCGCAACCGCGAATGCCAGCACCAGGAAGAGCGCCGCATAGGCATACACACTCTTCTGGTTGCGCATGTGTTCCATCGGCGACCTCTCCTTTATTTCCCCTTGGGCTTGCCCTTCTTCTCTTTGGCTTTTTCCTCTTCCAAAGACCCCAGGACCGCCTCGGCTTTGGCCAGCGTGCCTTCCGTTTTCTTCAGCAGCTCTTCCGGCTTGACCTTCTTCTTCACGGCGTCCGCCTGCGGCGGAGGATAGTCCGGGTGCCGGTGCGGCGTCGTCACCGGCAGCAGCACCCAGAACGCAACGGTCAACAGCACGGCCACCGCCGTGAACGAGATCAGCATCAGCACCGAATCCGCCGGGACGCGCCAGGCATCCCATTCCCGCACACGCTCCTGCAAACCGGCCGAGCTGGTCTGCCCCGACGCGACGACGAACCGCTTGATGCGCCATCCGAAGAGCTTCAGCCAGATCAGGAGACACATGATGAGCACGATCGTGGCCGGAACTGCCCACATCAATAATTCGATGGTAATCTGTTCGGCGACGGGAATGGGAATGACTTTCTTCACCACACCCAGGGTCGCCTCTGCGGCCTTCTTGCAGAGGGCGGCGGTTGTGCCGACCGCGTAATAGGCAACGCCCAGCATGCCGGCGCCCAGGACGGCGCCCTGCCACCAGAGCCCGATTCCCACCGGCCCGCGGACCTCGATGCCCATCCGCTCGAGAAAGAAGGTTCGGGCCGTCAGGCCCAACGCCCAGATGTCGATCGGCGCCGAAACCATGAGCAACGTGATGAGCCCCGTGCCCTCCCAGGGGTGGACCTGCGCCGCGAGCAGCAGCAGCGCGACGATCACCTTGAAGGGAAATCCGGTCCAGAAGGCCGCCCAGGACAGGGCCCAGGCCAGCTTGACGGAGGAGATGGCGGTCGCGGGATGGGACATGCCCGGTCTCCCGTCAGTCCAGGAACTCGCGGTTGATGATCGCGGACACGGTCAGGACCAGGATGCCGATCATCACCACGGTCCAGGACAGCAGCGCGATGGGCCGCTTGAAAATATTGCGCTCCGGACTCCGGTCGATGAACGGCAGCGCGGCCAGCAACAGCATGAACGCGGCAGGGATCGCCGTCGCGCCGAGGAACTGCCCGAACTCGCCGGCGAAGATCTTCCAGCGGAGCAACTGGAACAGGAACAGGAAGTACCACTCCGGCTCCGGATGGTAATCGCCGGGATCGGGCTTCGCCTCCTCCAACAGGACCACCGGTTCAATGAGCGCCAGCGAGCAGATGGTCAGAAAAACCGCCGCCATGGCCACGATGTCCTTCCACACCTGGCGCGGGAAGAAGAAATCGGTCTTGGCCTTCAATTCCTCGGGCGTGCCGCGGAACGGCCCGGCCGGCCCGGCCGACCGGAACAGGAAGAGATGCAGCCCCGCGAGTCCCATCAGGGCGCCCGGCAGGACCATCACGTGGATCACGAAGAACCGGCTCAAGGTCATCTGCCCGGGCGTGGGACCGCCTTTCAGGAACCGGGCCAGGAAGTCGCCCACGACGGGCGTCTTGTCCATGATCTCGACGCCGACGGTCGTGGCCCAATAGGCGCGCTGGTCCCACGGCAGGAGATAGCCGGTGAAGCCGAACGCCATCACGATGCCGAAGAGCGCCAAGCCGACCAGCCAGATCATCTCCCGAGGGGTCTTGTACGCGCCCCAGAGGAAGACCTGCGACATATGGGCAAAGACCATGACAACCATCGCCGACGAGCCCCAGAAGTGATAGCTCAGGATGAACCAGCCGTAGTCCACCTCGTGAATGATGAACTGGGTGCTGGCGTAGGCGTGGTCGGCGCTGGGGATGTAGTAGAACATCAGCAGGACGCCGGTCACGGCCTGCATGATGAAGATGAACAGCAGGACCGAGCCAAAGACGTAGGCCCAGCGGGAGCCGCCCTTGATCGGCTCCTTCATCATCTTCGCCTCGAGCGTCTTCAGGTCGATCCGCTCGTCGACGAAGTCGTAGACCTTTTGAAGCAGCGCGTTCATCTAGGCGATCCGGACCAGTTCCGATTTGCCTGCCTTGTACTCGACGTCGATGATCTCGATGTCGCCGGTCGCGGACACCTTGATCGGCAGGACGTCCAGGGGACGCGGGGCCGGCCCGTCCAGCACCTTGCCGGTATTGTCGTAAATGCTGAGGTGGCAGGGACAGAGAAAGACCTGCCCCAGCGTTTTGTGCGAGCGCCACTTGTAGCCGCAGCCCAGATGCGGGCACTTCCCCGCAAATGCGACATAGGGCACGGTCTGCTTGTTGACCCAGATGACCTCCCCTTTTTCGTCGGTGAAGCTGATGTCGCCGTGCTTGTAAATCTTCTTGAGCACCTCGGGCGTGGCTTTGATGACCCAGTGGTTTTTGTCCTCTTCGCGCTGGAGCACGGAGTCCGTGAACGCCTTCTTGAAGATGTACTGCACGCCCACGTCTTCGGTCTTGATCTTGCTGACGTTCCCGATCTTGATCCAGTGGTTGTCGTATGGCGCGTACATGGGCTTCGTGATGAACCGCAGCACGGGCCAGGCGAGCGGCAGAGCGATCAGCGCGCCGATGACGTGGATGAAGCCGGCGAAGAAATTCCGGCGGGGGCAGCTCTTCTCGAGCACGGGGAAAGGCACGAGCAGGTCGCCGGGCTCGACGTGAACCTTGTTCTCGAGGTGCGGGATCTCGACCTGTTTCGAGGTCAGAAAATCGTCGGGCTTATGTTCCGGGTATCCCGCGATCTGAGCGGCATTGCAGAGCAGTTCAACCGAGTCGTCCCGTACGGCGGCGATCGCGCTGGCCGGCACCTGCCGCTGGGTCCCGTTCGCGCGGACGACGATGTGGCTGATTTCCAGCGAGATCGGGTCGGCTATGACATGGACGATTTCGCCGACCTCCCCGTCAAGGCAACGGACCTTCGATTTGATTTTCGGTTGCGCGCTGGCCATGGAACTCGTACCCGTGCCCCTTACTTCTTAATGGGTTTGGGCGTCTCGACCGACGCGTCCTTCAAGGTGGCGAGATACGCGACCAGGGCGTCGATCTCCTGGTCCGACATCAGTTCCTTGTACTTATCCGGCATCAGTTTCTTGTTGTATTCCTTCTCAAACCCATCGGCCATCCACGCGCGTGGGTTCAGCAGCTTTTCCTTCATCTCTTCGGCCTTCATGAGATTGCCGATGTTGTCGAGGATCGGGCCGCGCTTCTTGACGGAGCCCTTGCCGCCAATCTTGTGGCAGTTGTAGCACTCCTGCAAGTCATACTGTTCCCTGCCGATCGCGACGAGATCGCCGGCGGCCGCCTTGGGCGCGGCCCCGCCGCCGCCCTTGTCGCCCTCGGCCGCCTTGAGCTTGTCGGCGCCGCCCAGCGCTTCCAGGCGCTTCATGATCGCCTGACTCTGGGTGTTCAACTCCACGCTGCGCTTCAACAGCTCATCCATCTTGCCCTTGTCGGTCGCCGCCAGCTTCGGTTTCACGATCTTGTCGATCTTCCCCTTTTCGACCGTGGGATCATACTGCGGCAGGAAGTGGGCCCCCGCAATAAAGGTCCCCGCGATCACCGCGTAAAAGACCACCAACGCGACCAGCGCCTTCAACCCGCTGACCGGCGACACGGCCGGCGCGTCCAGCAGGATAAAGACGACCGTGCCGAGGCCGGCGTACAGAACGAACATGAACTGAAATACCGGGGGGAAGTGGAACACGAACCTGGTCAGAAGGAGGAGAATGACCGCCGCGACTCCGCCCAGGAAGAGGCGCTTGATCAGGATTCCGACGAAGCTTCTTTCCCCTGCCATGGCGTCCCCCTACTTCGCGCCCGCGGCGGCTGGAACCGCCTTCGGGGCCTCGGCGTGGGCCTTGTCCTTCCCGGTTCGCAGCGTCAGGACGATCGCAAAGCTCACGACGATGTAGAACGTCAGCGTCACGCCCGTGATCACCCAACTGGAATACGCGAGGGTCGGCGTGAAGGCCTCGGGCGTGAAATCGTACTGGAGGTTGAACACGTGGAAATACTTTCGGGTCAGCTCGCGGACCGCGCCCATCAGACCCATCGTCCAGATCGCGCTGAACGCCAGAAAGACGAGCACGAACTGGGCCACAAAATCGATCTTGCCCCAGACGATCCGGCCCCGTTGGAGCGCCCGGTTATAGAGGATGTAGTTGCAGATCGTCACGAACACGAGCGTGAAGGCCGCCGCGTTCTTGGCGGGCATGAGCGCCAGCATCCCCCAGTCCACCGTGACGAATCCCAGGTTGAGCTCGCCGTGCGGCAGGCTCAGCGAGCCGTCGTCCGGGGCCAGCGCCTGCGTGGCGACAAACGCGTGCGGCGTCATCCAGATCGCGTTGCCGACGATCACCATCAGGAACGCCACTTTCACCAGGGTCTGCGCCGGGACCGTCCACTTAAGGAACTTGCCGGCGACCAGGAACGCCGCGACCCAGCAGGCCGGCAGGATAAACGCCTTAGGATCCGGGATCGGGAACTTGGTCCAGATCAGCATGAACACGACGGGGATGCTCGCCATCAGGACCAGTGTGGTGGTCCGCATCCGGACCTGCTCCAGCCCTTCGATCCGCTTCATGCTGAGCCAGATATAGTAGTTGCTGGCGAGGAAGATCAGCCCGACCATCGCCCCCTGCATCTCGAAGAACATGGAGAGCTGGTCGGACATCATGTAGGGACAGATGGATGCGTCGTAGTCGCAGAGCTCGTAGGCCAGCAGGTAGCCGGCGAACGGAAGGACCAGCAGCGCGCCCACTCCGATCAGATTGCCCACAAACCCGAACCAATCGTAGAAGGCCCGCTCCTCATCGGTCTTGGCCATCAAGTACATATACGCCGCGATCAGGCCGGTGATGAACCCGCCGAAGACCACGTTGCCGACCGTGCGGTGGATGTTCAGCGGCCACCAGCTGAAATTGTTCATCTTGTCCCACAGCGTCGCCGTGGTTTCGATGAACGTCTTGAGGTCCAGCCCCTCCGCGGACTTGACCGGCGTGTTCATGAACGATGTCGGGCCGTCGATCACGATGAGCGTCGCCAACCCGATCACGTTCAGCAGGACCCCGAGCGCGATATGGCGGAGCTTGAGCGCCCCCTGCAACGCGTCCCAGGTGTACCAGTACAGGTAGAGGACGATCGTTTCCGCGATGAACAGCAGCGGGTACCAGATGGCGAAGACGTCGAAGAAATGGGTGATCAGCCAGCCCGTCAGTTGCGGGTAGGTGGCGAGCAGCACGAAAATGAAGAGGCCGCCCGTCAGCGCGGTCATGCTGTAGAGGATGACCGTGACCTTGATGACTTCCTTCGCCAGCCGCTCGTAACGGCCGTCCTGGTTCTTCCAGCCGATGATCTCGCTGATGACCACGAAGATCGGCGCGCCGAGGATGAAGGCGGCGAACAGGATGTGCAGCTGGGCCACGACCCAGACGGCGGCGCGGTTCCCCCCGATGGGGAAGTCGTGCGGCTTGGGGTCAGGGAGCTGCGCGTAGGCCGCCGTCCCCACTAACAGGAGCCCCACTACGAGAAGAAGGCTGCGTTGCCAGGTCTTCATGGTTTCGCCGCTCCCTTACTGAAGTTGACCGCGGTTACTTCCCCTTCTTGTCCTCTTTCGCGGGCGTCGCCGCCGGAGCCTTGCCGTCGCCGGCCGCCGGCTTGGCTTCACCGGGCGCGCCTGCCGCTGGCGCCGCCTTCCCGAGTTCGGCCACCGGGACCCAGTCCTTCTTCGCCACGTCGTAGGCCAGCCCCTTCAGCCCGAAGGTCCGCTCATAGGCCATGGCTTTCCAGCGGTCTTCCTCGCTGAGCTTGCTCTTCCAGGCCTTCATCTTGGTGTTCGGCACGCCTTCGGAAATCCGCCAGAACCAGACGCTGTCGGAGTAGAGCTTCATCCGCTCGCCCTTGCGGAAGTCGCGCGCGCCGGCCTTGACCGGCTTGCCGTCCTTGCCGTGGCACGAGGAACAATTCACGTCGATGTTCTTGACGCCTTCGAAAATCTCCTTGCCCTCGGCGATGATCTTCTCGTCGGCCCACCACCCGGCCGGCATGTGCTTGTCGGCGTATTCCGGAGGAGCGGGCGGAGGCGGTCCCGTGCTTTCCTGCTCTTCAGCGCACCCTGCCGTAAGGAACCCTACGCTTCCGATGATCAACAGCCCTACAAGACTTTTGAGCTTCATAGCCGTCCTCGACTCCTTTCCCCTCTCCGCATCGCTGTACATAAAAAAAGACGCTTTGCCGGGGACGTCCCAATCCCCCGAAGCCAAAGCGCCCGATTCCATTCCTTCGCATTCAATCGCTTAACGTTTCTTCCCGCGCCGCTTGGCGGATGCGGCGGCCTGCCGGTGCCGAGCGCGCATGACCGCCACGCCGATCGCCACCGCAACGAGGACTCCCCCCACTCCATAGAGCCAGAGCCTCGACGCGTCCTCCGTCCCAATGACTCCTCCTGCACCGCCCCCGGGCTTGTCCGTTTCCGGCCCGAAATCCACCTTCGCCTGGCGCTCGGTATGCCGATCAGCCGGGTCAAACTCAGCCCGGATCTTTTTGACTTCGTCCAACCCCGAACGTTCGTCTTTGACCGAGACTTGGATGGGATCCCCCGCATTCTGATTGTGCAGGTGGAGGATCAGCTTATAGAATCCGGACCCATCCGCGTAGCTGGTGACAGGATCAATCTTCTGGTCGCGCAGGTCCCTCGCCAGAACCTTGACTTCCCTGACCGGCTTGCCGTCTTTGTCCCGCACGTACCCCGAAATGGTGAACCGATGATCCATTTCGTGGGTCGCCCACGCCGCACAGGGGATCAGCGCCCCCGACCCGATCAGGCCGACCAGACCGAAAAAGACCGCCGCACGACCCCACGACGGTCTTAATTCCATGGATTTAAAATGTCCCGCACAGCCCAGCTAAAGTCCGGCCTATCTAACATAGGCGTCCACCTTTGTCAATAAATTCCTGTGCTGTCACAAGGCGTCTAAGCGCTCAAATTTAAACATAACTTCCGGCATTGGAAGTCCCCCTTACAGGTGCCCCCGAGCCCGCGCCTCGGCCTTGATCCGCTCGGCTTCCGCCTTGCGTTCCGATTCCTTCTTTTGGACCCAGGTCTCCCAGGATTTTCCCGAAGCGGTGTCCTCGCCGGTGAACGCAATGGCCACGATGTCGGCATAGGGAATCACCCGGGTACCGGACCGGTCCTGGGGGAAAAGCTGGAGGATGGGAGGAAGGGCTGCGCTGTTCCGGTTGAAGATGTACCCGGCGACTGTTTCGCCAGAGGCCAACTCCAGCGTCACATCGCCGCGGTAGTCGAACGCAACCTCTATGGCCTGACGCCGCTCGGCGTCATCCCCCGGCCGGAAGACCCGGCCTTCGAGGTGCTGCGATTCCGGGGAGGGAGATTTGTCGGCGGTCACGACTCGCAGGCTACCGGGCGGTCGGCATCAGCGTGGCCACGACCGTCCGCCCGAACCCCTGCAGAGAACCGAACGTATCGTCGACCGCGGACGCCTCGTAGCCGCAGTGCACCATGCAATCGGCGCACTTCTCGTTCCGGCCGGTCCCGTAGCTGTCCCAGTCGGTCTGGTCCAGGAGTTCCTTGAACGTGGGCACGTAGCCGTCCTGAAGCAGGTAACAGGGCTTCTGCCAGCCGAAGATGTTGTAGGTCGGATTGCCCCAGGGCGTGCACTGGTAGTCGACCTTGCCCATCAGGAAGTCGAGAAAGAGCGGCGACTGATTGAACCGCCAGCCGCTTCGGGGCTTGTGCAGGATCCGCGAGAAAAGCTCGCGCGTCCGCTGCCGTTTGAGGAAGTTTTTCTTGTCGGGCGCCTTGTCGTAGCTGTAGCCGGGGGAGATCATCATCCCCTCAACCCCCAACTCCATCATCGCGTCGAAGAACTTGCGGACGCGCTCGGGGGCGGCATCGTCAAAGAGCGTGGTATTGGTCGTGACCCGGAAGCCCCGTTTGAGCGCCGCTTTGATCGCCCTGACGGCGACGTCGTAGACGCCGTCCCGGCAGACCGCCAGGTCGTGCTCTTCCTGTAAACCGTCCATGTGAATGCTGAAGGTCAGGTAGGGCGACGGCCGGTACTCGTCGAGCTTGCGCTCCAATAAGATGGCGTTGGTGCAGAGATAGACGTATTTCCTGCGCTCGACCAGCCCTTTCACGATCGCCGGCATCTCGGGATGGATGAGCGGTTCCCCGCCCGGAATGCTGACGATCGGCGCGCCGCACTCATCGGCCGCCGCCCAGCACTGCTCGGGCGTCAGGCGCTTGTCCAGAACATGATCGGGGTACTGAATCTTGCCGCAGCCCGCGCAGGCGAGATTGCAGCGAAAGAGCGGCTCCAGCATCAGCACGAGCGGGTACCGCTTGACCCCCTTGAGCTTCTGGGTCAACACGTACTTGGTGACGGTGAACATCTGCAGGACAGGAACGGCCATTCGCGGTCTCCCTTGGTAATGCTGGGAAAAGACTCTACCACCCGCGAGGCGGTATCGTCAATGATTGCGTCTCGGAACCGGCGGAAAGGTATGCTAGACTCTGCTTCCTATGATCGACCCCAAGACCGTGCCGGCGGGCCCCGAGACGGATGCGCTCATTGCGGAAAAGGTGACGGCACCCGGCGCCGGCAGCCCAATTCCCCCCTATTCCACCGACATCGCGGCAGCTTGGACCGTGGTCGAGGCCATGATCCGCAAGGACGGGGTCTACTTCGGCGCGCCGCACTTCAAGCACAAGCACCAGAGTCTCGCGTCGCTGGGCTATCCCGAGGGCACCGAGTGCTGGTACTGCGTCATCAACAGCAAGCTGCTTAACAAAGTCGTGCTCTGCGCCGACACGGCGCCGCTCGCGATCTGCCGCGCGGCTCTCCTCTGGGCTATCAAGCACACCTGACGTTTAGTCGTTCGGCGGTTCAAAATGCCCCGGCGGGCGGGATTGCCACGGGACGGTGGGTTGTTTGGCCTGCTTGGCGAGGCTGCGGAGGCTGGCTTCGACGGCCAGCCGCAGCTTGGGCTCGCCGGACATTAATATGGAGGTAAGCAGGACGTACAGTTCGTGCTCCTCCCGTGACCCCAGCAGCACTCTCTCCATGACCGGATCGACCGTTCCCGCCTGCGCTGAGTCCGCTCGTTCGTCGGCTTCCAACAAGCGTTCTAGGTTCTCGGGATCGCCGTAGAGCCACGACACCGGCACCCCGATCGCGGCCGCCAGGGTCTCCAGCGTCGAGGCGGCGGGATCGAGCTCCCCCGACTCGATGGCCTCCAGCGCCTCCACCGCCAGTCCGGCTTTCCCGGCCAACGCCGTCACGGACTGCCCCTTCGACAGCCGCCACGCCTGGATGTTGGAGGCGATAGACATGGCGGGATGATACTGATTTAATAGGGCAGGAGCAACCCTCGGCTCAGAGCAAGGGAGGTCGTCAGTCCCTGTCATGGTCAATGCAATTTCTGGAAACGACGCGGCGGAATATGCCGACCGTCTGAAGAGCGCCTTTCCCAACTTCAAGACCGCGTTTCTACCGGAATACGCCTCCGCTTCGTCGACGTTCGCCCCGCAGGAGCGGGTGTACTATACCGTCAGCCACAACGGCCGGCCCGAAGCCCTGTTTGCCGTTTTCTTCGATCGGGCGAGCAATTCCTATGAGGCGACGATTTCGTTCGCCCGGATCGTCCTGAAGGACAAGTATGCGGCGGATGGATGGTGGTACGTGTTCGAGGCGGTGAATCACGCCATGCGGCCGCGCGGCGTGAAACTCGTGATGGCGCACCTGGAAACGAAGGGCAGTCAGAAGGCGTTGACCGACCTCCAGACGCGGTTCCCCTATGCCGTTAACATCACCGGAGCCCTGGCGACGATCGATCTCGAACTGCTCCCCCGCACCACGGAGGGATGAATAATCTGTGCAGGGGCGGCACAGGCAAGCCCACGGGAAAAGGGGCCGTCTTGGCGGACCCGGGTGGGTGGGTGCAATGTTTGGAGGCGCCGATCGGATTCGAACCGATGCATCGCAGTTTTGCAGACTGCTCCCTTAACCACTTGGGTACGGCGCCTTGTCGCGAATTATAGACGGAGCAGGACGAGCCATACAAGGCCGCCCGGAAACAAAAACGCCCGCATCACGCGGGCGCGCAGGGACGATCCGACCGCGATCAGACCTTGAGGACCGGGATTTCTTTCTTGGCAGGACCGCTCGCGGCGGCAGGTTCGCCGTGCCCGTTGCCCTTGTCGCCGGAGCCGCCGGCCTCCCGCTCCTTGGCCATGAGCTCGATCTCGGCGAGCAAGGTCTCCATCAGATCTTCCGACTTGACCTTCCGGATCAGCTTGCCCTCTTTGAACAGGATGCCGTGGCCGCCGGAGCCCTCGCCGCCCGCGATGCCGATGTCGGCCTCCTTGCCTTCGCCGATCCCGTTCACAACGCAGCCCAGCACCGACACCGTGAGCGGAACCCGGATGTGCCCCACCCGCTTCTCGATCTCGTTGGCGAGCTTGACCACGTCGATCTCCACGCGCCCGCATGTCGGGCAGGCGATGACGTTGACCCCGCGATGGCGCAGTTCGAGCGCCTTGAGAATCTCGAACCCGACCTTGACCTCCTCCACCGGATCGGCCGCCAGCGACACGCGAATCGTGTCCCCGATGCCGTCGGCCAGCAGCAGGCCGATGCCGACCGAAGACTTGATGGAGCCGGTCAGCAACGTGCCCGCCTCCGTCACGCCCAGGTGCACGGGGTAATCCGACTGCAGGGCAAAGAGCCGGTACGCGTCCACCATCAAGAGCACATCCGACGCCTTGAGTGACACCTTCATGGCCGTGAAGCCGATGTCCTCGATCGCGTGCACGGCGTTGAGCGCCGACTCCGCCAGCGCCTCGGCCGTCGGGTAGCCGTACTTCGTCAGCAATTCCCGTTCAAGCGAGCCGCCGTTGACGCCGATCCGAAGCGGGATGTTCCGCTCCCGCACGGCCTTGACGACTTCCTCCACCTTCCACCAGGCCCCGATGTTCCCCGGGTTGATGCGCACGCAGTCCACGACCTCGGCCGCCTTCAGCGCCAGCCGGTGATCGAAGTGAATGTCGGCGATCAGCGGAACGGTGGTCTGTTTCCTGATGGCCGAAAGCGCCGCAGCCGCCTCGGGAGTGTTGACCGTCACCCGGACCAGCTCGCAGCCGACCTGCTCCAGCTGATGGATCTGCTCGACCGTGGCCTTGACGTCCGCCGTGTCCGGCGTGGTCATGGACTGGACGACCACCGGCGCGCCCCCGCCGATGGGGACCGATCCCACGCGAACCTGCCTCGTTTTGCGGCGCTTGATGAACATGCCTAGTGGGCCCGCTCCATACTCAGATTCGTACCGCCACCTCTGGCCTTCCCAAAGGAGGATGCACGCCGTTTGCCGGAGCCAGACAGTGGAAAACCCTATGGAACTCAGCTATTGTCACACAGCCTCGCCGGGCAGTCAAGAATTGCGGCCACGTTCCAGGCCGCTCTCGTAATAGTCGAGGCCGGAATGATCGAGCACTTCTTCGCCCACCAGGATCCGGAGCGTGTTCGTCAGCTTGAGGTGCTGGATGAACAAATCATGCTCGGGCCTCAGGTCTGGACGCGACATCGGCGATTTGAAATAGAACGACAGCCACTCCTGGATGCCCGACAGGCCGGCGCGTTTCGCCAGGTCCAGGAAAAGCACGAGGTCCAGCACGATGGGGGCCGCCAGGATCGAATCCCGGCAGAGAAAATTGATCTTGATCTGCATCGGGAGCCCCAGCCAGCCGAAGATGTCGATATTGTCCCACCCCTCCTTGGCGTCGCCCCGCGGCGGATAATACTCGATGCGGATCTTGTGGTAGCATTTTTCGTACAGTTCTGGGTAGAGATCCGATTGGAGGATCGCGTCCAGGACCGATCCCTTCGTCACTTCCTTCGACCGGAACGAGCCGGGGTCGGCCAGCACCTCGCCGTCACGGTTGCCGAGAATGTTGGTGGAGAACCAGCCCGCGAGGCCCAGCATCCGCGCCTTCAGGCCCGGCGCGATGATCGTCTTCATCATCGTCTGACCGGTCTTGAAGTCCTTGCCGGCCACCGGCACGCGGTGCTTGTTCGCCAGCTCGGTCAGCGCAGGAATGTCCACCGCCAGGTTCGGCGCGCCGTTGGCAAAGGGGATGCCGCTGGCGATGGCGGCATAAGCATAGATCATGGAAGGCGAGATCTCCTTGGCGTTCTCCTTCAGCCCTTTCTCGAACGCCTCGAGCGTCGCATGGACGGGGCCCGCCTCCGTGTAGACTTCCGTCGAGCCGCACCAGATCATCACCGCCCGCCGGAGGCCGTGGCTGCCCATGAAAGCCTCGATGTCGCGCATGAGGGCCTCGGCCAGATGCATCTTCGTCGGGGCGGACTTGATATGCGTCCCGTGCAAGTTCCGGACGTAGTCCTGTTCGAACACTCCCGGCCAGGGTTTGATGCTTTCCAACTCCCGCCGGACCTGCGCCAGCATCTCCGCCGGCAACACGCCGGCATTGCAGGCGGTCTGGTAGGCGTCCTCCGGAAAGATGTCCCACCCGCCGAACACGAGCGCCGTCGGATCGGCCAGCGGCACCAGCTCCTTGATCGGCACAAAGCGCGGGTTCGTCCGTTTGCCGAGGCGGACGCGCTGCAGCTGCGTCAGCGAGCCGTACGGCTTGCCGAGGCCCTTGTTCATCAGGTGGACGCCGGCGATCAGGGTGGTCGCCACCGCTCCCAGGCCGGGAATGAGCACGCCCAGCTTCCCGTCCGCCGGCGCAATGGTCCGCGCCAGCTCCGGATACAACGAACTCTCCTTACTCATGCCGTCAGCCTCCCTTCACGACGCGCCTCCATGGCGGCCACCGCCAGGAGCACGAGAAAAAAAACCGGCGCGCCGATCCCGGCGAGCACCAGGAACCAGTCGGCCTTCCCCGCCGCCGCCAGGAACACGACCAGATAGATGAAGTCCCGGCGGGCGAGGGCGTCCGCCATCCGCGACAGCCACGAGCGCCCGCGTTTGGACACCGAGGTGAACAGCGGGCCCGGCGTCGTCTGCTCGCGCATGGTGTGCCAGTAGACAAACCCGGCCGACAGCAGCGTGCCCGCCACCGCCGTGCCTCCCAGGATCAGCGGCCAGGCGGACTGCACCGCCATGCTCCACCCGATGCCCATGCACATGAACACCGCCACGTGGACCACGTTGTCGCCCCAGAAATCCAGCATGCCGCCCCACCGCGACTCCTGGAACTTCAGCCGCGCCAGTTCTCCGTCGCAGCCGTCCAGAATCGAATGGAGCAGAAAGAGCAGCGCCCCCGTCACTTGATGGGCCGGCGAGGACGACAGGAAAAAAGGCGCGCCCAAGAGACCCACCCCGACGCTGAACAACGTCATGGCATTCGGGGTCATCGAAGAAGACGCCAGGCGCCGGCTGATCGCCAGGGAAATGGGCCGCTCGACATGCCGGGACATGAATCCTTCCGTTTCCTTGATCAAGCCGCGCAGCAGCCACTCCTCGGCCTGCCGACAATCCTGAGGGCCGGCCAATACCACCCGTCCCTCCTGGGGAAACATCCTGGGAATGGCCGGCCGCACCTTTGCGACAGACGCAAAGACGTCCGGAACGGACTGCCCTGGAGCGTCTCCCGAGAGAATCTCCTGCGGACTGTCCGATTCGATCACCCCCACCGAAGACGCCTCCACATATAACCGTTCCCGCTCGATCGGAGCCTCGAAGAGCGCGCGCAGCCACTTCGCCTGAAAGAGCACGGTCCCCGCCAGCAACACGATCCGGCCCGGCGGAAACCTGGGGAGCGGCTTATGCGGAGCCGCCACCAACGCCGACGTCCCTTCGAGAAAGCGCCGCGTTTCTTCCGCGTCGGGCGCAAGGACCAGAATCCGATCGGCGCCGGCCCGCTGGGCGGCAAGCACGCTGCGGCGCACCAGCGGCAGCCCCAACAGCACCGTTCCGGGCGGAACTTTGGCTTCACTCCCCGCGGCAAGCTGGATGACGACGAGAGTGTCCGTCATGGGCCCACCCCCGTGGGCGCGTCTCCGATCGGCAGCCACGCCCCGCCCTGCCGGCTCGACTCCTGGGCCGCCGCCAGCAGCTCAACGCAGATGGACGCCTCGGTCAGGTTGTTCCATCTCAACGCGTTCTCCCGGACTCCTGCCACAAATTCACCCGCCACACCCCCAAACCAGTCCGGGTGATGAGACCCATCCGACAACGCCGTTGAGAACGTCCATCGCCGCTCGGCTCCCCGAGGGCCGGACTCCCGCAGCACCACCGCGCTGTCCTCGACATGAATGACTCCCCGGCTGCCCAGCAATTCCGCGCTGGTCCGTCTCTCGTCGGCGGCCCAGGTCAGGTAGACTTCCCCGGTCGCGCGTGTGAACTCGCATTGCACCGTCGCCGTATCCTCCAGCGGGTACCCGGTATGGCGGCGTGTTTCCAGCCGGGCGCTGACCCGCGTCGGCACCTGCGCCATCCAGCTGTTCAAGATGTAAAAGGCATGCCACCCATGATCCACCAGAATCCCTCCGCCCGCCATGGCCGGATCGAGGCGCCAGTTTCCGCTCCGGCCGTCGCCGGCGACCGCCGGTTTCGTGCGCAGCACTTCCCACCCGCAGTGCCTCACCTCCCCGATCGTCCCCTTCCGCAGCAGGTCCCGGACGAAACGAATGGTCGGCGCATGGTGCCAGTTATGGACGGTGAACAGCGCCCTGTCCGCCTCCTCGGCCATCCGCGTCAATTCCCCGAGGTCGTCCATCCGGCACACCAGCGGCTTCTCACAGAGCACGTGCAGGCCGCGCTTCAGCGCGGAGCGGATCAGTCCGGCATGGGTCGCGGGCGGCGTACAGATGTCCACGAAGTCGAGCGTCTCACCGGCCAGCAGCGCCTCGACAGAATCATACCAGTGCGCCCTCGGCAGCCGGGCTGCCACTTCCGCCTGCCGCGCCGGATTCGTTTCCGCCACGGCGACGATCTCAACGTCCCGACGGCTCAGCCACCCGGGCAGATGCCCGTTGACGGCGACGTTGCCGCACCCGATCATGGCCCCGCGCAGCATGCCGCTCTTATCCCAGCTTCCATTCCCTGGCGACCGCCCCCAGCGCGTCGTCGAAAATCGCCAGCCCGGCCAGCGCCTGCTCCTCTGTGATCACCAATGGCGGGTTGATGCGAATCGTCGGCGAGTAGCACATCGCCACGAGCCCGCGCCGCAGGCATTCCTGGAACAACGCCTTGGTCACATCCTTCGACACCGGCTCCTTCGTGGCGCGGTCCTTCACCAGATCCAGGCCGAGCATCAGGCCCTTCCCCCGCACGTCGCCGACGAATCGGTATTTCTCCTTGAGCACTTCGAGCTTCGCCAGCATGACCGCCCCAACGCGCTCCGCGTTCCGGACCAGGTTCTCCTTCACAATGATCTCCAGCGACGCAAGGCCGGCGGCCGCAGCCAGCGGGTTGCCGCCGTAACTCGACGAACTCCCGCTCGGGTTGGAGAACGGCTTATGCCGGGTCAGCTCGTCCGTCGAGATGACGGCGGACAGCGGGAAGCCGCCGCCGATGCCCTTTCCCACCGTCATGACGTCCGGCACCACGCCGTCATGATCGCACCCCCACATGGACCCGCTGCGCCCGAAGCCGGTGAGCATCTCGTCGGCGATCAGCAGCGCGCCCTGCTCCTTCGCAATCGCCTGCACCGCCTGCAGGAAACCCTTCGGCGGCACGACGTTGCCGGCCGTGCCCTGAATCGGCTCCACGATGATCGCGGCGATCTCACCCTGCGTCTGGTAGCGGATGACGTGGCGCAGATGCTCGGCGCACGCGATTCCGCAGTCCGGGTACGTGAGCTTCAACGGGCAACGATAGCAGTTGGCGTACGGCGAGGAGTACAGGCCCGGCATGAACGGGCCCAGGTGCTGCTTGAATTCGTCTCCGAGCAGGCCCAGCACGCCGCCGGTCTTGCCGTGGAACCCGCCCCAGAAACCGATGAATTCAAATTTCTTTGTCACGGACTTGGCGAGACGGAAGGCCGCCTCCACCGCTTCCGCGCCGCCCGAAAAGAGCTGGATGCGGGTGAGCCCCTCCGGGGTCACGGACGCCAGCAGTTCGAGGAAACGGGCGCGCGTCTCGGTCGTGAAGCTGCCGAAGGTCAGGCGCTCGGCCTGCCGCTTGAGCCCCTCCACGTAGTGCGGATGGCAGTGCCCGACGCTGCCGACGCCGATCCCCGCGATGAAATCAATGTAGTCGTTCCCGTCTTCATCGGTCAGCGTGCACCCGCTGCCGCGGGCCATCGCCAGCCCGGAATAGAGCGCGAAGGACTGGAGTCCCGGCGCGACATGCCGCTGCTCCTGTTCAAAAATCTTCCTGGAGCGGGGGCCCGGGATCTCGCGCTTCTTCATGCTCCTGCTCCTGTAAACCGCACAGCCAGATACGATGCAATCCGCTCGGACGCTTCATCCCGATAGAGCGCAAAGCTTGGCCAGGCGTTGAGATCGATCACGTACAGCGCCCCCGTTCCGGTCGCGATGGCGTCCCCTCCGTAGACTTCCAGCCCGATCGCCGCCGCCGCCCGCTGCGTCATGGAGGCCAGCGCATCCCGATCGAAGCGATGGCCGGCCAATGTCTGGTCCTTGTGATAGAACCACCTGAACCACGGGGCCTGTCCAGGCGTCAGGGCGGGGTCGCCGATGCCGTAGAACTTGATGAGATCGCCCGGGACGTGTTCCTGGAGAACGGCCTGCCCGATCCCGCGCTCCGCCATCCGGGCCAGCGCTCGGGCCGTTTCGGATGGGGTCGTGGCAAAGACCACATCGCCGTCCTGGGTGTTGTGCACGTCGGCGCGTTTCACCCAGACCGGACCGGCCTGGACGATCTCCGGCGCCGCCGTGGCCGTGAGGCGGCTGGCGGGGAACGCGACCCCGTGGCGCTCAAACAGCGCCAGCATCCGGTCCCGATAGGTATGCAGGATCGCCGAGGGCCGATTCACATGCCGCACGCCGAGCTCCTCCCATTGCCGGAGTTGCTCGATGATCTCCAGCCGCTCGCACATCAAAAAGATATTCGGCGGATGATCGTCGCCGGCCCGCGCGACCTCGTCGGGAGTCCTGAGGCTGACTTGGAACCCCCTGGCCTCCAGATGCTTGCCGGTCAGGCGCAGGATTTCGGCATCGTCGAACTCCCGGCCCGGCGAATGCGCGCGCTCTCGAAAGATGCCCCAGCAGTCCCGTCCGTTCACTTGACCACTCCCTGCGGCTTCACAGCTGTTCCTGCCTCTTTCCGAGCCATCACCTCGGCGAGGGCAACGTCCTCGGCCCGATCCACGTCCACCACATTGGGAATCACGGCGCCGTACACCTGCTCTCCCTCAGCCACGAGCCGGGACAGAAACTCGCGAAGCCTTCCCAGCCCGCTCACCGAGGAGAGCCGCCTCACACGCTCCGGCACCGCGTACATTCCGGCCGTGACCAGCGATCCGGAGTCCCCTCCGATGCAAGTGATGCGCCCATCAGGGTTCATGGCCACCCAGAGCGGCCGCTCGTCGGCCACCAACGGCGTCACGGCGAGCACCGTGGCGTCGGGCGGATACTGCCGGACGGCCTTCACGAACGCCACGAATTCCTCCTCCGGGCACCAGGCGTCCACCGTCGAGATCAGCGCCGGACCGGAACCGAGCAGCGCGCAGACTTCGCGGAAGCTTTCGAGCGAGGAGGCCGTCGTCTTCACGAGAACCCGCAGATCGAGATCGGGATACTGCGACCGCACCCAACTTTCGCAGTCGCGCTCCTCCTCGTTGAAGATGATCACGAGCGACGTGATGCCGGCCGCACGGAAATTCCGGATGACGCGTCCGATCAGCGGCAGGCCCGCCACCTCGACGAGGGGCTTGGGCACCGTCCAGCCCGCCTGCCTCAGACGGCTGCCCGCTCCGGCCGCGATGATCCCGCCCTTCATGACGGCTCGCTCAGCCATTACAGCACATGGCGCAATTCTTCAAGCGCATGAATCACCCGGTCACCCGTACAGCACGGTTTTTCCGCCGGAGTCGTCTCGGGCGTCAGCCAGATATGCGGCATCCCGATACCCTTCGCGCCAGCCATGTCCCGGGGCAACGAATCCCCGATGAAGACCGCCTGTTCCGGTTTCGCGTTCAATCCCGTCAAGGCCGCCTGGAAGATCCGCGGGTCCGGCTTTACGCAACCGACGCAGGCCGAGTCGACCATGACCGCCAGCAACGGGCTCAGCCCCACCTCCTCGCAGACGGAGGACAAATTCCCGTAAAAGTTGGAGACAATGCCCAGGCGATACCGCCGGCTGAGCTGATCGAGCACCAATGCGCTGGCCCGAAGCCGCTCCACCGCCTCCTCCACAAACCGCGCGGCGACCCGCTCGACAAGAGCGGAATCGGCGGCGCCCATCTCCCGCGCAATACCTTGCGTAATCCGTCTCACTGTCTCCCGGAAAGACAGCGTCGGCGGGACGGCCCCCACCACCGCGTCGTCCGCCGCGTAGAAGGCCGGGGCGAAACGCTCCGGAGCGACCGCCCCCGCTTCCTCGCACCACAGACGGAAGAACCGTTCCTTCCAGGCCACACCATCGGCATCCAGCGTGCCGCCGAAATCAAACAACACGGCGCTGAGACGAGCCGTACCAGGATCCGTGATCACACGACCTACTTCGAGGGAATCCGGTAGGTCAGCGCGGTACCGATGGTAAAATCGGCGGCTGAGTCCCTGATGAAGTCGAGGTTCTCCACCCCATAAATCTGCCACAGAAGCGTCGGGGTAAAGCGATAGCCGAAGGCGAGGACCGCCTCGGTGACGCCGCGATCCAGCAGCTTGAGGCCGGTGTTGCCGAACGGGGACTGGTAATAGTCGAACTGGCCCGTGATCGAAAACTTCGGCGTGGCCATGAATTCCACGCCCGTCACCATGGTGAAATACCCCCGGAGCGCCAGCCCACTGTAATGCCCGGTGGGCAGCACCTCGTTCAGGTTGACGTACAGGCCCACCCGGTTCCAGACGGTCTTCTGGAGCGACAACCCAACGCCCAGGTCCGCCACGCCCGTCCCGAACGCCCGGCTCCGGTCGCCCACCGGCACCTTCAGGGCCACCCGCAATGACGTCGCCGGGATGTACATCCCCTCCGCAACCATCAGCGCCTTGACATGGGCGACGATATCGGTCAGCCCAAAGGCATCGTTGGGCGGATTGAGGGACGTATTGCCGCCTCCCACGGAATACGCGTACCCTTGTTTCTTGAGCTGCTGGCGGATGGGCGCGGACTGCCCGGTAAGACTCTCCCCTGCCAAGACCAGGCCGTCAATCCCTGAGGAATGACGGTAGAGCGACGCGAATTCAAGCCCGACCTCGACATCCTCCATGGCCGTTCCATACCGGATGTCGAAGGCCGAGCGCAGCTGCCCGAACTTCAGGATGGCGGAAGTTCCCGTGCCGGTCGTCTCGCGCAGGATGGTGCTCGTCTCGGCAACGTGGGCGCGCAGGCTGAGCTCGCCGCTCCTGAGCGGCATCGCGCTGTCCACCGGCATCTGGAGGGAGAGCCCCTGCAGGGGCTGGAAGTTCCGGACCGGAACCAGGCCCTGGCCAATGTAGAGCTCGGCCGCGTCCGCGCCGACCGACGGCCCCAGCACCAGCAGCATGCCCAGCAACATGCTCGGCGCCGGCCAGCCGACGCCCTGTGTGCTGTCCTGTGTCCGACGCCCGCTCATCCGTCCGATCCTCCTGAAAAACTAAAAGGGGAAATCCAGTCCCGCGAAGATGGCGCGCCCTTCGTTGCCGGTCGCAAGGTCCACCCGCGCCACCACATTGGGACGCGCGATCGCCCGGAACCCGATCCCCGGATTGGCTTCATATTCAGAGAAGGCCCGGTACCGGAACGTATTGGTCACTTTCCCCACATCGAGAAACGGGGCCACTTCCACTTCGGCGACGGTCCCGAACACCTTCAAGTGAAACAACTGCACCCGCTCCTCGGCGCTGAGCACCAGCGCATGATTGTCCACAAACCGGCCCACGCCGAACGCCCGCAACGTGTTCTGTCCCCCCAGGCTGCTCCGCTCGAAGAAGGGAATCTCGTCGCCGCCAACCGTCGCGTCCAGTCTCGCGCGAAACACGAAGGTGTATTGCTTGGTCTGATTCGGCAGCAGGACGCGGTAATCGAACCCATAGCGGCTGAATACGGTATTGGTGTCGGCGGTCAGGGACTGGGCCAGTTCCGCAAACATGGTGAAATAGCTCCCGACCGTCGGGGTAAGCGTATCGTCGCGCGTGTCATCGAGAAAGGCCAGCTTGTGGCCCCATACCGTCGCCCCTCCGGTCCCCCTGATCGCGGAAAAGACCGACTGGGTATACGGGACATTGGGAACCGCCCCGACCTGCACTTCGACGTTCCGAAGGCGTTCGGTCCACGTCACCCGCCGGCCCGGCCCGACATAGACGCCCCCCGTGATGAAGCCCACGAGCTCCCGGTCGGTATAGTTCGTCTGCTGGTCCTCCCGCGTCTGATTGCCGATGCCGTAGAACCGCGCCGTCCCGTTTTTAAAGAACCCGACGTTCCCTTCCAGGCTGTATTTCCCGCCGTTCAGGAACAGCTTCTGCACATCGAGCATGAGCTTGCGCTCGGTCTTCTCCGTGATGGACGCGATCAGCTTGATTTGCTCTCCCCGGGCCGGGTAGCGAAACAGGTTGAGCGTCGCGCGCGAGCCCATGAACTCGTTGTGGATGTACATCGGCGCGATGATCTTCGTGACGCGCCCCTCGTCGTCCGCAAAAATGTATGGGACGATCACCCCGACGTCCGTCCCATCGTTCTTCGCCGTCGCGACGGCCGGGATCACAAAATACGTCGTCTCCTCGCCGCGCGCCGGCGCCCAGGAGAGCAGCAGCGCAGCTGCGCCCACCAGGCATGTGATCAAACAGCGGGAGAGCATGGTCCTCTGCACTCATCGGCTCTTGGCGGTGCCGCCCACGTCCGGGACAGGAGCTTTGATGTTGGTCGACTTGTCCCGAAGCTGCCTGGATAATTCCGCGAACGAATTCTTGCTCAGAATCCGTTTGAACTGCTCCCGGTAATTCTGGACCAGGCTCGTGCCTTCCACCACCACGTCGTAGACGCGCCAGTCCTCCGCCTTCCGCATCCGGTAATTGATGTCGATCACGCTCTTGCCCGTGTCGACATGCGTGTAGACTTCCGCATATTCGCCGTCGTTCAGCTCCTTGAGGTACTGGACCTTCTCGCCGGAGTAGGCCTCGATCCTCCCAATGTACGTATTCGCCAGCAAGGTCTGAAAATTGCCCGCAAATTCCTTCTGCTCTTCCGGCGTCCGTTTGACCCATTCCGCTCCAAGGCTCCGCCTTGCCATTTCCGTGAAATCAAACCGCTGGGCGATGGTCTGCTCCAGCAGCT
>SCTG01000200.1 GCA_004298335.1 Nitrospirota bacterium
AAGCCTTGGCGAAGGAGGATGTATAATAAAAGTAGAATGTACTACACCTACCTCCTCAAACTCTCCAATAATGATATCTATACCGGCTCTACAAAAGAGCTCAAACAACGAGTTTCTGATCATCAGGAAGGAAAGAATATCTCCACAAAACCATTTCGACCAGTTAAACTAATTTATTACTCCGCCTTCCCTACCAAGACCCAAGCGATTAAATTTGAAATGTATCTCAAATCAGGATCAGGCAAAGCATTTCGTAATAAACACTTAATTGAACCTCTGATATAATTATATCTATGCAAAACCTAACTTTACGATTTGAATTGTTTGTCCAAGACCCCAAACAATCTGTTGAATTTTATACCAAGATTTTGGGTTTTAAAGTAATGCATGAATATGAAAAATATCATTCGTTACAGAGAGATAATGTCATCATTGGAATTGGAGCAGCTGACAAGTTAGTTGACGGACACTACTTCCGACCAGAAGTTCTCACTGATCGAAAAGGACTTGGTGTAGAAATTGTATTTGAGGTCGACGACATTAACGCTTTTTATGAAGAGATAAAAGCAACTGGTTATCCGATTCATGAAGAACTACAGCGACGCAAACACATTCTTACCGATTTTCGCATCGTTGATCCAGACGGGTATTATCTAAGACCAACTTCACGCGATTAAATAAAAGGTTTGTATATTAGTTCGTAAGGAGGGAGTAGAATAAAAACCGGAGAGCCAGCGGTAAAAAGTTTGGAATACCCCTAAGGGTATGTCCACTGTTGGAGCATCTGGTCTCCCGGGTTGGAATGGCGATCTATTCCTGGTTGTACCGTTTCGGGTACCCATAACGAACAAGCATATCGAAATCCTACCACTGGGAGACTCTCAATGCAATCTCCATTTCTTTCTTCTCTTTCTCTTCTTTCTTTTTGGAAAAACCAAGAAAGGGGGTGGAAATATATGGTAATTATTGGCATCGATGTGGCCAAAGACAGCTTAGTAGGCGTCAGAATCGATAGGTCATCGTGTGTGAAAGAAACGTATCTTGTTACGAATACCAAAGCATCCATCGAAACTTTTTTAACAAAGGTTGCAAAGAAGTGGAAAAAGCTTGTTATTGGATCAGAGGCAACAGCCGAATACCACCGGGAATTAGCCTTGCAATGTATTGCAAGAGATATTCCCTTTCGACTCTTAAATCCAATTACAACAAAACAGTTTACCAGAGCAACAGTGCGGAAGAGAAAAACAGATTTGACAGATGCACAAGTGATTGCTAAATTATTGTTGCAAGGAGAAGGAAGTATGGTGACAAAAGAATCATTTACCCTTACGAAACCAGCAATACGAACAGCAGCAAAGCTATCTCAGATGCGACAAATGCTACTGTTGATGAAGCAGCGACTACACTCTATTGGTATGGATGATGAGCTCATAAAACAGCTCGATACCTGCATGACGGTTCTGAAAGAGACAGAGCAAAGCTATGAGCATTATGCAGCAGTATCCCAAAGCAGTAAGCTATCCAAGCTTTTGCAGACAATACCAGGCATTGGACCCACAACAGCAACACGCTTACTTGCAGAAATTGGAGACATTAACAAATTCTCAACAGGGAAACGTTTGGTTGCCTTTTGTGGCCTTGATCCTAAAGTGAAACAAAGTGGTACAGGACTGCATCGAAATACTCATTTAACCAAACGTGGATCACCCTATTTTCGAAAAGCTATTTTCTTTGCAGCGAGTATTGCTCAAATGCATGATGCAGAATTAAAGGAATACTACGAGAAGAAACGACAAGAAGGTAAGCAATACAAAGAAGCTACCGTTGCTGTTGCAAGAAAGTTATTGTACAGAGTCTACGCTGTATGGAAAAGACAAACTCCGTATACTGTGTAAGTGCAATAAGGTTTCTCTTTTTAAAAGTGAAGGCTTAGGACTTGACAAGATATTCCTGGTCTCCCACATAGTTACTCAGCCCCTGCAACGAAACTTAGCCACAAAAAACTATATCAAACTGTATTATCCCTGAACAGATTCGAACTATAGCCATAAAGAAGACTAAAATGAGCTCAATTCATCTTTCCTTCACTCTCCAGAATTGCTTCTAATACATACTTATGCATTTTTATTATTGTGCTCTTTGCATATTCTAAATGCTGCTTTGCTTCTTCCATCACACTATCATCCGTATATTCATCTAAAAAGGCCGAAGTTACATATCCATGTGATTGACCTCTAAACTCAGAATGATCAAGTAATTGTTGAACCATAGGATCTCTTGCAAATACTTCACGATGTTTTTTAATAAATCTATAAGTAAAAGGGTTAATATGCACCTCTACATTAAGAAAGACACGACTTACACTATCATCTAAAATTCTTGTTTCAAAAACCATCCATGCTTCAGAGTATGGTCCATCTTCTCCCCAAAGCTGATCTCGTTGTTTATGAGTAAGTTTCATAGATGTCAGAAATTTATTTTTGTAAAGTTTCAGCTAGCGCTTGACTTATTAACTGTTCTAAAGGAGAATAATCACCTTCATCTGCTTTTTGCATTGCTGTACTTCATCAATGTACTCTAGCCCTTTTTTTGTCCCTTCAATTTCAAGCTGTAACAATTTTGCTCGCGGAATAATAGCAAACGCTGTTTCCTTATATGAAGTTGCACCTTGAGGTTTTG
>SCTG01000114.1 GCA_004298335.1 Nitrospirota bacterium
CTCGCCCGTGACGGGCCCGCGACCGTTCGATTACGAAGTCATGGTCCAGTTCAACTGGCGGTTTGGTCCGTCGGTGCGCTAGCCCATGTTTGACATGCCACCCCATGGTTTCACGCGTAAGTCCTTATTTTTCAAGGCTGAGATGGGCGGTTCCCAAAAACCCGTAGTGACAATATTTGATGTTGTGTTTTTGTTTTTCTGGAAATTGCCTGGATAGGAGTTGACATTCCCAGGAGTATCCATGATGCTAATACCCCATCATGTTCATCCGCTCCATCAAAGTCCCGAGTTCTTCCGGCGTGGTGCATGAGTATGTTCGTGTCGTTGAGTCGGTGCGTGAAAACGGCCGCGTCAAGCAGCGGGTGGTGCTCAATCTCGGCCGCCGGGACACGCTGGTGGAACTGCTACCTCTCTTGCAGCGCTTCCTCCAGGGCGACACGGTGGCGCCTTTCGAGCACGACGGCCCGATTCAAACTCTGGATGCTAGTACCTGGGGGCCCATGCTCGTCGTGCGGCATTTCTTCCAGCAACTGGGGCTGTGGCAGATTTTGGACGCCGGCCGACGCTGGCCACGTTTGCTCCCCGCCGAAGACCCCGATGATGATTGGCCCAGTCGCGTCTTGGCCTTGATCGCCAATCGTCTGGTCCGGCCGGTCAGCGAACATGCCTTGGCCGGTTGGCTGGAAACCGATTACGTCTGTGATCGCTTGGGCCGACGCTACGTGACACGGTGGAAACGCCAGGGCCGCGTCGAGGTTGATCTGACGGTTCTGCAACGCTGGTATCGCACCTTGGACCATCTGGTACTGAACAAAGCGAAGATCGAAGTCGCCTTGTACAAGCAGCTGCGCGATCTGTTCGACTTCCAGCCGGATTTGGTCTTTTACGATCTGACCAGTACGTATTTTGCAGGCCAGGGCCCGGCAGCCTTGGCCAAGCACGGCTACAGCCGCGATGGCAAACCACGTAATGTGCAAGTCGTGGTGGGTGTCGTCATGGTTGCCGGTTGGCCGATTACGCATCATGTGTGGGCCGGCAACACCCGCGACAGCCAAACCGTCTCCGAGGTCGTTAAGGATTTGACGAAGCGTTTTCAGTTTCGTGATGTCGTGTTCGTGGGCGATCGCGGCATGGTGACGGAAAAGAATCTGGATGTCTTGCAAAAGGCCGACGGGGATTGGGGCTTCTTACTTGGCATGACGCGACGTCAAAATCCCGCAGCCGAAGCCTTGATCGACCGCATTGTGGAAGACCGTTGGCTGGAATGTCCAGGCGGGATCAACACCGAAGAAGCACATGAGAAGCAGCGCACACGCGTGCAAGAAGTGACCTGTGATCGACCGGGGGTGCGCGTGTTCATCGTCGACAGCGACGAGCGGCGGGCCTACGAGCAACGGCAACGTGAAAAAGCGATGCAGCGTGTGCGCGTGGGGTTAGAAAAGCTACAAAGACGCGTCGCCAAGGGGCAAGTGAAAGCCCCAGCCAAGATCGGCGCCGCCGCCCAACGGGTCTTGTCGCGCAATCACGGGCAGCGCTATTACGCTTGGAAGCTGGAGGGCGGTCAATTCCACTTCGAAGAACATCCGGTCAACTTGCCGCGGGAGAAAAAATACGAGGGCAAATATCTGATTCAGACCGATCGTACCGATCTGACGCCGCGTGAAGGCGTGGCCCATTACAAGGAGTTGAACGAGGTAGAACGGGGTTTTCGTTCTTTGAAAGATCCCATCGGCATGCGACCCATCTGGCATCACTGCGAACGCCGCGTGAAGGCGCACATCTTTGTAGCGACCCTGGCGTTCTTGATCGAACGCATGCTGGAGCGCGCCTTGAAAGATGCCCGCGTGCCACTATCCGCGCAGGCAGCCCTCACTGCCCTACAAACGATTCGTCATGTCCGCTTCCAGGTCGACGGCCAGGAACGCACGGGAGTGACGCCAGGAAGCCAGCGCGCCCGTCAGGTCCTCAAGGCGCTCAAGATCACTGAAATTCGCCCGCCCGCACCTCCCGGAGCACAAAAAACCACGATGTAGTGACTAACACGAAATCCGACCCTTACGCCACAAGGACTTACGACGACACTTGTCAAACATGACGCGCCCGACAAAAGTCCCATCGGGCGCAACTGTATGAAATATTTGGATTTATGGAAGTTTTCCTCTTGACGCCGATCCTAGATTATAGTATAACTCCTTTTACCAAAAGGAGTTGCGCCAACATGAAGCATGCCGTCAATCCCCTACAAGGACGCCTCTTCAATCCCTATCAGCAGATCATCCCGCCGCTGGGGTTGCACCGCATCGCGAACGGCTGGCAGAGCATCTTTCGCGCCATCCTCCTCTGTCTCATGCCCGTCAAGCAGCTCGGTGCTCATTTTCATCCTACCTTTGGTCGGCCCACCAAAGAACTCTATTCCGTCGCCGGGCTGCTGTTCCTGCAGGAAAGCAACGACTGGACCAACGCTCAGGCCGTTGAAGCGTATCTCTTTCGCACCGATGTGCAGTTCGCCCTCAATCTCGAACCAGGCCTGGACGAGATGTGCGACCGCACCCTGGAACGCTATCGCGCGTTGTTTCTCGAAGACGACCTGGCCGCGCAGATCATGAACGACGTCACTCTGAAACTGGTCGACGCGCTCGATCTGCGCATCGATCAACAACGACTCGACTCCACGCACGTCTTCAGCGACATGGCCAGCTTCGGTCGCACGCGCATGCTGGCCGTCTGCAACAAACGCTTTCTGACGCAAGTGCAGCGGCACTACGCCGCCGACTTCAACGCCTTGCCCGAAGACCTGCTTCAGCGTTACGCGCCTTCGCCAGCGAAGTTGTTCGCGTCGAAAGGTCTGTCGGCGGAGCAGCGTGGCAAGAGTCGGCAACAGGTGGCCGAAGACATGCGCTCTCTCATCAATCGCTTCGCGGATCATCCTGGCTTGAACACCCGTCCCAGCTATCAGGCGTTGCTGACCGTGTTCGAGCAGCAGTGCGAAATCGTGGAAGACAAGATCGTCGTCAAGGCCAAGACGGGAGGCCGTTGCGTGCAGAACCCGTCGGACCTGGACGCGACCTACGATGGCTGCAAAGGGCAGGGCCACAAGGTGCAGTTGGTGGAGACCTGCTCGGACGAGAACGAAGTGCAACTGATCCTGACCGCGATCCCGCAGACGGCGGCGGATCACGACGCGCCGGCGTTGACACCGGTGTTGGCCGATCTGCAGGCCAAGGAGTTATTGCCCGAGGTGATGCTGGCGGACACGGCCTACGGCAGCGACGAGAACGTGCAGGCGGCGGCGAAGCTGGGCGTGGAATTGGTGGCGCCGATGCCCGGTGCGGAGTTGGAGTCGGCCGACTCTTCGGTGAGCGACGCGGTGCCCGCGGCAGCGGCGACAGCGACGGAAACGCCCGCGACGGAGCCAGCGGCATCGCGTGACCAGCCGATGTCACCGGCCATGGAGAAGCTGACGATCGACGATTTTTCGGTGGATGAAAGAACGGACAAGGTGGGAGCGTGTCCGAGTGGACGGATTCCACTGATGGTCCTTTACGCTCAGGGAAAGAACGAGGACAAGACTACGATCGAGATGCGGCCAGAGGATTGCGCGAGCTGTCCGTTTCGGAAAGCCTGTCCCGTGCAAAAGACGAAGAAGGGACCATACAAGCTGGAATACACGGCCAAACAAAGGCGTCAGCACGAACGTCGACGCGAGGAAAACACGCACGCGTTTCGCGAGCGCTATGCCAAGCGTTCGGGTCTGGAATCAACGAACGGCGGTCTGAAGCGCAAGCATGGACTCGGTGCGTTGCGCGTGCGTGGCAGTCCCGGCGTGCATCATGCCATTTACCTAAAAGTAGCGGGTTGGAACCTGGGCCGAGCGGCGGCGAGTGGGAAGTTAGCGTCTCAAGCGGCAGAGATCCTGAGGAAATTAGGCTTGGGAGCCAGGTGGGCGGCTTGGTGTTCAGCAGTTTGCCTCCTAAGACGCGTCTACCGCCCCTGGCGCCACGTCCTGACAGCCAGCGCTGCGTGAAGCCGACCCCGGCAAAAAATCGACGCCATCCAAAGACGCCACTTCTGTCGGAGGCGTCATTACTCTCAGTCTCCTCCTCCCAGGCG
>SCTG01000210.1 GCA_004298335.1 Nitrospirota bacterium
TCCGATCTCGCGGATGTCGCCGCTGTTGTACACCGACGAGTCGTTGTACTTGGCGGTGGAGGCCACGCCCGTGGCATTGACGTAACCCTCGGCATACACGAGACCGCGGTTGTCGACTTCCGAACCGTTGTAGCCATTGATGCTGGTCGAGGTGATGCCGGTGGCGTCCGTCGTGGCCGAGCTCGCGAAGACGTAGCCGCCGTTGTAGACGAACGAGGCGCCGTTGTAGCCGTACGAGGAGACGCCGGTCGCGTCGGTGTAGGCGTCGGCAAACACGGTTGCGCCGTAGCCGTTGTAGACCGTGGAGTAGTAGTGCGCATCCGCGCCCAGACCCAGGGCGGTGCCCGTGGTGGCGACGGCATAGACACCGCCGTAGTTGCCGACGTAGGCATCGCCGTACTGGCCGCTGGCCGTGACACCGGTCGCATTGGTGTAGGCGTCGGCAATCACCAGACCATCGTTGTAGGCCGAGGCACTGAAATAGGCGCTGGAGTCGATGCCGGCGGCGGTGCCGGTTTCGCCGACCGCGACCACGATGCCGTAGTTGTAAGCGAAGGTATCGCCGAAGCTGGCGTCGGCGGTGATGCCATAGGCGTTGATGTAACCGTCCGCGGAGACGATGGCGGTGTTGACCACGCCGGCGCCGAAGGTGCCGCTGGCACCCAGGCCGGTGGCGTTGCCGGTCGCCGAGGTCACGAAGACGTTGTTGTAGTTGTAGATGTAGGCGGTGCTGTTCGGGCTGACCGCGATGATGCCGGTCGAGTCGAGGTTGCCGTAGGCGAGAACCTCGCCATAGTTGACCACGACGGCGCCGTACTGGCCGGAGGCATAAATGCCCGAGGCCGCGCCGGTGTTGGCATAGGCGTGCACGTACGCCGAGTTGTAGACGTAGGCATCGCCTTGCGCGGAGTTGGCCGAAATGCCCGTCGCGTCGATGAAGCCATCGGCGAGGACGTTTCCGACGTTGACGACCGTGGCGCCGAACAGGCCGGTGGCGGTGATGCCATTAGCGTTGCCGACATTGGATATGACGTACACGCCCGGATCGTTGTAGACGTAGGCGAAGCCGTCGTTGGCGGTCGCCACGATGCCGTTGGCGTCGTACTGCGAATGGACGTAGACCGTACCGTAGTTGAGCACGGTCGCGTCGCCGTAACCGTAAATGGTGCCCGCGTAGGCGCCGATACCCAGACCGGTGCCGGCCGAGGACAGGACGGTCACGTCGCCGCTGCTGAAGATGTAGGCGTCTTGGTATTTGGATGTGGCGCGAACACCGTAAGCATTGCCGGGGCTGGACGCATAGACATCGCCCGTGCTGTAGACGCTGGCGCCGTTTCTGCCGACCGCGTTGATGCCGGAAGCGCTGCCGTTGACCGTCGTCGCGGACACGCCGCCCGCGCTGTAGACATCGGTCGAGCCGTAGCGGCTGTAGGCGAAGATGCCGCTGGCGCCGGTGTAGCCGTCGGCGACCACGTAACCCGTGCTGTCGACCGTGGCGCCGTAGCGGCCGTTGGCATTGATGCCGGTCGCGGTGCTGGTATCGGAATAGGCGAATACGCCGTAGCCATGGTTGCCGACATAGACATCGCCATGGCTCGCGTTGGCGGTCTCGCCGACCGCGGTGCCGAAGGCATCGGCTACCACCGTGCCGGTCGCGTCGATGCCGGCGTACTTGCTGGCGGAGGCGGAGATGCCAGTGGCCGTGCCGGTGCTCGAGAGCGCGTAGACGTTATAGGCTTGGACGCCGGCCCGGCCGCCGTAGTAACCCGTGTAGGTAGAGGCGGAGATGCCGATGGCGTTGCCGTAGGCGTCGGCCGTTACCGTGCCCTGGCTGACCACGTAGGCGCTTTCGGCGCCGTAGGCCAGGATGCCGGAGGCCGTCGAGAAGTCGGAGATCGCGGTGACGTCGCCGCTCACATTGACGTAGGCGTCGGCGGCGTACTTGTCGGTTCCGCCCTGGGCGTTGATGCCCGTGGCCGAACCGAAGTGGCTGGCGGCGAGCACGTCGCCGGCATAGACGGTGGAATCGTACTGGCCAATGGCATTGATACCCGTCGCCACACTGAAGTAACTCTGCGCCTGCACGTAACCGGAGTCGGATACGTAGGCATTGCCGTTCTGTGCATAAGCGTAGATGCCGGTGGCGGCGCCGAAGCGACTGGCTACCGTCACATCACCGGCGACCACGCTCGCGTTGCCGTAGCCGTAAGCGTTGATGCCGTAAACCGTGCCGAAGTACGAATAGGCGCCGACGCCGCCGCTGACGGACACGTAGGCGTCGCCATGCGCGGCATTGGCATCGATGCCGGTCGCGGCGCCGAAATAGCTGACCGCGAGCACATTACCGGCGTACACCGTGCTGTTGTTGTAACCGTCGGCACGAATGCCGGTGGCGTAGGCAAATTCCGAAACGGCCGTAACGTCGCCGCCATCATTAACAAAAGCGTCGCCATAATGCGCCTGAGCGTCGATGCCCACGGCGGAACCAAAGTAGCTGACGGCCGTTACATCGGCGGCATAGACCGTGGAATTGTCGTAGCCGTAGGCGTAGATGCCGCGCGCAGCACTGAAGTAGCTGTCGGCGAGCACCGCGCCGGTGTCGCTGACGTAGGCGTCGCCATCGTTGGCGAAGGCCTCAATGCCGGTCGCGGCGCCGAAGTAGGACACCGCCGTCACGTCGCCCGCGTAAACACTGGCGTTGTAATAGCCGTAGGCGTTGATGCCGGTCGCCACGCCGAAATAGGTCACCGCCAGGGCGGAGCCGGCCGTAACCGTCACGTCGCCATCGTTGGCGGACGCCTGCACGCCGGTCGCATTGAAGTTGTGGCTGTAGGCGGTCGCGCTGTTGACATCGACGGTGACGTCGTAGGCCGCGGAGGCATCGACGCCGACGGCGGTGCCGTTGTAGGAGCTGGCGGACACGTCGTACGCGGTGACGCTAGTATTGCCGTCGGCCGCGTAAGCGTAGATGCCGGTCGCGCCGAAGTAGGCCTGGGCGCCGACATTGCCGACGTCGATCGTGGTGCCGTCGTAGCCGCGGGCGTAAATGCCGGTCGCCACGAAGCTGCCCGTGGCATAGACATTGCCGCCGCCATACACCCCGGCATAGCCGTAGTGGGCATAAGCCCTCACGCCGGTGGCACTGTTGTTGTTGGAAGTTACGGCGACGTTGCCGTAGGTGGTGACCAGAGAATTCTGCTCACCAAAGGCATCGATGCCGGTGGCATTTCCGTTGTAGGTGTACACCGTCGTGTCGCCGTTGGCGGTGACGTAGGTGCTGCCCAGGTTGGAGATGGCATGAATGCCGGTGGCGCCGGTGTAACCGAAGGCGGTGACGTCGTTGGTGGTGACATCCGTACCCTGCCAGCCGTAGGCGTAGACGCCGGTGGCGGCACCCGTGTCGGACGAAGCGTAGACGGTGCCGGTGATGGTGGTGGAGTTGTAGCCGTTGTAGGAATAACCATACACGCCGAAGACGTTAGTGTTGCCGACCGCGCGCACATTGTTGGCGGCAACCGTCACGCCCGAATCGCCCCAGGCCCTGATGCCCGTGGCGGCGTAATTATCCGAAAACGCGTAGACATCGCCGGTGCCAGTGACCGAGGCGTAACCGCTGTCGGCATAGGCGCCGAGACCGATTGCGCTGCCGGAGCCGTAGGCCCAGGAATTGACGCTGCCGTCGTTGATCACCGAGGCGTCGTAATAGCGGCTGACCGCGTACACGCCGCGAGTACCGCCATTGACCGTGCGGACAAAGACATCGCCCGTGCTGTTGATGTCGGCGTAGCCATTGCGGGCATAGGCGAAAATGCCGGAAGCGAAGTTCTGGCCCTCGGCATGAACGTAGCCGGAGTTGTAGGCATAGGCGTTGTTGTAGCCGCTGACGTTGATGCCGCCGGCGCTGCTGTAATTCGAATAGGCGTAGATGTCGCCCGTACTGCTGACCGATGCGCTGTAACTGAAGGAGCGGGCAGAGATGCCTTCAGCGTAGCCGTTGCGGCTGTAGGCGTAGATATCGGCCGAGCTGTCGACGTTGGCATATCCGTTAGGCGCGACTGCGCGGATGCCGGTGGCGCTGAAGCTGTAGGTCTCGGCATCGATGTAACCAGCTGCATTCACCGTCGCGCCGTACTGGCCGCGGGCATAAATGCCGACGGCATTGTTATAGCCGAAAGCGTAGACATTGCCGCCCGTGCTGTTGACATAGGCGTCGCCTGCGTTCGAAGTCGCGCTGATGCCATAGGCATCGCCGTTATACGAACGCGCATAGACGTCGCCGGCATTGCTGGCGTTGGCACCGTACTGGCCGACGGAGAGGATGCCGGTCGCATCGGCGGCGGCGCCGGTCGCAATGGAATCAATATTGCCGGTGGCGCCGTTGTTCACATAGGAGTACGCGCCAGTGGCGAACGCGCCGACACTGCCGTCCTGGGAATGCGCGTATAGATCGCCGGCGTTGTCGATCCGGGCGGCATAGCCCGAAGCGAACACGGCAGTGGCGTTTCCGTAGCGGGAATACGCTTCGATATCGCCGCCGTAGACGTTGGTCACGAACGACGTGGAGTAATTGCCATAGGCCGAAGCCTGCACGCCGGTCGCGAAACCGTTGCGCGCGTAGGCGCCGATATAGCCGGCGTTGCCGACGTAGGTCCCGATGCCGTAGTCGGAAGAGGACGCGGCAAACACACCGACCGAATCGGTGTAGCCATCGGCGACGATGACGCCGTTTGCATAATTTCTGACGCGGGCATAGCCGTAACCAAACGCGACGGCGTCCACGCCGATCGCGTTGGAGTTGTCGGATATCGCCCCGATGTAGCCGTCGTTGGCGACCGTCGCGCCGCCATAACGGGCGACCACTTCCACGCCGGTAGTGGAGGTGTAGCCGTGCGCGTAGACCGAGCCGCTGGTGTCATTGGTGAAGTGGCTGCCGACGAAGCCGTAGGCATTGACACCGGTCGCGCCGGCGTAATTGGAATAGGCGTAGATGCGACCGCTGTTGTCGATGTTGTTGTAGAAGCTGTTGACCGAGACGGCCGTGGCATAGCCGGCCGCGCCGGCAGCGATATTGCCGGACGAGACGATGTCGACGTAGAAGCCGTACGCATACAAACCAGTGGCACTGCCGCCGGTCACCGGATCGCTATAGGCCTCGATGCCGTCGGTGTACACGCCGGTGTTGTTGACCGTGACGTTGTAGCCCCTCAGGACGACGCCAGCGGAATCGCCGTTCTGGCTCGATCCCAGGATCAGGCCGCCGTTGTCCAGCGAGACGTCGCCGCCATTTGCGTTGGCGTAGACGCCGAGCGCGGTGCCGGCATAACTGCCGGCAGTGATGCCGCCGGTGGCGGCATTGGTGATGTTGACATCGCCCCCGTTGGTGGTGGCTTCGATCGCGGTGACGTTGTAGTTCGAACCGTTGATCGGGAAGGCGTAGATCGAGCCGCTGTTGTAGACGTTGGCGTTGCCGCCGTTGGAGTAGACGTCGATGGCATTGTTGCCGCCGACCGTATCGGTCGCGGCGACGATCACGCCATTGAAGTTGTTGACGTTGGCGTCGTAGCCGTTGCCGTAGACGTTGATCGCGTCGGCATCGACGGTGTAGATGAAGGCGTAGGGGTTGAGCTGGGCGGTGGCGATG